>CAYRXI010000109.1:0-9429 GCA_964428255.1 uncultured Candidatus Sumerlaeota bacterium
AATCTTCTGAATTAACACGAACCTGACCATTGAATGGTGCGACGTCTGCAGAAGCCACTGTAAATTTAACACGGTAAAGCTGATTATCTATCCAGGGAATCTCTGCGGGGCTATACCAGTAGGCGAAATTGTAATTACTATCAACTCCAGAGATGAGCTGTAAACCACCTATCGTGCCGCTGTTAACAGGAGCAAACGGCGGGATGACGCCACTAAAAAGCCATTGATTAAAGGGTGGAGGAGTTTCTCCTAGCCACCCACTTTCAGGAATATCCGCAACATTCACTTCCAGGTCATCCAGATAGACCGCCCCCGAGTCACCGGGATTTGCGAAATCGTACACGTCAAATGAGATTCTTAAACCACTGGTCGCAGTCTGTACAGGGAAGACATACATATTGTACTGACGATTAGTACTCGTGGGCATAAATTCCACGGCATTAGAAAACAACCCCATTGACACTGCATAGGAGTAATTTTCTTCGTTCACCCTGAGTCGGATTGTTGGAACAGCCAGTGGATTTTCCTGATTGGTAGCCAGATTTGCCACCACCTTATATAATTTATTGGGAACAAATGGAACAATTGATGGTGCTTCCCACCAGCCAAATCTATTTGTTAAGTCATCAGTTTCAATGCCCAGGCGATTTGAATCATAAACCGGAAACGCCTCAGTCCAGGAGCCTTCGGGCGCTGAAACACTGGACTTATAAAAGACCCATCCCTGAACGGAGTTTTCAAAATCATAAGCTACAAGCTGTTGCCATCCTGGAGTGGGCGTAGGAGTAAAAGTAGGAGTAAGCGTTGGCGTTGGTGATGGTGTTGGTGTTGGTGAGGGCGTTAAAGTAGGTGTAGGCGTAGGTGTTCTGGTTGGAGTTGGTGTAGGTGTTGGAGTAGGTGTAAGAGTTGGAGTGGGTGTAGAAGTTGGAGTTGGAGTTGGAGTAGAAGTTGGGATCGGAGTTGGAATTGTGGAACCAAATCCAAAGAAATTTAACACCCGTTCCATAACTGCATTACGGACATCAGCTGAGATGATAGTCTCAAAAGGAAACGCCAGATATACCAGTTTGTAAGTCCCTTCAAACTGAACGGCAGCTACCATATCTGAGCCGACACCTGTAGTATAAGTTGCAGCGTCAAAATATAAATGCCCAGTTCCAACTGAAGTGACTTTCCTGATATGAATGCTATCTAATCTGACATTAGGACCGGTAATCACCCCATCAACAGAACCTACCCAGCGAGTGCCGGGATTTTGTTGTATATTATTCCAGACGATCTGACGCCAGCCCGTGAAGTTTATGGAATTGTATTCATTGACGAAGAGTTCATTATCAGAATCCCGCAGACAGATGCGCACCTCATGGCCTGAATTATCGCCGTAAATCCAGATTGAGAAGGAAGAATTAGCAGGAAATTCAGGAAGGCTACTATTATATTCCCGTATAAAATCGCCCGTACCCCAGACATAATATAAATCGCCCGAACCCGTGCCTTCATAAACTGGCGAAGAGACAATGTTAAAAGTGCAGGCTGGGTCAGCATTAGTTTGTCCGGAAAAATTCGGGTCCTTCCAGCCACCAATAGTATCAAAGTTGTCCAGCATTATAGTCCCACCGCCATAATTCATAGCAGCGATAGAGCCATTAACTGGTGTTATCACATCGGGCCAATGGACTTTATATGTGGTGCCAGTTCCATCATCAAATTTAAATGAGCCCAGACCAGCAAAGATAGAGCCCTGACTGCCAGTAACATTGAAGGTGCTTGCACTATCCTGGACATAGTTAGCTCTGAGGACATTATCAACGAATGTCACTGTTCCGCCGCGGTCAAGGTCCCAGGCAATTTCCGAGCCGGAAATAAATAACTTACCCCCCCCTGCGAGATAAGCGGATAATTTTGTCTGCTGGGCTGGTGAGATGGAGATGTCATTAGTTGGGTCAATAGTGCTGACTTCGGCTTGAATTCCGCCAATCCAGATAACTGCAGCATAATCTGACAGGTTAACATAGTTCAGCTCAATGGCTTCATCTTCGCAGGAATCAAATGCTATCGGATAAGGATAATTATCAATTGCTCGGGCATGCTCAACGATATAATCGTAGGTGTTCATTTGAGGTACAATCTGTCTATAAAGGATACTGTTACTGTAAGGGATTTGAACTCTTGTGGCAATGTCCAGTTTGTCAAATCCATTAACAATGAGCAGTTTAGGTGTATTGGGAGCGGTGGCAAGTTTAACAGCGAGGACTTCGGTGGGGAAGCTTTCCCCCCCCTGATTGTTAGCGGTCACGTAAAAATAGTAGGTCATTCCTGGTGTTAAATTGCTGAATGTATAAGTAGTATTAGTGCCACCGGATACGGGAATACCATCATTAAAGCCGCGTCCCTGTGAGCTCAAATAAATCTTATATCCCGTTGCTGGGTCGCCACCAATCCCCTGATTGTCCGTAGGAGAAGGGTCCCAGGCAAGCTGAGCACTGGTGGTGCTGAGCTGACGACAGCGCAAATTTTTCGGGGGTTCGGGCAACAGATAGACAGGTGTCCCGCGCTCATTAGCCCAGAATTTTACAATGCCCTGATAAATGGCGCAAGCCAGCATTCGGCGAAACTTGGGGTCATGATACATACTCATATCTATTGCATTATCATGAAACAACCACTCTCCCAGAAAAATTGGCATCAAATCACTGACATTGGCGGGATTATTTTCACTATAGGTGCCATATTTTTTCCCATCGCCATGATTTATGAAATTTGAGCTGTAGCCTTTATTTAAGTCGTTCAACACTTCATCGTGGACATAATTTCTAAAGCGGTCATGCCAGGTGCCACTATAGCCAGTATAAACATAAGTTCCCAGTCCCCGGGCGATTCCATTATAGGCGTTAGTATGACTGCTGATGAACACCGAATCCTGCGCAGGGGCGCCATATTGTTCGGCTTGTTGTTTCAGCCATCTCCCAAATTGAGGCCGTGCTGGCCAGCCATCGTTTTCATCATTGCCGGAGCCGTCATACAGGGAGCTGGGCGCGCCAGAATATTGAATATGATAGCGGGCTTCTTCATCACGACGCGGCTGACCACTCGTGCCAACAGTACCGCGACTGATTAATCCCATCCCCCCCCCAAATCTCACTGCGTCTGCCGAAATAAAATGACCTGTGGATGTAGAGTCGTTATACAGAACCACCCTTCCAATGTCCGGATTACGTCCAGCACGAAAGTAATAAGTGCCAATATAAATCCAAGTAAACCGTCTCATTCGCTGGTCCACGTAATAATCTGTCTGGCCACCATTATGAAAAATTCTGTAGTGTGCTTGTGGAGAGCGATTGGAGAACGCACCATGAGAAACATACACATTATACCATCCGTTAGCAGGAATGGTTGGAATCCAGGTGGCAGATGCGGTGGGCGTGCCTACCACACACTGAACCAGACGATTTGTGCCATAGCTAAAAGGATTTTGTCCTGATAAATATGGAATACGTCCATTGGCATAGCCAGCAAGGGAGCTGTTAGACCAGCCACTACCAGTCTCTACATAATCAGGCGCCCCATCATCATTGTCCACCACTACCATATTGTGGTTAAAATCAAGTTCGCGCACGCTAAAAACGTCGGCACCTGCATTATAGCAATACGCAAACAGAAAAGTGTTTACCCAGTCTACATTAGAATAGTCTTCAATATTATTCTGAGTAAAGCCACGCTGTAAGCCCCAGTAGTCTGCATCTCGCCAGACCATTCCATGCCCGGGATTAAGATAAACTGCTTTACCGGTTAAAGCACCAACCGGCCGACTGCTACCGGGACGCGGATATTGTTTTATAGCTTGCTCTTCATCTGGGTGCTCAATTCGGGGGGGAGTGGCTTCGTCTGGTTCATACTGTGAATCGGTCTCGGGGATTGGCGGTAAAAAAGAATCCAGTGGCACATAGTCATTTGAGTTTGGTTTTCGCGCTAATACCGAAAAGCCAGTGATGGGTAGAACCTGTAAACTTTTAATGAGGGAGTCAATTATTAAATCAAATTTAGAAGCCACCTGACTTGAATCGCTAATAAACTCTTCAGGAAAATCAATCATCACCTTAATAACATTTTGCTCATCCAGCTCTATCTTATAAAGTCTGGTTTCGGGGGGGAAAATTTGCCTGATACTTCTTTGCTTTTCTTCTTCTGTTGGGCCCTTAATCACCAATTCTGCAATAGTAGTCGCCCGGGTGAGTAAATCCGCTGTTTTAACGAGCTCCAGCTCCTGGCGTGCTACGAAACAAGGTCCACTGTCTGTATACAGACAGATTCCCGCAGATGCAGTCCTTTTGTCTACTTGCTTTATCAATGGTTTGCCATCGGGCGTTAGCCCCAAATCGGCGAGTTTATCTGCACTGGCAATATTAACCAGCATTATTAATATTAATAAAAGGGGCTTCCAGTTAACTCCTTGCATAATACATCCTCCTAACGTAATATTGGTTAATTAACTTATAAATCAATTCACATTTATTGTTGATTTAATTTTTAAGTTGGATTTTATATTAATTTCTAATTAATACTCATTAAATTAATACTTAACTATAATAAGAGAACCAGGGTAAAAGTCAAGTGGTAGAGGATTTAAAAAAACTCCGCCGGCGAATTCGTTCTCTCCGTAATACGCAGAAGATTACCAGGGCAATGGAGATGGTTTCTGCTGCTAAATTTCGACGAACGGAAGAGAGCTGGAATTCAGCAAAGCTGTATTATTTATATCTGCGTCGTATAATTGTCAGGCTATTAGCGAATAGAGATAAATTCGCGCGTGTTGTTATTGAGCATCCGTTTCTGCAGAGTAATGACGAACAAAGTCCTGACTGTCTGGTTCTTATAACTTCTGACCGCGGGTTATGCGGGGCATTCAATACCAATCTAATTCAGTACGCCGAAGAATTCCTCCACAAGCAAAGTGCTCAAAAAAAGGTGGTTCTTTATCTAATTGGACGTAGAGGTTATAACCACTTCCGTCGGCAAAATGCCGAAATTATTGGCACTGCACTGGACCTGGCAGCGAGATTTAACCTGGAGATAGTGGAAAAGATTGCCACAGACCTGGAAACTCTTTTTCTACAGAAAAAAATAAATACGATTTATTTGCTGTTCAGTCGGTATATTTCCCGCACAACAAATCGCCCCATCATTGAAACACTTCTGCCAATAAATCCTGAAATGCTGGCTGAGGAAGAGAAACTCACAGAAGCAGAAGCCCGGCTTGACTACATTATTGAACCAGATATTGCGGGAGTAATTGCAGAGCTTCTGCCGGCTTACCTGCGCAGTAAACTGGCGCAAACTCTGCTTGAGGCATTTACTTCCGAGCACAGTGCTCGAATGCTGGCTATGACAAACGCCACTCGCAACTGCGGAGAATTGCTGGATGAGCTGACATTAAAGATGAACAAAGCACGGCAGGCAGCGATTACCAGAGAGCTGCTGGATATTGTCTCCGGCGCCGAAGCCCTGCGGAAAATGCAGGAGTGATTTTAGCACCTGAATCAGGAAAAAAATAAAAATCTTGTTCTTGAGGATATTATCTTAGTAAAGAAACGGTAGCTTCTTCCAGACAAAGCCATGCTTCTGTATCATCCTTTGGATCAAAACTGATTAAATCAAAGCTTAACGTGACTTTATCAGCAGGATTAAGCATTTGTGGAGTAAAGTAAATATGATATGCTTTAGGTGAATTCCACGTAGGTGAGACATTATCATAACTATTAACTCCCATAGTCCAGGCTGACTTTGTACTGTCTTGATTAACGCGCATTCTAAATTGAGGAACCATATTACTATCTGCAATAGTGGATCTAACAATGAACGTTGCTTGATAATCACGCTCATTTTCAACGATAATCTCTGGACTTGTGATGTAGCCAAAAGAATTAGTTGAACCTGAAGCAGAAAGTGCAATATTTCCAGGTAAAGAATATGTTGAAGGAATGTCAAAGCAACTCGTCGTATTTCGGCATATCTGACCGCTAAAGGTCCAACCATTATCATTGGTATCAAAAGGATAATTAGCAACAATTGAAGCAACTCCACCCGAAACTACCACTGCATAATCTTGCGGTCCATAATTTACTTCAGCACCAATTACTTTTAATTGATATCTTCCAATTTCTGGATTAGGAATTTCTATTCCTTCTACATTATTAATGGAATCTTTATTCCCTGGTGCTAAAGGTTTAAATCCGACTATAACTATACCAAGGTCAATAGAAGAATCATTGGGCATAGGTAGACAGTTTCCAGTAACGGAACGCATAAAATCATTCCCTGAAATCGAGTTTTGAGAACTGGCGCTGAGTTTAAACAATTGAGAAAAACAACAGCACTCTCCCCATCTAACTTCTACAAACAAACCACGTGAGGAAATAGTTACTCCCTTTACAGGTAATTGGATAATAGTGAAGGTATTTTTAAGAGCTGGAACCATCTGGTCTTTATATATGTTCCCAGGTTTTCCATCGCTGCCTTCATCATATAAATAAACATCAAAACACACATAGAGATTATCACAAGGGGTACAATTCTCAACATCAGAGGTAACTCCAAACATAATAATAGCAGGCTCAAAAGGATAGCTGGGAGGTGTAAACTTAGCAGCATAACCGATTCCTAATTGTGTGGGTTGAACTGTAGTATTCCAGGCAGAGGAATTATCGCGACGGAAATATGGCGTCTTTTGTCTTGGATTTAGCGGCCTGATAGTATTTCCTGAAAGTGTTATCAGTTCTAAGTCAAGGTCATTTACTAACGCAAAGTTAGCAGCCGGGGATGCCGGGAAATCTGTCCAGACAAGTTTCGCTTTGAGTGGAATGCTATTATCAGCAACAAAAAATTCATAGACAGCTGTTTGCCCGGGGCTCAGCCACACACTTCTATCATCAAATAAGACCTTACGATTAGGGTCTGGTAATGAGTTTTCAGGATTAATTCTACCCCACCCTTCAACAAAATTTGGTGCAGGAGTATGAATCTCTCGTTTATCAACATCATTATATTGACCGGAGTACATATCATCACAGCCATTAAGCAATAATGCCTTAATTAAGGCGGAGGAGGGATTGGCAACACCTGAAAGATTCAAATATTCTCTAATTAATGCACCTATTCCACACGCTATGGGTGAAGCCATACTGGTGCCACTATTAAGAGCATAATTTGCTAATATTTTGAAACTTCCCTTACAAATTTCTTTCTTATCGCCTATCACATGTAAACTAGAATTCCCGGCTGCAGCTTCAATATGTAATCCCTTCTCAATTGGCACTGCAGAAAAATACTCCCAATTTTTAATATCTGCACCTTTTGTAATATTTATGAATTGCAATTTGTTAGTATCAAAAATGATATCAAAAGATATATTAGTGCAAGTCGTTGGATTGTCTGCCAGGATAGGTATAATAACTGTATCCAATGGATTGGCTGATATTGGTGTCGGGGTTGGTGTAAGCGTCGGCATTGGATTCGGTTGGACCGGAATAAAACCAAAATAGGGATAAATTCTCCCTGAACAACACGATACATTTGTTATGGTTATGTGGATGTTATCTCCTAACCAACCATCAAAATTAGATAATGGAGCCAAGCTGGATAATGTAGAATTAATAAAGGTCCCTGGCGCCACAAGGTCAGGTTTGTATCTTCCATCCCAGGTGGGTCCTCTACTGCTGAAGGCAGCCATACCATTAGTTTTATAGCTATCAAATCATTTGATATTGGTCCAACTGGAAATGGCAAGAAATTATAACATTTTTTTATGCATTCGTTTAAAACGCGGGGAAATACTTGAAAAGATGCAGGTAATGAATTTTAAGAAGGCGTTTATATCGTGACAATAATTTTCGCTGGCACCCACTGCTATGCAGTTTTTGGCTGCAGCTGGAGATGATAGTTTATAATTATCAACAACTCCATCTCTGTCAAAATCAACACCATCATTTCCTGCAGCAAAAAAGATAGTATAATCAGGATGCGACCAGGAAAATTCATCAACGTCCTGTGACATAGTGGTATAAGAACCTGGTGGAAATATTATTGATCCCCAGCTATTATTGTGAAGCCTGGCATCACATCTATAGGCTTCTTTAAATAATAAATTCAAATCGGCAGGAATCCCGGTAAGTCCTCCAGCATTATCACCAACTGCTTGAAAAAATAATTTAGCTTCAGGTGCCATACCTGCAAAGCAAGTATCAGGGTAATTATGATTTGCAGGGTCACTCCCGGACTTTATACCATTCCCCAGAATAGACCCGGCGACATGTGTCCCGTGACCGTGATTATCCTGGGCACCATCGCCCACCCAGTCTTTAATTCCGCCCGCAGGAATACCAGGACCAGGAGTGGGGTGAATCCGCAAATTGCCGTTACCATCTTCAAAGTCATCGTGCATTAGATTCGGATCATACTTCCCTCTATCCAATCCTGAATCCGTTACGGCAATGATTTGATTTGCACCATATAATCCCTGGGGCAAATTATGCCATTTCCAGACATCAGAGACGTTTCATATCCTACGCGCTTCATTATTTAATAGTTTCCATTCTGGTTTGGGTTCTATCCATTTAACTGCAGTGATGTAAGATACAGCAGCTAATTTTGAGGGACTGATCCGGATTAAAAATTTTATTTTTAGCTCGCTCTGGCTAATACTGATAATTTCTGCACCCAGTTGTATTAATTCATTCTGTAATGCCTCTATATTAACGTCCGGGTAAGCCACAATTATGTATTCCTTCGGGCTATCAAGAACCTCAGTGTCAAGAGGTGAAATAATTACGCCATTTATTTCTGTTTCTGTTTGTAAAGCAGGGGGTTGAGTCTGGTTGTAATCAAATAAAGCAGAGGTAGAAAACTTAAAAATTGGACGAAATTCTCCAATCCAATTTATGCAGGAATAAGTAGCTTTAAGCTTATCTTTTTTCTCAACGGGAACTTTTGCCAGATAACAATAATCCGGGATATATTCATAAATTTTTACACCCTCAGCAATTAATTGTTCTCGCCATTTATCTTTCATCGGGGATTTAAATTGTATAAGAACATATTCATTGCCATTAAATTGTTTTCTGGGAGAGGTTAGTAATTCTGGATTACGAATGTGTTGTAATGATATTTCTTCATTGGCTGGGTCAATAGTTGTGCCGAAAAGATAGATTAATGGTGAATTGGATTGAGATGAGGTATCAGTAGAAATTATTTGAGGATTAATCTGGATAAGCTCATTAGCATAAGCTAATAAACAACATATTACGAATAAACAAACGAATAAATATCTTTGCCCGCTTAGTTTTGCGTGCATTTGACTTCTCCTTGATAATATTTATACACTGCTTTGTTGCAAAGTTAATATTTGTTCATAAGAAAAACGTCGTTGGTTAACAA
>CAYRXI010000110.1:0-4101 GCA_964428255.1 uncultured Candidatus Sumerlaeota bacterium
AGTGAGAATACCGGACACGTCCTCATACCGCAGGTGACGCCAGCGCGGGAGTATTAACCCCAGAAATCCATCTTCAATGCCTATCACTTCCACAGAATATTTTTCTACCATTGTTTTGGTGACACTGCGAATAACCGCATTTAACCCCGGACAATCTCCGCCACCCGTCAAAATGCCTATCCGCTTAATATTTGGTTTCCCCATTTATCCTCACTCCTGTAAAATGAAGTCTAAAATTAGTTGAGTATAAATTCATTGAAGAGTGCAAGTATAAATCTCAGAGAAAACAAAGTATTTATTGTGACAAACAATTAAATTACAGGACCTCTAATACATAAGAAATCTGGCAGGAAAGAAGACTGAAAAAAGAAGATTATTTTTGCTTATTGTTGAGAGAATAAACCTGCTAAAGAGAATAGCAAGCGCAAAAAAAAGTGGCGGGAGACGGAATCGAACCGCCGACACAAGGATTTTCAGTCCCCTGCTCTACCGACTGAGCTATCCCGCCACTTGATATTTTATAATCGCACAAAGTATTTAGAATTATCATAATTGGTTAATACCCTCTGAGTCAAGTAAAACTCGGCAAATATATTTAGAGCATTCACAAATAGGCTGGATAGAAGGATATCGGTTTAAATTGCTAAATTACCAGCAAAAGAATTAAAATCTTTTTATCAATGCTTGTTTCAGTAATAATCTGTTCTCTTAATGGCAAACGAGTACTGCCAGTGTGTTTAGAATCAGTGCTGCGCTCAGAATATTCGCCATTTGAAGTAATTGTTGTTGATAACGGTTCCAGTGACGGTACCAGTAAGCTGGTAATAGAAAAATTTCCTCAGGTAAAGCTCCTGCGTGCCGAGAGAAATCTGGGCTTTGCAGGCGGTAACAACCTCGGGCTGAAGGCGGCTCAAGGAGAAATACTGGTACTATTAAATGACGATACTGCAGTGTCGCCTGATTGGTTGACAGCAGCAGTAAAGGCTGCGGAGCAATTGCCAGATTGGGGAATTTTCGGTGCAAGATTGCTTTATCCCGACCAGCAGACAATTCAGCATGCAGGCGGAATCGTCGGAGCTAATGCCCTAACTCAGCATGTTGGCAATGGTGAAATTGACCGTGGGCAGTATAATGAGATAAGAGAATGTGATTATGTTACTGGTGCAGCATTTTTTATTCGGCGGGAGTTAATGCAAAAAATTGGGCTGCTGGATGAGGGGTATTTCCCGATTTATTTTGAAGAGGTAGATTATTGCTGGCGTGCGCGGCGACTGGGCTATAAGGTTTATTATATCCCGCACATTAAAGTCTATCACTACGAATCCAGAACTACTCGTAAGTTTAGTCCCGGCTTTTTATATAAGTATCATCGTAACCGGTTTAGATTTATCCTGAAAAATTTTGGAATAAATGAGCTATGGAGAGCCTTAAAATGCGAATTGAAATGGCTATGGCAAAATCGTCCGGCTGATTTGCTTCTTCCATTATTAAAGGCTTTTCTGGTAAATATTTATTTACTACCTGAAACGTTAATAATCAGAATGAAAGAAAAGCGAAAGCGCAAATAATCATCGGCGTAGAGCTATAAAAGATGACAAAAATTTTAGCAGTAGGTATAGGACCATTACTGGCACCAGGTGTCACTAAAGTAGGGGGACAATGTCTACGTACCTGGCATTTGATTCAGCCACTATTATCCGCCGGGCATAACATCCGATTGTTTACGATACCTATTCCCGATAAAGATACCGATATTTTAACGTTGCCGGTCACAGAAGAGAAAACTTACAATGATTTTTCTTATATCCAGATTAACCGCCACAGTATTGAGGAAATCTTACGAATATTATATGCAGAAGTTGCTGAATTTTCACCAGATGCCCTGCTGGGGATAAATACATTTCCAGCCTCGGCTCTGGCAATGCTGGAAACAAATATCCCTCTCTGGGCAGATTTAAATGGTTATGCGATGGCTGAGGGACAGACCAAATGTCGTTTATACCAGAATGACGGAGAGCTGGAAATTTTCTGGCGCCAGGAGTTAAGTATTGTGCGGCGGGCGGACAAGTTTTCTGTTGTTTCACAGCCACAAAAATACGCTTTGCTGGGTGAGCTGGCTCTGGCGGGTAGACTCAATCGCTTTACTTTTGACTACGAATTTGCCCACTGGTTACCCAATGCAGTAAATGAGATATATCTCAAACTGCCAGATACAAACCAGAGATATTTGCGTGGCAAATTGGTGCCAGCTGAGGCTTTTATAGTGTTATGGAGCGGAGGATTTAACACGTGGACAGATATTGATTTTCTCTACCAGGCACTGAGTATGGCGATGCAGGCTAATCCCCGAATTCATCTGGTAGTGGCAGGTGGGATGGTAGATGGCCATGATGAGCGCACTTATCCGCGGTTTCAACAGCTGGTGGCTGAAAGCCCCTTCAAAGATAGATTTCACTTATGTGGCTGGATTCCAGCAGAGCAAACTTCGTACTTTTTCATTGAAAGTGATCTGGGTATCAATATTGATACTATCAATTATGAAACTATATTTGGAGCGCGAAACCGGTTGACCAATATGCTGGCAATGGGATTGCCAGTGCTAACTACTCTGGGTACAGAGATCAGCCATATTATTGCAGCGGAAAAGATTGGTTTTACCGTGCCGATTGGTGACCTTCAGGGATTTGCCTCCACGATTATTGAAGCTGCCGAAAATCGCGCTCGGCTGAAGGAAATCGGTGAACAGGCTCGCGCTTATGCCTTAAAAAATTTTTCTTATTCTGCTACTACCCGGGATTTACAACAATGGATGGCTAAACCAGCGTCTGCACCTGATAATCAAGAGAAATATCGTAATCAGCGGCAGGAATTAAACGAAGTAGAAAAGCGGATTGGAATAATATTGGGCGACAGATGGCGGGATTGGGAACAAGCCAGCTATGAGCTTGACCGGCTGCGGAGTAAAAAACTATTTAAACTGTATAAATTTTTTAAACGGTTATTAGGGAAAAAATGAATTCTCCCAGCCGAATTTCTAATAGAAAACAAACTTTAGCAGTTCACAATTAGTCAAAAAAGAGAACAGGAAGGATTTTGACATTTTTTAAATATGGAGGCACAAGATGGATGTGATGCAAGCCATAAGGATTAGGCGCAGTATTAGAAAATATCTCTCTAAACCAATCCCTGACAAAATATTGCAGGATTTACTAATGGCAATGCGGGCGGCGCCATCTGCCGCCAATCGGCAACCCTGGAAATTTATCGTAGTTACTGACCCGGAACTGCGACGGAAAATTGTGGAAATGTGTGGCGGCCAAAAATTCATTGCCGAGGCACCTGTGTTAATTGTAGGTTGTGGCAAAGAGGAAGAAGCCTGGCATGGCGTGGGTGGAGATAAACAGGTGAGTAGCTTGATGACAGACATCAGTATTGCCGTTGACCATCTTACTCTGGCTGCCACTGAAAAGGGCATTGGCAGTTGCTGGATTCAAGCCTTTGATGAAAAGTGCATTAAAAAGATTTTGCAGGTGCCCGAGGATGTGCGAATTATAGCGCTGTGCACATTAGGTTATCCGGCTGAGGAAAATGCCTTTCACCCTTTTTCTCCAGAAAAAAGAAAACCCCTGGAGGAGATAATATGTTACAATACTTACAAATAGGCAATCGCTTACGCTCCAGATTAAGCAGGATTTTAAGACTATGTGGATTGGTAATACTGGGACTTATGTTAGCCCTCCAATTACCGGCAAAAAAAGAAGACAAACTTTTCTCTTTAGAAAAAGATAAAAAGGAGACAAAGAAAAAGAAGTCACAAACGGGTTCTCCAGCAGCAGAAATTAAATATTATGCGGTGGAGAATGATTATAGGCCAATTATCAATCCTCAGACTCTGGCAACTTATTCAACTGGAGAAATTACGGAGACAGAGTTGTTTCTTTATTTGCTACTTACCGGGAAAGACTCACCTGCGTTGTTCTATGACTACCTAAATTCTACAGATTTTAATTTACGCGGTGAAATGGCTAAAAAGATACGTGAGTATCTTCAGGAGATAGCATATTACAAACTGCTGGCACAGCAGCGGGGTTGGGGCTTAAC
>CAYRXI010000110.1:4111-8904 GCA_964428255.1 uncultured Candidatus Sumerlaeota bacterium
GCACGGGACTGGAGTTTAAAAAATTACGAATTCGTCTGCATCCTCTTTATGACTACGTCTGGGTAGACCAGGTTTTAAAACCTCAGGTTAAAGTGCTGGACGAAGACATTAAGCTCTACTACCAACAGCATATAAATGAATTTAAACATCCGGAACAGGTAAGGGTGCAAACAATTTATCTGAAGGCGCCGGGAGATAAGCCACTTGAAGAGCGCCTTAAAATACGCCGAAAATTAGAGGAAATTTATCAGCAAATTCAGGCTGGTGAAGACTTTGGTGAGCTGGCTAAAAAATATTCAGAGGCGAAGAGTGCACCACAGGGTGGTGAATTACCACTTTTCAGCAAAGGGGTATATCCAAAGGAATTTGAAGCGGTTGCCTTTTCACTTGAACCCGGACAGATTAGTATGATTCAAGACTTTAAGGATGGTTTTTATATTTTACGCTGCCTTGAAAAAATCCCCCCGCGTGACCTTACACTGGAACAAGCTAGTCCCCAGATTTTGGCTAAATTACAGCAAACACAACTGAAATTGCGTCATAATTACGAGCTTAAAAAACTTCTGGAAGAATCTGCACCGGAGATTGACACAATCAATTTTGAGTTCAGAGCTGAAGATTATCCAGTCGTAAAAGTCCAGAAGTTTCAACTCACAAAAGCTGAATTATTGTCTCTGTTTCCACAGATTTATAAAGGGATGTTACTGGATATGAATTATCTGAAAAAAGTTTCTCATCAGGTAGCAACCTATGAGACAATTGCTCAATATTGCGAGCGCCAGAAACTCACAACCGGAAATAAGCTGCTTGAAGTGGGTGGTTTTTTTACTAACATTTTACTGGATGGTGAAGCAGTAGAGCAGGAGCAAATAAAAACAAAGCTGCAAATTTCTGAACAGGACGAGCGCAATTACTATGAACAGCACAAAGCAGAGTTAGGCGCTGCGGATTTTTATTATTTGTATCAATTTGTGGGAGAGGTGAAAAATCCAGAAAAATACTCTGCAGAGGAGATGGCAAAACAGATGAAACTGCTGCGTCAGAAGATAGAAGACTTTCTGGCAAAACAAAAGGTGGAACTGGCAAATAAGAAATTATCACTCCTGGAAGCGGCGTTGAAGGGGGAACAACAAAAATTGGTTGAACCGGGTGCACTCCCCCAAGCCCAGGAGATAGTAAATGCAGTCAAAGCCTTGGAAGACGAACAATTCTCTTTCAGTGCAAAAGATATGGGATTTATCAACATCAATGACTTCCCGCAAATAAAAGACCTTGTCAGCGGCTTAACAGCTGCCGAGTTTTCTAACTTATCTCAAAATGAGCAATATTTTGTCTGGTTTTATGTGGTAGATGTTAAAACAGAATTACCATTTGAAAAACTGAAGCCCATTGTCTTCCTCCGCTTGCTGGATGAACGGCGTCAAAATGCAATGAAAGAATTGAGAGAAAAGATATTGGCAACTGCAAATATCAACTTTTTATTTTGAGCTGAGGAGTAAAGAACAATGATAGAAGGAGTAAAAATAAAACAATTACGCCCGATTCCTGATGACCGGGGCAGATTGATGGAACTTTTGCGTGCTGATGATACCGGTTTGTTTACTAAATTCGGGCAGGTATATATTACAACCACATATCCTGGGATTGTCAAAGCCTGGCACTATCATAAGTATCAGTATGATAACTTTGCCTGTATTCATGGAATGTTAAGAGTTGCGCTCTATGATGCCCGGGATAACTCGCCTACCAAAGGCGAAATAAACGAGTTTTTCATCGGTGAACATAATCCGCTATTGCTACATATACCGCCGGGTGTAATGCACGGCTGGCGATGCATCAGTCAATATGAAGCCATTGTGGTTAATATTCCGACTGAAGTTTATAACTACACTAATCCCGATGAGTACAGAGTTGACCCGTATGATAACGATATCCCTTATTCCTGGGCAGTAAGGGAGGGCTGAGCTGGGTTAAAAATTTATCTTATAATGGGGTGGGAGTTGATTTTACAATAAATGAGGCATTGCAATTCGGGAATGTAAGGATAATTTAAGCTCATAATTTTGAAATCCATAAAGCACAAGTTTGATTTAGCTGATAAACCTGCTATCTGAGTCAATTCTATCTCCCGCCTCTGCAATAATTTTATCTTTATTAGCTGCAAGCTTAATTTATCCGTTTCAGTATGGACACTGGGAGAAAACTAAGAGTATTGCATTTAGCTGCCAGCCATCGCTGGACTGGTGTGGCAGAGCCAGTCACCAGCCTGGCATTGTATCAGCAAAAATCGGGTCTGGCAGAGGTCTGGCTGGCTTGTGCCCCAGGGCATTCCTTTCAGCGCCGGGCTCAAGAACGTGGAGTGGAAGTTTTAGACAGGTTTTATTATAATCATACCTATAATCTATTTCACACCTGGCACGATATTAAACAGCTTATTCACTTTATTCGCACCCAGAAACCGGATGTGGTGCATTGTCATTTACCTCACGACCACTGGTTAGCTGCCAGTGTCTTAAGATTTCTTCAAAAAGTGCCGGTTTTATTGGTCCGCACTGTCCATAAGTATGCTTCACCTCGTAACGACCCGCTTCACCGCTGGTTATTTCAACGAGCAACAGATTTGGTTATAACGCCGACCAGAAAATTAGCTGAGCTACTTAAAGCCAGGTTAGAGTTAAATGCTTCAAAACTTAATGTAGTTTACGGTGCAGTAGATATTCAGAGATTCAGACCAGACATTGATAGAAGTATTATTCGTCGACGGGGGGGGATTCCTCTCTCGGCTTACGTGGTGGGGATTGTCACTCGCCTGCGAAAAGACCGTGGAATTGACTGGTTACTTGATTCTATCCCTCTGGTACTCCAGCAGTTGCCGCAGACCTACTTTATTATTGTTGGTAGAGGAGAACTTAAACACTGGCTCCGTAAACATGTGAAATCCGGTCCTTATCGGCGCAGTATTATCTGTGCCGGGTATCGGACATATGACTTACCGGAATTTTATGCCGCATTTGACTGCTCCTTGTTTTTAGGTTTGGGCAGTGACGGTTCTTCTCGTGCAGTTCTTGAAGCAATGGCTTCAGGTAAACCTGTTATTGCATTAAATGCAGGTGGGCTGGATGAGGTAATAACCTCTGGAAAAAATGGATTGCTTGTCTCACCGGGGAATCGTAAGGAATTAGCCGAAGCTATAATTAAACTGCTGTCAAATCCTGAACTCCGGGAACAAATGGGCAAGTCTGCACGTCAAACCATTGAACAGCACTTCACTGAGCCTCGTCGCGCTTCAGAGACATTGAATTTGTATATTCAGGCACTGAAAAAATGATATCAAAAGGTCACAATGCTAAAAAGGTGCAAAGTCCCTGTATCTTCTCCCGTTTATGTTGAACAAGTTAACCTTTGAAGACTTCAATTTCTCTCGTACACTAACAGAGGAGTAGTAGAAAAATTGACAGCATTTATCCGACAATAAGTAACGATCTTTATTCAGCAATACTTATTAAGGACCGGAGCGAACAATATTCCCCGTACTGATGGTCCCATTTGAGGGGTCATATTCATAAGTATAAGGTTCATCAAGTTCATCCACGCCCGCTCCACCCTTTGAGGGAGCTCGTGCAAAAGCTTTATCCGGACCTTTGCTCTGCAAACACCACACAGCTGGATTTTTGCTACCGCCAGGGTAAACTCGCCAGATCCACCCATGAGCATCAAAATACTTCTTTGTTGCATAATAATAGTTTTGTGTCGTGAACCATTGCTGGTATAAGTCATCTTTACTGCAAAAACCGAACGGGTCCAGTGGAACAGTTGTAATAAAAGCTACTGGAGTTGTTAGACAGCGAGGCATATCATACCCGGGATATTGCCAGACCCAGGGATAATCATTGTGGTCGGTGCGATAAGATTCCAGTGCCGTAGCAATGGAACGCATATCAGATTTAGCACGTGATACTTTTGAGCGAATCTGTGCCTCAAGGAAATTGGGAACGGCAATAAGAGCCAGTATGGCAATTATCGCTACTACAATTAGTAATTCAATCAATGTAAAAGCGCCGGGTTTCTTTAACTTCATAGTCCACCTCCAGGATATATTTATGTACAAATTTTAAGAATTTAAAGACCAAATTGAAACAAAAAAATGTTTCTCTTTGCTTAATTTAGTTATGTTCAGTGTAAATTATAATCGACGAATTATTAAACTCTGAGCTGCGACCTTCGTTGATAGAACTATTCTAACTTTATAGGATATCGGTCAAACACGCGTTCTTCAAATTTATTTAAAGGGTGGGCTTCTATAATGAACAAGGATTGATTGTGATTTACTTGACCCTTATCGCGTATTTGGATAAATTACCTAAAATAATTTGTTTACAAAACAATGGTGGAAACACAAAACAATACTAAAACTAACAAGGTTTATCGAGGTAGTGTCGTTGTTATTGATGATGAGCCAGATATGTGTAAAATTCTGACGAAGGCGCTGAATATTGAAGGCTATCACGTAACAGCATTCACCAGCCCCTTACGTGGTCTGGAATACGTCCAGAAATATCGCCCGGACCTCGTGCTAACTGATATAAAAATGGACGAGCTGGACGGGATGGAGGTGTTGCGTCAGGTTAAGGAAATTGACCCCAATATTGTGGTAATTATGATAACTGCTTATGGCACGATAGAAGGTGCAATTGAGGCGATGAAGTTCGGTGCATTCCATTATCTAAAAAAGCCATTTCAACTGGATGAAATGCTGGCCTTGATAGACAAGGCTCTTTCCTTCAAACGCTTAA
>CAYRXI010000110.1:8914-9296 GCA_964428255.1 uncultured Candidatus Sumerlaeota bacterium
CAGCTTTATTGTATGGTGATGTTGAAATCATTGGTGAATCGCCCGCGATGAAGAAGGTCAAGGAGTTAATTGCGCGGATTGCACCGACTGATAGCTCGGTGTTAATCTACGGAGAGTCCGGCACGGGGAAGGAACTGGTTGCAAAAGCCATTCATCAGCTGAGTCCACGAAAGAACAAGCGTTTTGTACCCATTAATTGCGCCGGAATTCCTGAAACTTTAATTGAGAGCGAGCTGTTTGGCTATGAAAAAGGGGCTTTTACCGGTGCCACACAGACCAAAATGGGCTTGATTGAGTTAGCAAATGATGGAACGTTATTTCTGGATGAAATAGGAGATTTGCCACTGCCTTTACAGGCAAAATTATTACGTGTCCTCCAGGA
>CAYRXI010000111.1:0-8876 GCA_964428255.1 uncultured Candidatus Sumerlaeota bacterium
ACCACGTAAGAACTTCTTTGCCAATTTATAACCTCGTTTCAAAACACGGATAAGCGTAATTGAGAAGCATCCATTCTGTCCCAACACCAGAAGGTAAAATCTCTCTTATTCTATGTCAAAGAACATAACGTTGCAACAAAGCAAAAAGAAAAAGGAATGTATAGAATGCTTCAAAATGGAGCAAATCTGGATCTTGCACTGTTTTGTTCAATTACTCCGGATTTCTTTTTAGAAAAACCATGTTTGGTATTGGTGATAATAAATTTATTCATCTTAAGTATAAAGATTTGATGATACTAGCAGAAGAAGAAAGTTTTAAGGAAACGGATAAAACCATTTCTTTTAATACAAAACAGCTTAAGATGTCTACTGATGGGCAAATTCAAGAGGATAATTCAGGAAAAGGGAAATTTTTTTATCGTTTGAAATAGACAAGTCAAGTGGTGTTATTTTAAAAAATATTACTTATGATGGTTATGGAAAAATTGGTGACAAATTAATAGTCATAGCTACTAAAAATATTGGGACCTCAACAATACCCGTCCGTATGTATAATGAGATGTATAAGCAAGATGGAAGCATGTTTACGCGTAATTTGTTTTTAGTGTATTAGGCTAGTACAGAACTTATTTCAGATAATGAATTCGTAAAAAAATTAATTGTTCCTGCTGGTGTTGAAATGGTTGACCTTGATTTAAAGCTCAGTGGCTTAATCTATAATCATAGTTGCAAATAATAGAATGTCCGGTGACATGCTCCACCTATTTTGTGTATGTGTGGTAGGAGTTGTGAAAGAGAGGTTAATGTTACATATAAGGTTGATGGACCGGCAACATTCGGTGATTGTAAAAATAATAAACTGATAATATTTGCGACATTTTGTTTAGGAGCGGGTGATTGTGGTTATTTTCATTATAATTGCGAAAGTTGTATTTGTAGTGAGGCAGATTTTGAATATGCCAGAACAAGTGGGTGTTCAATAAATATATATATTGGATGGAGGTAAATGATTATGAAATACTCAAAAAAAAATAATGAATGTTTTATTTGTTATGATTACTATTTTTACTAATAGTTTAACAGTTGTTTTTTCTAATGAGGTAGAAATTGATTATTGAAAAAGAACAATTCTTAATACAATCCCTGAAAATCAAACAATCAAACTTGAATTAAATGTTATTGAAACGATTCCTCAAGAATATATTGATGAAGTAAAAAAGAGAAATGAAGAAGGAAATAGAAATACTAATAGAGTTCTTGAACAATTTCCTTCTAAAAGATCAAGAAAAGTTGTATAAGAGAAATCAGGTGATAAATTTTATTATAAAGAAGTAATGACTCCTTATGCTCAAGAAACTGTATCTTCTGATTCTACAGTTTTATTTTCAGAAGAAATTTTTTGGAATGGAATGAAGTTTATTACAATTGATCCAATAGTTAAAAATGTCTGTGGATTGGTAGTTCACTAAAGAATATGCCTTTTGAAATGATAAGAACGCCCGAGAATCTTTTTTCCATAAATGGAAAGAGATTAATAGATTTTATTAATGAAAATAAAGAACATTTAACTGTCACAAAGGATTCACAGGATTTCAAGCATTATTATGTTTATTGTTTTAATATTCCAGTTTGGGCAGATAAGAATTATTTAGAGCAACATACAGATATAAACCAACTCCCGGAAGATTAAAAGAATAAACTAAAACAAGAAAACAGGATTTTGTTAGGATATGAAGATATAAAATTACTTATCACAAAGGAACACCCGCAAATACTTTATAAAATTATTAATAGAGGGAAAGATTCAAAAGAAATAACAATTGAGGAAACTATGAATATAGGTAATGGAATATTATTCCCCAAAAGGATAAATTATACCAAAGGAGTCATCACTCAACAATGGACAATTACAAACGTTTCTATTAATAAACCAATATCCAACGAAGTTTTCGAATGCACTCTTAGCAATATTCCAAAAGATTATATAATTTCGGATGAGGATTCAGGACTGATTATATCTAAATAAAGAAACATTTGTATTTATGAATATCATCGGAAGACAGGTATTAGAAGGGAGTGAAGACATTTATTTTGGTCCGAATTTTTTGCCGCTTTTTGTAGGATTAATAGGGATATTAATCTTTATAGCACCATTTAATGCGCTATACGGAATCCGTAATAGGTACACAAAAGATAATCCCCAGGTCTGGAGAATAGTCATTAGGATTTTCGGTGGTCTGCTAATTATTTCTCAAATTCTCATTTATTTATTTTGGGCTCATAAAAGAATCCAAAATCCCAAGGAAATAATTTTATCATATTTACTTACGGTTATATTATTTTTTGTAATATTTATAGCAGCTCATCTTTTCTCTCATACATATATAAAAAAAATAAAATTAACCAGCACTAATTCAATTAAATGCTAATTCAAAAGAAAAATGAAATTATCTAATGAGCTATAGTATTGATGATAACATAGCTGAGGCGGCAATTTTAGGCGGTGCGGTATTGGGTGGCGGTGGCGGTGGCTGGATTGAGGCTGCCAGGCAGATTGCCGAGATTGCCCGGACAAATGGTTTCACCAGGATTTTCTCACTTACGGAGATACCAGATAACGCACTATTATTAACGGTATCAGCAGTAGGTGCACCCTCTGCTGGCAGCGAAAGCCTCCAACCTGAAGATTATGTTCGCGCTGTTGAACTCTTTATAATTCATTCCGGTCTGAAAATAGCGGGGCTTATCTCCAGTGAAGTCGGCGCACTGGGTGTGGTAAATGGGTGGCTTCCCTCTGCCCGCTTAAATCTCCCTTTAGTTGATGCGCCGTGCAATGGCAGAGCTCATCCGCTGGCGCTTATGGGCTCAATGGGGTTACACCGCAAGAAAAACTACGTTTCCATTCAAACCGCAGTTGGTGGAAGAGCCAGTTCGGGGAATCGCGTTGAACTTTTCCTTCAGGGCTCGCTGGAAGCCGTGTCCAGTCTGGTTAGAGCTGCAGCAGTTAAGTCAGGAGGAATGGTGGCGGTTGCCAGAAATCCGGTTCCTGCGCGGTATGTCAGGAAAAATGGTGCACCTGGAGCTATAGCTATGGCAATCAAGATAGGCAAGATTATCCGCAATTATTCAGCTGCAGGCGCACTTCGGGTGGTAAAAAAACTCGCACAATTTTTTGGCGACGGCTTGATTTTCACCGGAAAGACTCAGCAGTATAAATTGAATACAGAGAATGGCCTGGATGTGGGCACAATAATTGTCTCAAGCAGAGCCGAACTTTTTGAATTAACTTTCTGGAATGAATATATGACGCTGGAACGCAATGGCAACCGACTGGCGATATTTCCTGATTTAATTATGACCTTTGATGCCTCCACAGGTATGCCACTTATCTCGGCAGAAATTAAGGAACAACAGGAAATAATCATACTGGCAATACCTGCCACAAAATTGCTACTCGGTGCCGGGATGAGAGACCGCAGCCTATTAGCGAGAATAGAAACAGCCATCGGGAAAAAGCTTAGTATAAAACAGGAACGGAGGAAATGCAGAAAAAAATCGGGCTAATTACTATCGGGCAGTCTCCCAGAGAAGACATTATTGCCGATATGAAAAAGATATTAGGTTCCGGGGTAAGGATAATTGAGTGTGGCGCTCTGGACGGTCTCACCCGGGAGGAAATAATGGGACTTAAGCCCGCCTCACGGGAATATCCATTGATCACACGGCTGAAAGACAAAAGCTCGGTTATTGTGAGTAAACAAAAAATTATTCCTCTCATTCAAAAGCAAATAGCCATCCTGGAAAAACAACATGTTGACCAGATTTGCCTGCTTTGTACCGAAAACTTTCGCGGGCTGAAGAGCTCAAAGCCATTACTATTGCCCGCAAAAATTTTGCTCTCCACGGTTTCAGCTATAAGACCAGGGGGCAAAATTCTGATTCTGGTTCCTTTGTCAGCTCAAAAGCTCAAGGCGCTTAAAAAGTGGAGTAAAACTGGATTGAAATTCCTGTGTGAAGTTCTAAGCCCGGCATATACTATGGATGAATTTATTAAAATGAGAGACAGAATAAAGAGACTTAACGTAGATTTAATTGTTGCAGATTGCTTCGGGTATGACAAAAAATTACATGCACGTTTACGGCGAATCACGAACACTCCAGTCATTATCCCCCGAATCTTAATGGCACAAATAATAAGAAAATCACTTACTGCAAATTAGTCTTTTTATTGTTGTTGCCATTATTGCTATCCTGGCTTGCGGTACCCAATTTCCTGGAAGCTCAAACTCGCTCCAAAGTCTCGCGCTGCAAGGCGGATATGCGCTCTATGGCTACTGATGTTGAGTCTTACTATACTGACCACAATCGCTATCCTGTTGGTTTTGGTTATCCGGAAGGCTATGCGCGTTACCGCCTGGCACGAATCACTACACCTGTTGCCTATATGACCAGTATTCCAGATGACCCATTCACAACTAAACTTGCGGGTCTTGGCGGTTCACCGGGAGACAAGCCCATTTTATTTATCTACTGCGCTATTATCATAATTCTCCTTATTATTACGATACTTTTTCTGAATTTAAGCTATGTGTGAACGGGCGCGATATATAATGTGGACACTCACTTCTCAAGGACCTGTTCATCCAGATACTACCTGGATTCCTTACGACCCCACTAATGGAACAGTTAGCTTTGGCATTATCTGTCGCTCAGGCCCTTAATTGAGGAATGGCTTAAGAATAGCGTGCCATTGATTATATCCTGCAGGTGTAAGATGCAGGTCGTCCTGGCTGAATTCGGCTTTTAATTCGCCGTTCTCATCGGCAAACTGTGGGTAAAGATTAATATAGGTAAAGCCGTACTTCCGGCAAAGAGATTCAATCTCCCGGTTAAAATTTACAATTTGTTTATTGTACTTGCTCCATTTACCCCGAACTGGCAGTAATGACTGAACATAAATCCCGGACTGAGGACAATTGCGCTTCAACTCAGCTAGAAGGTTTTCGTACCCCTTTTTCATTATCCTTGTGGGTGTATGTGCATAAACAATATCATTGATGCCAATTTGAATAAACAGCTTGCGCGGCTTTAAGGCATAAACAGATACGTCAAGGCGGTCAATCAAACCATAATACTTCCACCCGCCGATTTTATTTCCACCTATACCACGATTGATAATCGGCAAGTCAGGCAATAATTCCTGAACCGGGAAGCGTTCAGTAAGTGAATCACCAAGCAGAATTATTCCGCCAGAGGTATTTGCAAATTCTGTACGGTTTTGTTGTTGAAATTCTGCCAATTTTTTCAGCCAGTATTTTGCTGATTCTGTGAGTAGTTTGCCATCGGCAGTACGGGTGTTTTTATCGGACTTTAATTTTTCTGCTCTTACAAAAAACAGGTCAGCAAAGGCACCGGTATTTTGATAGGCATTTTTCATTCCTGTCCACGATAGTTGTAGCTCCTGCACAAACGGATTCAGACTCTCAGGGTCATCATCGTCATTTACTGCTACATTAAAGCCTATCAGTTTTCCACTATCGGGTTTTAACCGAAGTTCCTTCAGTGGAATCGCCATTTCAAGGATATAACCGGTAAATTGTTTACCGCTGAGAGTCTCCGCCTGGGTGGGGTTGGTATTGATTATCGCCAGTGATTTTTTTGAAGGTCTCCCCAGCTGGTAGCACCACACCATCTCCTTTTCCTCGCTCAACGACACGGCATACTGAAAATCGTCCTGATTGTAGCTGAGAATCTCAGCATCGCCATCATGGTCAACGTCAAAATAGACCTCTAAACCATCGTTGTTGTAGATATGAAAACCAGAGCAAGGAAAAGAAAGCTTCGTGTCTTCAACCTCTGCCGCCAGATAAAAATGGGTTTTATCCCAGGCAGTATAAATCCGCGCAGAAACATCTTTTTCCCCGTCCCAATCAGTAAACCCAAATACAATATTTTCTTTACGGTTGATTTTTATGGGCTGTGTGTCCGAATTCCAGTCCGCCAGATTGCCATCTATTTGCAACGGCCTGGAAGTGTACAAACTCTGATAAAAGGCTAAAATTGGAGAGTCATAAGTTACATTAACGCCGTTAGTTAAATTTACCACCATCTTAAATTTGTATAAATAGTCCAGTTCCCTGGTATCATAAATATTTAAAATTTGTCTTAACGTTTTGCCGGGATGCAGATTGGCAAATGATATTGTTTGCGGTTGAATTTGCTCGTTTGCTGGAGTGTTTATAATTACTTCTCCGTTTAGTTCCTGAGACGTAGTATTGGTTATGTCCAGGCGTAAAAATTTTAGTCCACCTACTAATGGTAGTGGTGTCAGCCTTATCTTTACAGGCTCAATAATCTTTATGGGAGCGACCAGCAAGGCAAAAGGTAAAGATGCAGAGCTTTCATATACACAATGTAACATAGATAATGTGCCTTCCGCTGCTGCTGGCGGGATGAAGATTTCTGACGGCGTACTCTGTGTAATCCATTCCTCCTCATAAAAGGGCAATGCCCGTAGCGTACTTTTTGTGTTGGAAAAAGCTCTTTTGCTGAATTTCCGTTTAAATTCAACCTTTTCTCCTCTGGCAATCGCCTCGGGCTTTGACAGAATTAGCTCCACCGGCGCCCTGGACCCTGCAAATTTCAGCGTCTGCGGTGTCATTAAAAATACGGGCATTGCATGAGCATCAATGAATATCTGACCTTCTTTTGATTGGAGTAACATTTCCTCCCCGTTTAAAAATGTAACCTTTATGGTAGTCGGTGCCTGTTTAATCACGAGATGTTTGACCACGTCTTCTGCCCAGAGGGCGTAAATTAATTCGCCGTCTTTTCTGAATTGAAGTACATAAGTTTTTTCCACAGGCTGGAATTGAGCCATAAATTCTGCTCCCTGCAAGGTCTTTATCAACTGCTGATAGGCGATATATGCGGGCTTGGGGGTCCAATCTTGATGCAAAATCCCAAAGCGGTCTTCAGCCCACCATTCTTTTTCACCGTCCGGTCCTAACCAGTACCAGAATGTGGTCTGAATGTCCGTGATGGCAAGTGCTAAGAGATATGTGCGAGCCAGTAACTCGGCCTGGCGCAGTTCACTTACTCCCCCCCCTACATTGGTGGGCCAGCCTATCTCCGTCAGCCAGATCTGCTCAATAATCTTCAGCAGTGCAGGGAAAATCTGTTTTTCCTCTGGCGACTGGGGTGCGCAATACGGATGCAGTGATAACACATCTAAATAGTCCAAGGCGCCTTTTTCTATCACAGCCTGCAAAAACTCCAGGTCCAGTGTGGATAGAGAAACTCCCACTACCACCGCCTCTGGATTGACACGCTTTATCACGGGATAGACGGCTTGGAGTAACCGCACGTAGTTTTCCGGATTTTTTTGGGGTTTCCAGAAGCCGTCCACATTAGGCTCGTTCCAGACCTCAAAATATCGCACCTTGCCCTTTAACTCCCGGGCTAAAAATTCCGCATACCGAGCAAAAGCTGTTCGTCCTTCGTCGGTATAGGGTGCCAGTCCTCCATCATATAATTCATTTCCATAATCCAGAATAATTAAAGTATCTATTCCTTGCTTCAGCGAATAGTTCAGATTTTGTAAATAGACTTCAGGAATGCTCAGAACCCCTCTACTCTTCTCTACCTGGTGCCAGAAGAGCTCGTCACGAACTTGCTTCGCACCCAGAGCAACTACTGCATCTATCGCCCGTTTGTGATACTCAAAAGGTGCGCCGAGCGAGTGCATCTGGATGGAGAAAGGGGTTGGCAAATTGTTATTGGCAAATGTCATCAACACCGGGCTGATTAAGATTATCATTAATATTATGATTCGCCTCATTTCTTCCTTCTCCCTTCATTTATCACTTAATCGTTTTTTACCTGGCTTAAGATGTTGCTCCAGAGCAATAAGTCCGGCACCTATCAGACCGGCTTTATTTCCCAGCTTTGCAATGCCAATTTGAACAGGTTTTGAGATTCTGGCTACTAAATTCTTTATCAGTATCTCACCCAGTTCTGCGAACTGTCCGGAAAATAAGATTTTATCAGGGTCAATGAGATATATCAGATTGTCTATTCCAATTGCCAGATAATCCAACTGACGCTCCAATATTTCCAGAACTACTGTCTCTTTACTTTTTATTAACTTAATTATTTCTTCAGTTATCTCTCCAGACAACCCCTTCTGCCACAGGCACAGCGGCGTCCGTTCTTTACCACCACCATATGCCCGATTTCCCCGGCATAACCACTGCCTCGCAATAATTGCCCATCAATGACAATGCCCCCCCCTATTCCTGTTCCGATAGTCATGCAAACCAGCCGTTTTGCATTTTGTCCGGCACCTACCCGATATTCAGCATATGCTGCTGCATTTGCGTCATTCTCCACAATAACCGGTAAGTTAATTCTCTGTTGTACTTTCTCCCGCAAAGGGAATCCGATGTAGCCATCACAAAGAGGAATCATACCAATAATTGTTCCGCTTTGGGGCTCAATACTACCAGTAGCAGCAATACCTATTGCTACCACTCTCCCATGTATGGGTTGTTTAAGTTGGTGTATAACCTCAATTACGCCATTAAAGACGGCTTCCAGTCCCTTATCAAATTGTGATGATTGAATAATAAAGTCTTTCGTATCTCCTTGCTCATCAACAAGGGCAGCAGAGAGTTTGGTTCCACCCAGGTCTATGCCAATTGCCAGTTGCTTCTCCATTTAACTCCGTTTAGGTGCGAAAAAGGAAATTGGTAAATTTATGCAAAAGTCCGTATCAACAATGTCTTTAATTGATTTTGCAACTTACCGTCAGACTCTAATTTATGCCGGTGATTGCCAGCAGGATAGGTGCGGCTTCAGTGAGGGCGGGACGCAGA
>CAYRXI010000112.1:0-3052 GCA_964428255.1 uncultured Candidatus Sumerlaeota bacterium
AACCTCTATCGTCTATTTTTACCCTTTTATGACAAAGAACAATTGTTAACCAACGTCGTTTTTCTTATGAACAAATATTAACTTTGCAACAAAGCAAGGAATATATAAAAACGAACAGAAATGGCAACATAATCTATATTTTGGGGGTCGGTTATAGTATTGGCACAATAGAATCCATTTTTCGGTTTATTAGTTCGTCAACTAATCGGTTTTTAGTTATTTTGTTAGTCTATATTGTTATTTAAATGACTAAATTGATTTACCAAGAATTATCCTTTCCGAGTAAAACTATAATTGCTGTGACTGCTTGGTTACCAAAGTGACTATGGCATGGTCGGTTAGTCTGTTTAATCAGTTAGCTTATTTAGCTCAATTAACCGACGAAAACAAGCCGCTAAATTTACCATATCTCTTCTGCTGTCCTATATATTAATTGCACCTATTATATAGTTAAAAATCGTGTTAGTTACAAATGAAAAATTCAGGTGCATTAGCAATTTGCTCCCTAATTTTCTTTTTAAATCAATGCAACAAAAAAATGTATTTTTTGCCCATAATCATTATTTAATTTGGAGGATTTTACAAAAAATAAGCAAAATTTCAAGTTATAAATTGTTCAAAAGGCTAATATAAAAGAGGGATAAGCTCCTAATAACTTATGCCTTTTCTTCTGAAATTCTCACTTTATCTCAAAGTGAAATTGTATTCTTGCCTTAACAAAATGGCTGTGATGCGTTTAACAGAAACTCAATAATTTTACCATTCACTTTGTTTGGAGTGCTTTTTCTCATCAGGTATTGACAGGGGCTGTTTTCCCTCGGTTTTTGGCTTTAGAGTTTTTCCAGGAGAATTCAACTCTGGTTGTTTAATATCCGGAACCTTCATTTCATAATCCCAGCTAGGGTCATCCAGTTTAAATTTCCGGCGTGGGGCAGACTCAGGAAGTACCTTTATCTTTTCTTCCCGCTCCTGCCAGTTTCTCAATAATTTACGTTCTCGCTCCAGTTCTTCTTCAAACGCCTTTTTCTCGGCATTGTGTCTTTTCTTTATTTCATCCAGTTTGATATTTTTAGGTGGCTGTTTCAGCTCTTCTTCCTGTTGTTCTTCTAACCAGCGTAGCTTCTGCTGTTTTAGTTTTTCAAATTCCTCCAATTCCTTCTCTCGCTTTAATTTCAGGTCTGGAATTTCTTTCTTTAGCGGTTTCTCGTCCCAGATTTTTAGTTTTTCCGGGTCTTTAATCTTTTTTATATCTGGCATAAATAGACGAAGTTCGTTGTCCTTAAGCTTGATTTCTTTGGGAGAATCTGCCTCAACAAGCTTCACGCGAGGAACAGGTTTGCCAATTACTCGCTCAATGCGTGTTTCATCTGGCATCCGATTGATAATCCGCCTCTCTTTTTCTTTATATTCCAGCATCGGTTTGGTTCTGCCAAAGAAAGTGATATGACGTGCCGAATGAATAACGTGGCTGTGAATGCGCGGTTCAAAAATGTGGGTTTCATAGACAAAGCAGAAGGCGTGAGGTGGAATGAGAACGTTCAGATTGACGCCTGTTATTTCAAAGCCTATACCAGTGCGCCAGCGTAGTCTGGGTGGTAATGGTGCCCAGCCAATGTATCCGTCACCAACTCGCCAGCAAACCCACGCGGGTGCCCAGACTGTGCCTGGATACCATAGCCATCCATAAGTATTGTGATAGAACCAGCGGCCATAATGGAAACATACCCAACCCCACGGCTCATATGCTACCCAGGTCCAGCCATAGTCCGTTATCACCCAGTGCCCGTAAGTGTATGGACGCCAGCCAATTGGCACATCATAAGGACTCCACACCCAACCATAATTTGCTACCCAAACCCATTCGCCATAAGGTAACAGCACTTCGTAGAACACACTGAATCCGGGATTAGCTCCCCATTCTGGCAAATCTGATTCAATAATAATAGTGCGTGCTCCCATACCTATACTCACAACACTTATAAGACAGAGTAGCATTAAGATTTGCAGGATTCTTTTCATAGTTTTCCTCCTTTTGTGAATTTCATTTTGAAGACTTCACCAAATAATAGATTGAGATGTCTGCTAAAAAGTTTGTCACTGCTTATTAATTAAAACGCAGCGGATACCATCGGGCGAATAGCAGCCATTGCAGGAAATGCAGTCTGCACGTTCTTTTTCGCCACGTTGAAATTTCAGGATTAAATCAGGTTCACGTATCAGCGGACGGCTTAATGAAATTAAATCAGCATCACCGTTTTCAACAATCTGGTGCATTAAGCTAAGCGAACGCAAACCTCCGACCAGAGCGACTCTGGTATTAACAGCAGTTTCTTTCAGGGCTTGCTTTATCAGACGTGCAGCGGGCAAAAAATAAGCTTCCTGCTCGGGCGTCAGGATATTTTTACGCGCCGCAATAGCACCAGCCTCGGCAATTCCTCCACTGACTTCAATTAGCGAGACTCCAGCTGTGGCAAGTAACTTTGCTATTCTGGCACTTTCTTCTTCAGTAAGTCCACCAGCGATGCCATCTGTGGAATTCAATTTCGCAAAAATCGGGAAATCATTGCCCACTTCTTCCTTTGCCTTCTGGATAATTTCAAGGATAAAACGGCATCTGTTTTCTATTGAGCCACCGTAGTCGTCTGTGCGTTGATTAGTGTAGGGCGAAATAAACTCGCTGAGTAAAAAGCCATGCGCAATATGGAGTTGCACAGCATCAAACCCGGCTTTTTTTGCCCGTTTTATGACTGCAACGAATTGCCCTTGAATATGTGTTATCTCTGTTTTAGTCATTGCGCGGGGCGTTATACCTGAAGATTTGTCATAGACAGCTGAAGGTGCAAGGGGCGTTTGCATCCCGATTAGCTCGGGTTTACTCTGTCTTCCACCGTGAACAATTTGAAGCGCAATTTTTGCTCCGTACTGATGGACAACCTTAACCAGAGTCTGATAGCCGGGAATGAATTTATCATCATAAATTGCATTTTGACGCACACTTGATTTTCCTCCGGGGTCAACATAGGCATACCCCGGGATTATCAGACCCGCACCG
>CAYRXI010000112.1:3062-4017 GCA_964428255.1 uncultured Candidatus Sumerlaeota bacterium
ATAAAAGTCCAGCATTTTATCTGTGACAAACCCTTCTTCAGTTGCCAGCCATTCGTGAGTTGCCGAACGCATAAAACGATTTTTTAATGTAATGCCACCAACATCAATCGGTTGAAACAGTATTCTGTCCATAAGTTAGTTCTCCATTAATAAAAAGTAATATCGCCGATTTTTAACTGACGTTGCTGTATGAAATTGTGATAAAATTTAGGTGAAATTCGTGCAAGCGCTAAATGTAGATAAATTTTAAGGTTAAAGGGAGTAGTCTTAATCGCCTGACGAAAATATTGAACTGCCTTGTGCCTATCGCCTGCAAGAAAATACAATTTCCCCAGCCGCAGAAGATGATAGCTAAGAATATCCGGGTGTTGTTGTAATTCTGCCAGATATTTGGTTTTTATCTTCTCATAGCTCACGATTTTGCGCTGTAAGTCAGCAGTAATTTGATTTCCATGCACCCAGATGGTCGCCAGTACTTCTGGTACCAGTGCAAATTCATAGTGCCGTGCCAGTCGGAGAAAGAGGTCCCAATCCTGATTTCCCGGCAGAGATTCGTCAAAAAAACCGCCTCTTTCCAGACAATTTCGCCTGATCAGCGGTGTCTGGATTACCAGGAAGTTATCCCGTAGCAATGGTAGAAAAACATTTCCAGAAAAACGATGAATAAATTGGCAAACAATTTGCTTGGTTGCCTCAAGTGCATAGCATACCCCAGCATAGACGACGCCTGTAGTATCTGTGCATTCGTTAAATTTAGCCAGCTGTTTGGTAAATTTATCGGGTGCGATTTCGTCGTCATCATCAAGGAAATTAATGAAGTCGCCGCGAGCAATTAGCAAACCACTATTTCTCGCAGCAGGAGCACCACGTTTGCACTCGTGTTTGATGAGCTTAATTCTGGGGTCACTGAAACTGTTTATCACTTCAGTTATATCTAAAGTTGAGCCGTCATCAA
>CAYRXI010000112.1:4055-8824 GCA_964428255.1 uncultured Candidatus Sumerlaeota bacterium
TGCACAGCACGCTTAAGCTGTAGTGGGCGGTTATAAGTAGGAATGATTACACTAATCAATGGTTTTTCTGCACCCATTTGTTGGTCAATTTCTCAAGTTTTCCTTAATACAAAAAATCTGTGATAAGGATTTTCAAAAACTCTATAAGTTCGTAAAATAGTAAAGCCAGTCTGGGTAATTGCTGATTTTATGCACGCCAGTGGATAACCACGTTTCCCGATTTCCCAGTAATGCTCGCCTGAAAAAATATGCAATGGCGGTTTGAGTTTGGGTACCTCAACTAATTTTTTTATTGTCCCGAGTTTGGGCAGAGTTATTAAAATGCGGTAATGCCGGGTAACATCTGGTAAGGATAATATGGCAAATTTCTGAGAACACCGAAAAATTTCACCAAGCGCCTGTCCAAAGTGAGTTAAAGGCAAATGTTCTAAAACTTCACAGCAACTGACCAGCTCAAAGGCACCAGCAGAAAACGGCAATGATAAAACATGGGCAATAACATCGGGTTTTAAGGAAAAGTTGATATCCACAGTGGTGACACTAAAGTTCATTTTTCGCAAATAATCTGTAACAAATTTTGTTCCTACACCAATCTCCAGTATGGTTCGCGGATTAAGAGAAATTATTTCATTCAGCTGATGCCAGTAGCTACAAAAGCGTTCTTTGTTGTCATAATCAAACTGGTAATTATTGTCTATTATTTCCGGCATTGAGTGTTCTATTTTTATAATAAGTAAGCTGTTCTATAAGCAAAGAAAATATGTTGTAGTGAAAAAGTTTCTGCTGTAGAAAAACTACTATTCCATAGATGACAATTCCTTCCAGAATCAAAAAAAGAAACTTCACCAATCCAATCGGAGCCATATAAACTTTAGTTAGCCATATCGCGGTGCCCATTATTAAAGAGCCAATCAGGGGTAATAGTAGAGGGATAAAAAACTCTTGTAGCGGACATCTGGTAATCATGATCAGTAGCCAGCATAAGCCAATAGACGTCACCAAAATGCTTCCTGTAACTGCTAGGGCTGCGCCAGTAAGGTCCCAGAGTTTAATGAACGGTATAAACAAAAGAAGCATTACTATCAAACGCACTGTTTGCCAGAAAGTATCAATCTGGGGCTTGCCAACAGCCAGAAATACTGGAGAAGTAGTGGCAGCAATCGCTCTTAATAAACCTGCTATGCCCAGCACCTGCATTAGCTTGATTATGGGCGACCATTTTTCCCCCAGGATTAACAGCGTAAATTCCTGACTGAGTAAAATTATCCCACCTGCCAAGGGGAAAACCAGCACAGCCACAAAGCTTAATACTTTTAAATAAGCAGAGCGTAAACGAGATAAGTCATCTTGCAGTCTGGCATACGCTGGAAAAGTTACCTGCGACACAATATGTGTAATCTCCGTGGCAGGTGTGTTTGAAATGTGATACGCCATTTGATAAAAGCCGAGTGCAACTACACTTAAGAGTTTTCCCACAAGTATAGCATCGCCTTGAGTGACAAAAAAGAGCAAAATACTGGAGCCCAGAACCCATTTACCGAAACCAAATAATTCTGCAGCGTGCCCCAAATTAAAATCTAATCGCGGGCGATAGGGATGCAGGATGAAACTAGCTATTGCGCGAATAAAATGTCCTGCAATCAGTCCCAGCGCCAATGCCCAGACACTTCTGGTAATGATTGCAATTGTCACTGCCACCACAAAATCCACTATTACCCCGCTCAGGTGAAGGATAAACTGTTTATTAAACTGGAGTTCTTTTTGAAAAAAAACAATGCCAATATTCATTAGTCCCTGTGAAATAAAGACAATGGCTATTATCTGTATTAGCAGGGTACTGTCGGGAGCCTTGAAAAAAGTTGCAGCTACTGGAGCCACAAAAAATATAATGATGGCTAAGAAGACTCCTCTGAATAGGAGCAGTGTCCAGGCAGGATTAAGATAGTCGGCGATATTATTTTTTTTCTGGATTAACGCCTGCTGAAATCCAGTCTGGGACAGAGTGTCCACCGTATTAAGCGTTAGCAGGGCAATACCCATCAATCCAAAATCTTTAGGTGCCAGCAGGCGCGCCAGAATTATTAAGCGGGCAAAAGTAAACAGACGCTCCAGCAGTTTGAGAAGAAAGATGTACGCCCCCCCCTTTATTACTAACTGTGTCAAATTTTGTCTATTATCCATTAATCCTGCATAAATCAGAGCAAATATAATCAACTGATGTCAGATTAACGAAACTTTCAATCAAGTGTTTTACTTGCTTTTAAGTTATTGGACAATATAAATTGTGTTAATCTTTGAATGTTACAGAAAATTATGTATTTGCTTGAAAAAATAAGCTCCATTATTAAAACGGCTGTAGCTAATCTCAATAATATTGTAGCCGTTGATGTTGAAATAGAAGTCCCGCGAGTAAAGGAATATGGCGATTTTGCCACTAATGTGGCAATGAAGCTGGCGAAGTCACTAAAGCAACCACCTATGAAAATAGCAGAGACGCTGGTAGAGACATTCCAGTGTGAAAAGCCACTTTTTCAAAAAGTAGAAGCAGTACCACCAGGCTTTATAAATTTCTGGATTCATCCCGCCGAGCTGGCTCAAACGGTCAGTCAGGTTCTGACTGAAGGAGAGCATTATGGAAAGATTAACCTGGGTCAGGGTAAGCGAGTTCTGGTAGAATTTGTCAGCGCCAATCCCACCGGACCTTTACACCTCGGACACTGCCGTAATGCTGTGGTAGGGGATACAATTGCACGCATTTTAAGCGCTGCCGGCTACAAATTTGAACGTGAATACTATTTCAACGATGCGGGAGCACAAATGCAGCGCCTGGGAGAATCATTGCGTGCTCGCTATCTGCAAAAACTGGGGAGACCTGCCAAATTGCCTGAAGATGGTTATCAGGGCGAGTATTTAATTGAAATTGCAGAGGAGCTCATCAGTGAAAAAGGGGACTCATTGCTTGACAATGAAGATTGGACAATTTTTACTGCCTATGCGACCAGCCGCATTATGAAATTAATTCAACAGGACCTGCAGGATTTGAGAATTGAATTTGACCATTATGTAAATGAGAGTGAACTGATGCGCTCCGGCGCCGTAGAAAGCGTACTGGCTGAGCTGAAACGCCGGGATATGGTCTATGAGAAAGATGGCGCACTCTGGCTCAAGACTGCCCAGTTTGGAGATGAGAAAGACCGGGTGCTGGTAAAAAGTGACGGACAGAAAACTTATCTGGCTCCTGACATAGCTTATCATAAGCATAAATTTTTGCGCGGGTATGACCTGATGATTAATGTATTCGGCGGTGACCACCATGGCTATGTTCCCCGCCTAAAAGCAGCGATGCAAGCCCTCGGGTTTGACGCAGCTAAATTACACTGTCTTATTATTCAGATGGTCACTCTAAAAAGTGGTGAAGCAACAGCGCGGTTTTCTAAGCGTGCGGGTGGATTTGTTACAATCAGAGACCTGCTAAATGAACTTGGCGCGGATGTGGTACGTTTCTTCTTTCTGATGCGCACGATTGACAGCCAACTGGTCTTTGACTGGGACCTTGCCAAGAGTACTTCAATGGATAACCCAGTGTATTATGTGCAGTATGCTTATGCCCGCACCTGCAGTTTATTTAACAAAGCACATGAGGCGGGACTGTGTCTGGCTAACATAACCAACTGCGACGTCACGCTGTTAACACTGCCCGAGGAGCAGACAATTATCAAAGAAATGGCATTATTCCCCGATGTCATAAGGCGTTCCGCTGAAGCGCTTGAACCACAATTTATTACTGCCTATCTTCAGGAACTGGTTGCAGCTTTTCATAATTATTTCACTGCTGGAACCAGGAATCCAGAGTACCGAATCATCCTGCCAGACAATTTGCCTTTGAGCTATTCACGCCTTGCTCTGGTAAAAGCCTTGCAAATTGTTATCCGCAACGCAATGAACCTCATTGCCGTCTCCACCCCGGAGAAAATGTAAATTTTGCCCCCAAATATCTAAAGATAAAATTGATTCCTTTGACAGGACTTAAAAACGGATATGGTTCATTTAGTGGCTTTTTTAGACAAGATTACATCTGCGGGGAAATCAAAAGATAGTTTTTCACCAACTAATTCTGGGCTTACCTTCTCCCATTTTAAATCCTGATAAAAGATAAAAAAATTAGGGATATTCTCATCCCAAAAAGTTTTTTTGATAATTTGTGTGGGCAAATAAAACTCATCAATTTGCAAACAACCAGCATAATTATATTCGCCTACCATTTTTTCCATAATAAAATAACACATTTTTCGCGGCATAAAACCACAACTTTTATCCAGCGTGGTTTCCCGTTTGTGTTGTTTATTTATCCACTCCTCAGTAATTATAACTTCAGTTTCTGTTTCTTTAATATTGACGACTTTGTCTTTTGAGGTTCGCCAACTCTCTTCATACCACACCAGTAAACTGGGAATATTATCAAAGCCGCACGGTTTATTATCTGTGACACCAAATTTATTTCTTTTATGCAATTCAAACATTTGCTTAAATGTTGCACCATCATAAACTTCAACTGTCACTCTTTGGGAAGAACCATAAATTTCAGCATAATACTTGTTCCCCATCATCCATAAATTTACTGTTGTGGTGGTTAGGTCCACCGGCAGATTATACTGTGGATCAATATCCACTGTTTTTTTTTCAGGTTTCTATTCTATCTATTTTTTTGTCCGCTATGTGAACATGTTGCTCAATAATGCTACCGGGAAATTCAACTATCACTTTTCCAT
>CAYRXI010000113.1:0-2481 GCA_964428255.1 uncultured Candidatus Sumerlaeota bacterium
CGAGCGAAAAATTTTCTGCCCGATATTCTGGATTTATTCCGGCGTGTGATATCACTTCCTTCAATTGCTCTTTGGGTAACTGCGTCAGATTTGCACCTGACAGGGTATTTAGAATGGTTTTGCGACGCTGGGCAAAGGCAGCCTCCAGCAGACGGAACATCTCTTTAACTTCAGCTTTACTCAATAGTGGCAGTGGATGCGGAATAAATTTTACTACAGCTGACTCAACTTTTGGGGGGGGGATGAAATTGCTTGGAGACATAAAAAACACAATACGAGGAATAGAAAAAAGATTAACTTTATATGTTAATGCACTGACCCTCTTCGTCCCGGGAGGCGACACCAGTCTTTCTGCTACTTCCTTTTGCAAGGTCAAAACGATTCGCGACCAGTAAAATTCGCCCAATAGTAGCTTAAACAACAATGGAGAAGTGATTTGATATGGAATATTGCCTACAATTATTACATCTCTGTAGTTTTGCACCAGAGGGGCAAAATCTACCTGCAGTACATCTCCATAGATAAACTCAATTCTGTCAGATGTGGCAAAAAAACGCTGATGCAGGGCTTTGAATTCCTCATCAAGTTCAATCCCGATATAGTGGCGTGGATTAAAGCGCAAAAGTGCTTGCGTCAAATTACCAATTCCTGCGCCAATCTCTATTACCAGCGATTCAGGCTGAATCTCACAGATTCGGGCAATTTCATTAAGCATCCCGCTATTTGCCAGTAAATGTTGCCCCAGTGCCTTTTTCAAATGTGGTGATTTGCGTTCATAAATCCGTCGATATTCACGCAAGAGTTTACGGGTGCTGAGCTGTTGCTTGCGGTTATTCATCAGGCGTGGTGATATTCGAAAGTTTGTGTTTATTTCTTGTGAGTTCCCCGGCAAGTCTTATCGCACTCAGCAAACTGTCCGGACGTGCTATCCCCTTGCCGGCGATGTCAAAAGCAGTACCATGGTCAACAGATGTCCGGATAAATGGCAGACCTATCGTGATGTTTACTCCACCATGAAAATCAAGAGTTTTAATAGGTATGAGTCCCTGGTCATGATACATCGCTATAATTACATCAAATTCACCCTGTAACATCCGATAGTATATTGTGTCTGCTGGATAGGGACCGAAAACGTTAATACCTTCCTCGCGGGCTTTTTTGATTATCGGGAGGATAAGCTCCTGTTCTTCGCTACCCAGCAAGGTATCTTCACCAGCATGCGGGTTCAAACCACACACCGCTATTCGTGCAGGCATCTCAAAACCGAAGTAAGGCATAAATTTGTTAACCAGATGTATTAGCCGTGATAATTTTTGCGGTGAAATCGCACGCGGGACCTGAGCCAGAGGAAGATGAATTGTTGCCAGAACAACTCGGATTCCCCCCCCGACCAGCATCATAGCAAAATCTTTAGTGTCTGAATAATGCGCCAGCATCTCTGTGTGTCCCGGGAAGTTAATTTCTGCCTTATGCCAGGCTGCCTTGGAGATTGGCGCGGTCACTATCGCATCAATCAAATCTGTGGAAACAAGTCTTATTGCAGTAGTAATGTAGCGGAATGAGGCTAATCCCGCCTCGGCAGTCACCTGTCCCAGAATTGTTTCAATTGGAGGTAAAAGAATTACCTGTGGCTCCAACACCCATATACTTCCGGGACTGGAGTTCAGACTGCTTAAATCCTTATCGGTAATTGTTTTTAAGTCCGCATTTATGTTTAGTCGTTCCGCAAAAAAACGCAGGACTTCTACCGAGCCAATTACTACCGCAACACAATCTTCCGGAAGTTTATTCGGCTGGGACAACGCCTTTAATATAATCTCAGGTCCCACTCCCGCAGGATCTCCCATTGTAATGCCCAGAATTATTTTATTGTTTGACCTGATTGTCATTATTGCTTACCAGTTTGCATAATAAATAAAATTTTATAGTGAAAAAAACAGCTAATAAAGTCAATTGCGTATATCATCCCACCTTAAAATATAGAACTCATTCAGAGTTTTTGTAATCGTGCAAGATAAATATGTTTCATCGCAAAGGAGAAATGCCGAAATTCTATGAGAATCCAGCCGCGGCTTAAAAACCAGCGTGCAGTATAACACATAAAGCCATCAAGAGGGTCACCAGCCTGCCAGGTATGATAAACCAGCCAGAGTTGTGGCGAAGAAAATGATGCTGGCATCTCGTTGCGAATAAGCTCTTCGTCCTTTATCACACTCATATCAGCAACACTCAACCGGTCGCTTGGCAAAATTAAGTGGTGAAATTTATGAGTAACGTCATAACATTTAAAAGGGAGAAGCGAATTCGGAGAGTTATGAATCACGGTATCACCTGAAACAGCCTTCTGCTCCAGCCAGCTATAGGCAGTGCGAGTGGTGTCACGGATGTCGTGCTGGAGATAGCTGAAGTCTGCTCCCAGAAATACAAAACAAATCATAGCCAGCACCAGTGTAATTACTCCGCGGTATTTTAAACTCAAAA
>CAYRXI010000113.1:2491-8239 GCA_964428255.1 uncultured Candidatus Sumerlaeota bacterium
AAAAGTCCATTTGCTGAAAAGATAAACACAAAGGGTAATAACGGAAGAAAATAGCGTTCATAAAATTTACCCTCCAGCAATAAATATAACAGCAGTAGTACCATGGGAAAGGCAAACAACATCAGAAAAATAAAGTATGACTGGTGTTGTTCTTTGCGTGCTTTTATAACCCCGAGAAATAAAGTAAAAACAAATATTGCGTAGACTAGTATCAATAACACCATATTGATTTGCTTGAACTGGGCGAATGGCGCATAAGGTGTATACCCATAAATAGCTAACAGCATCAGGTTTAAAAGTTTATTTAGCACGGCTTCGGAGCCCTCGGTCGGGGAGATTAGACGAGTTAGCTGCAAATGATGTAAAAAAGTTGTGAACCACGGTAAATAAAGTATCAATACAGATGTTATAAAAAATAGTGAAAGCAAACGCGGAGAAGGCAGTAGCTGGAGACGAGGCTTGAATTCAGGCCATCTTAATTTAATCCCTCCCCCTAATAATAAAATCACTCCAGCTAACAATAGAAAGCCAAAATAATGTGTATATATCAGTAACGCACTCAGGATAATCAACGGAATGTACTTCTTCAGACTCGGGCGGTGTATAAAATCAAAAATAACTATATATTCCATAAGAGCAAGCACTACAAACAAACTATACATCCGTATTTCCTGCGAATAATGCAGATGGAAAGGTGAAAAAGTTAATAGCAGAACACTGATAACACCCACAGCTGGATTAAAAAGCCTTTTGCCCAAACTATAAATCATAGGAATGGCAAGAACACCAAAAATGGCTGAAAGCAGACGCGGATAAAAAATGGCCGTCTCCATATTGCCAGCCGGAAATACTCTTAACCAGAAATGAAGAAGCACAAAATAAAGAGGCGGCATCACATCATTCTTGCACAGGTAAAGAGTCTGTGTCAGGGGTTCTCGTGCGAATAAAATACTGAATGACTCGTCAAACCAGATGCTTTTATCTGCCAGACCACTCAGCCGGAGTTTGCCTGCCAGAAAAGTAGCCACCATAATTGCCAGCAGAATAAAAAAATGTTCAAAAAATTTCCCTTTGTCTCTTAATAAAAACGGCATTTTTTAAATATATTGTTGCTTATCTTATTATGACTGCGGATTAACCTGTGAGTGAACGTCCAGTTCTTTCAAAGTTGTAACTATATGTTCTAAAAGTGGTTCAAGCCCGATCTTCTCTCTGGCTGAAATGGCAAATGCCCGTTCTCCTGCTTTATGAAATGCGGAAAGCGCCGTTGTCACCGCTTCCGGCTGCGATGCCAGGTCTATCTTATTGATAGCAATCACATAGGGCTTTTTAGCAAGTTCACTGCTGTAGGCTTCCAGCTCTTTTCTCAACACTGTAAATTGATGCCAGAGCTGGTCAAAATCAAAATTGCCGAGGTCATCAAACAAAAGAAAAATAAGCAAGCGTGTGCGTTCTATGTGACGCAGGAATTTATCTCCCAGCCCCATACCCTTACTGGCGTCCTCTATAATTCCTGGAATATCCGCAAATACCACTCGGTAATTTTCCTCAGCCACATACACTCCAAGATTGGGATGCAAAGTAGTAAAAGGATATGGAGCAATTTTAGGAGTAGCCGGTGTCACTGCTGCCAGAAAGGTTGATTTTCCTGCATTGGGGAAGCCTACCAATCCCACATCGGCGAGCATTTTTAACTCCAGGATGAGCCATTTTTCTTCACCTGGCTCACCCGGTTCTGCCCAGCGGGGTGCTTGATTGGTTGAAGTGGCAAAATGCTGATTTCCTCTCCCCCCCTTACCACCTTTTGCCACTAGCACACGTTCACGAGGCTTTGTCAAATCAGCGATTATTTCGCCGCTCTCGCTTTTAATAACAGTTCCGCAGGGAACGAGAATAATAACGTCTTCACCATTTTTTCCACTTTGATTTTTGCCCCTGCCGTGTTCTCCGCGTCTGGCTTTAAAATGTGGCTTGTATTTAAAATCTATCAGAGTATGTAAATGCGGGTCTGCTTCAATGTATATGTTCCCTCCGTTCCCGCCATCACCGCCATTAGGTCCGCCACGGGGCACGTACTTCTCGCGGCGGAAACTTATACATCCATCGCCACCATCACCTGCTTTAACGTGTATCTTTGCATAATCAACAAACATATGCCCGCGCTACCAATCAATAAATGTCCAAGGCTCAATTAGTCCACTACCCAGTAATTTTACCGGCTTCCAATTTTTCCCCTTCGGAGCACGTGTTTGCCAGTTGCTTTTCACTCTCTCTGCCGTTCGCCACTCCTCATCTCCGGTAATTATTTGTTTACTGCCATCCTTATAGGTTATTTCCACCTTCAGCAAAATCCCGCCCGCGCCGTAAGTATTCTCTGCCTGGGCCGCCAGGTAATTCTTGCCTTTTGTTAAATAATTTAAGGTCTTACGTTTAGGAGCATCACCATAGGAAACTTGCAGCACCTTTTCCCCATTTAGAAAAACCTCGGCTTTATCATCTGCCCAGCATTTTAATTCCGCATCAATTGGCTCCTTCTCTACATCTATTACCCGCATAAAGTATTTCGTGCCCGGTGTGGTAGCTACAGTTGGGTCTGCCTCAGGATACCAGAACCACACACTCGGAGGTGCTTTATAAGCGGTCAATTCGCCGGCATACGCTTGAGTCAGAAAATCCTGAAAAAACGCAAGCTGTGTTTGCAACCGCTCTAAATTAAACTCCAGGCGGGGAAACTTGTTATGCCGTAACCAGAGCTCCTGATACTCGGCAATCAACTTACTTAAAGTATCCCTTAAACTTTGCAAATTCTTAATTATTTCTGTTTGCTGGTCTGCGGGTATCTCGCTAAATCTTTTCGTTCCCAGCTGGCGTGAGATGTCATCTAAAATTAAGTACTTATTTGCCATAAACAGATATCTGAGCGCAACGTGCTCCAGCGTATCCAGATGTGCCTTTTGAAAGCGTATCTGCTGACGGCTGGCTGAAATTTTCACCAGCACCTCTTCCATATTCTTTTTTAAGGTCTTCATTTTGTTAAGCCACGTTTCGCTATATGGTTTTATCTTGGGAGTTCGGTGAAAGCTATGGGCAGGATATGTTTCCTCTAAATACTCCAGCCAGCCCAGTTTTTTCTCCACTTCAACCATAGCCGGCAACTCGGCTCCGTAATGAATCGCCACAAATCTGGAAAGAAATTCCTCAACTGACGGAGCTATAACTTCCCATTCTGCTGCGGCTGAGTAGGCAAAACCGGTTAAATTATTCTCCCGCAAGTTCTCGGCACCATTATCACCCCACGAAGAAGTGATACAGCCCATTATCTTCTCCCGTTTAGCCACATCGGTAAAAGTTGCTATATTATTGAAACCCAGCGAATAATTAGGGTAAAAACCACTCCAGCTCCAGAGTGCCGGACTTGCCATTATGTGCTGGAAACCAGCTTCTTTGAATTTTTTGAGGCTGGGATAATCCTGCGCGGGCAAGTAATGCCAGTCAACAATGATGCAATCTTTGGGCATATCTGCCAGGGCTTCAGGATGCCGTAGAAGCATATCCCCGTACAACATCATATGCCGATTATGTCTCTGCTTTATGTAATCATTCAAACGTGAGAAGAATTGAGCATGCACCCTGCCGACGCCAATTTTTCTCACCAGTTTTTTGCTGGTCCCTTTCCCTACGTCCCAGGATTCATCCCCGCCAATGTGAAAAAATGGGGACTCAGTCGCTGCCACCAGCTCATCAATCAATTTTTTTATAAATTCCAGCGCCTCGGGGTCCACAGGAGAAAATGACCAGGGAGTAGCCCCCGGGTCTTGCACCTCCGCATATTTGCGGTTTTCTGGTAAGCTGAGCAACCTGTCCTGGTGTCCCAGACATTCAAACACTGGTGTTAGCACTACGTGATTCTTACGTGACGCCTCTACCATCAATGCCATTTCCGTTTTAGTTATTGCTCCCCGGTCCTTGCCGATATTGGGGTTAGTATCAAATCGGAACATATCTTCTATGTAGGGCTGGTATAAATTCTTTTTATAAAATGCCAGCTGCTGAATAATTTCTATAAAGTGGTTTACATTAGAGACTTGCCCCCGACTGATATCATCCGATACTCCTCGCCACTCCAGCACCGGATAGTCCTTTATCTCCAGCAACGGCAGAGTTTGATTTCTCGCTGTTCGTATGAGCTGACGCAGGGTCTGGACTCCATAAAATCTACCCACAGCAGCTGGTGCTGCAATAATTATTTGCGTGGGTTTTATCCACAGGTAATATCCCTGCTGTTTGAATAATTCTGGTTCGTTCTCTTCAGCCTTAACACTTTTGATAATCACCACATTATTTTCCGAGGAGGGGAGCTCACTTACTATTTGCCACTCCCAATTATAGCAATTTTTAACTTCTCCTTGCAGTAGCTCTGCCGTATAGCGCTCCGTTTCGTTGTCCTGCTCCAGCCAGACCCTCCATCCTGCTGAAAGTTTAACTTCGCCACCCAAGTGCTTTATCTCTCTGGGTAGTGGAACAAGGTTAAGTTTGTCCATTGCCACGGCACCTCCAGTGAAAATTAGTCCGAGACAGAAGATTCCCCCAAAAATCAGCCGACTTATCATTTTTTTCCCTCGTTGTGAATTATCATTTAAAAAGATGAGATCCTGCACCTGTAGGAGGAGTGATTAACCTGAGTCTGTTCTCACTTTCCTGCTGATAACTTGCTCCACAAAATTCACACACCATCTGTCGCTCTGTTCCAGCTGTTAATTTCACTCCACATTGACATATCCAGCCTATCTGCCTGGCAGGGTTGCCTACCATCAATGCAAAATCAGGCACATCCCGATTGACCAGAGCTCCTGCGCCGATAAAGGCAAATTCACCAATCACCACACCACAAACGATAGTCGCATTTGCCCCTATAGTCGCTCCACGTTTCACCAGCGTCGGCTTGAACTCCTTCTTTCGCTCTATATGCGCTCGGGGATTGATTACATTGGTAAATACTGCAGCCGGACCGATGAATACATAATCTTCCAGCGTCACGCCGGTATACACCGAGACATTATTTTGCAATTTTACTCCGTTACCAATTATTACGTTCTGGTCAATAAACACGTTCTGTCCAATATTACAATTTTTTCCCACGCGAGCTCCACGGCGAATGTGACAAAAGCGCCAGACCTTTGTCCCATCACCAATCACAACATCTTCTTCAACTTCGGAGGTGGGATGAATAAAATATTTATTATTCATTTTTGCCACTTAATGAAGTAAAGAGTTGAAGTAAAATAAATCATAATATCGTTGAAAAAATCAATCCTTAGCATCACGATTTAACACATTTTTATCCGTTTGGAAATAAAAGATGCACGTCTTTTTTTCATATAAACAACTATTACATAATCCACCGTTTGAATATTTAGGTGACGAAAAATTGCCTTATCCTGAGGTGCCCCAGCGCGCCCGAGTGGTGCTGGATTATTTATTAAAAGATGTTCGGTTTAAAATAATTGAACCTAAAGAAAAAAGCGACTGGGGACAATATTTCCTGAAGATCCACTACCCGATATATCTGGCAATTTTTAAAGAGGCTTCAGAATCTATCAGTTCATCCAGAATTTACATTTATGATAGTGACAAAAATTTACCGCACAATAATCCAGAGGGTTTGACAATCCTGGATTTTTCCTTTGATATGAATACTCCTATTGGTGCTCACACCTGGGAATCGGCATACTGGTCAGCCCTTAGTGC
>CAYRXI010000113.1:8249-8773 GCA_964428255.1 uncultured Candidatus Sumerlaeota bacterium
TGCTCCGCAGAGGTAAAATCTCTGCCGTCTTTGCCCTCACCCGTCCACCTGGACACCACGCCGGGAGATATTTTTTTGGCGGGTATTGCTACATTAACAACGCAGCGCTTGCTGCTGAATACTTATCAATCCTGGGAAAAGTTGCAATTCTGGATTTGGATTTTCATCATGGCAATGGCACTGAAGATATTTTTTATCAGCGTCGGCGAGTCCTCTATGTGTCCATACATTGTCGTCCCCCTTATGCCTATCCATACTATACCGGAATCAGCTATGCTCAGGGGCGCGGGCAGGGGAAAGGCTTTAATTTGAATATTCCAATAGAGCCAGCGTGTGGGAGTAAGGTTTACCGCCAGGCTCTGAGTAAAGCTCTGCGCGCCATTCGCGATTTTTCTCCGCGTTACCTCGTGATTTCAGCTGGATTTGATATCTTTCAGGGTGACCCCGAGGATAATTTTGACCTGCCCTTAGATTTTAGTGCAGAATTAGGCTCTGCCATTGGAAAACTCAAACTCCCAACACTT
>CAYRXI010000114.1:0-1627 GCA_964428255.1 uncultured Candidatus Sumerlaeota bacterium
CTTTTTACTTTGCTACTCAAGAGTGTCACGTGTTAACCACGTTCTCTACTCTCTCCTGTCAAAGCGCAAATTCTTATCCTTGTATAACATACAAATTTAATTTAAAAAATCATCTGTTCTTTTCAAGGGCTTTGTGAAAAATTTTTATGGTTGATTGCCAGGAGGGACAAAATCTTCTGCTGTTAAGTTAGCGTTTATTTTCGCCGAAGAAACCTTCAATTCTGCCTTATATAAAATAATTACCCTTCTTAAGATTCAAATATAGCTACTTCACGCATGGCTATCTGGTAGATATGATTAGAAATGGGAAAATTTTGTAAAATTCATTTATTCTGCTGGTATCAATAATGAGTTATATTAAGGCTGTTGGTTAACCATTGAAAAACATTTTGAATGCTGGATAGAATTTTAACCGCGTAAGAATTGAAAGAGAAGACGCACTATTTTTCGTTAAAAACTGATTTTAAATTTCTATTTGCTTATTTTAAAGGCTACATTTTAAGGTATTAGCATTTTGTATTAAAAATGTATAAAGTTTCTCTTAATTTGGGGGAGGTCAGAGGATGGCGCATGCGTATACGCCGGGGCTGAAAGTTTCACCCAGAACTATAATTGAGAAAGAACGTATTCTTCCGCTAAAGGGGAAAGTATTGGTTGAAAAAGGGGCACTGGTGCAGGCAGAGGACATAGTGGCACGCACTCTGTTACCAGGCAGCATTAAGCCTATAAATATTGCCCATCTGCTGGGCGTGGAACCGCAAGAAATTTCTGAGTATTTTCTGGTCAAAGAAGGTGCAGAGGTCAAAGCCGGCGATTTGATTGCGCGTTCCAAGGGCTTTCTGGGATTATTCAAGACTGAAGTCAAAGCTCCGGCAACTGGCACCATTGAGAGTATTTCTAATATTACCGGCCAGATAATGTTGCGTGAACCACCTAATCCCGTGGAGATAAAAGCATATATTACGGGCTATGTGAGTGAAATCATTCCTGAGGAGGGCGTGAAAATTGTCTCTGTTGGCACATATATCCAGGGAATACTTGGTATTGGAGGCGAGCGGTATGGGAATATTGAATTCCTGGTGGACAGTCCGGAGCAGAATGCCGAGCCGGGCAAGTTGACTGAAGCGTTAGCTGGCAAAATCATCGTTGCCGGGAAAAAGATTAATTATGAATTTTATCAGCTCTGCCAGAAATTAAACATTCAGGGGATAGTGGTGGGGAGTATTGATGACCTGGATTTGAAAAAGATTCTGGGTTATGAGTTAGGTGTGGCAATTACTGGAAAAGAAGAAGTAACAACGACTCTGGTGGTAACCGAAGGCTTTGGTGTTCTCCCGATGGCAGATAGGACTTTTAATTTGTTAAAAACCTACCGCGGTAAATTTGCTTCTATTACCGGTGCCACTCAGATTCGTGCTGGTGTAATGCGTCCAGAGTTAATTGTGCCAGACATAGAATTTTTGCGACAACATTCATTAGCTGACATTCTGGAAAAGGGAGTGGCTGAGGACAGGGCTTTTGAACAGGGTGTGCTGGAGGTGGGGTCAAGAGTGCGAGTAATTCGCGAGCCGCATTTCGGGAAAATTGGTGAAGTAGTAGCTCTACCGCCCGAACTTCAACAGGTAGA
>CAYRXI010000114.1:1637-4935 GCA_964428255.1 uncultured Candidatus Sumerlaeota bacterium
AACTGAAGCCAGGGTCAGAGTGCTGACTGTAAAGTTGCCTGATGGCACACTGCACACACTTCCACGCGCTAATGTTGAATTGATAGAAGAGTAGCTGATGTTCATTTGCAGACTCTTTTAGTAAGGCCACAGCGACTCAAAAGTCCAGTTTTTCCCCACGGAGAATCTGGGGAACTGGTTTAGCGTCAATTCGCATTCCGCCATCATGCTCAATTTTGATGGTATAGATAATGCCGGGGACAAACTTGGTTCCCGGTGCTTCAATCTGTGCGTTTTTGATACCCACACTTTTAGCGAATTTCGGGTCTAAGGCATATTTCCAGAAATTTTCCCAGAGTTTTTTCTCAAACTTGGTTCCGCTGACTTTGTAGCCTTCGGGAATTTCGTTGATGGGGGTTATTTCAAACACCTCGGTCTGTTTATCCTGTAGTGAAAAGGCTTTCATAAACAAATACGCACTCTTTCCTTTTAACGGGTGCCCTGTCTTGACGTAATAGTCATCAAATCTAATGACCAGTGACTGAAATTGAATGATATTACCGCTAAAGGTAAAATATTTCGGCGGTAGGGGCTGTTGTTTAGCATCATATTCTACGAATTTAATGGTGGTGAGGGTTTTGCCCCTTTGCTGGTCGGTCTCGGTTTTGGTCACGATAACTTCAGCAATCCGTGAGTCGGCACTGAGGCGGTCAATTATTTCTTTAAGAATTTTGTTCTCATTGCGCCAGCGGATAAGATAAAAGTAGCCGAGGATGAGAGCGCCAATGAAAAAAACTCCTACCAGCAAACCCACGATGCCGGTAAAAGTCAGTTTAATCTTTAGTGGAAAAGCACGCATTGGTTAAATTAAAAGAATATTTTAACTCTTACTCGTAGAGTATGCAAAGAAAACACGAATAAATCGTTATAGTATTATTTGGTTGACATAGCAACTGAATGAATTATAGTTATTTGCACTTTTTTATTTGTTATCTAATAACACTTTAAAATAGAAAATTGTGAATTGTTTACGCCCAACCGCAGAGGGTGTTCTGTTAACGGTTAAAGTTCATCCGGGTAGTCGGCGAAAAAGAATAGTGGGTATTTTAGGGGATGTACTGAAGGTGGAAATTACTGCTCCGCCGGAACAGGGCAAAGCCAATGTTGAGCTAATCAATTTTTTAGCAGAGCAATTGAAAATTGAGAAAAAACTAATAACTATCTTGCGTGGTGAAAGAGGCCAAACTAAAATTTTACATTTCTTAAATTGTACGCCAGAAGCACTGGAGAAAAAACTATCTCAAATTATAAAGGAGCAACCGAGATGACCGAGCTGCGACGAAAGATTGAAGAAACAGTGAATTATATTCGCACCAAAACTGACATTAAGCCGGTAGTGGGAATAATTTGTGGGACCGGTATGGGACAGCTGGGCGATGATGTTCAAAAGGCGGTGCGAATCCCGTATCGGCAATTGCCTCACTTTCCTATAGCGACAGTAGAGTCGCATAAAGGTTATCTGGTGCTAGGAGAATTGGAAGATAAGCCAGTGGTAGTAATGCAGGGCAGATTCCATAGATATGAGGGCTATACCTTGCAGGAAATCACGTTTCCCGTTCGGGTGATGAAATTTTTAGGGATTGATACCTTGATAATTATGAACGCGGTTGGAAGCGTTAATCCCCATATCCGCGCAGGTTCGCTGGTGCTGTTGACTGACCACATCAATTTTATGGGTGATAATCCCTTGATAGGACCAAATGATGAGACACTTGGTCCGAGATTTCCGGATATGAGCGAGCCTTATAATCGCCAGCTTATAGAACTTGCCGAGCAAGTAGCACTGGAGAATAAAATTAAAGTGCATCGCGGAGTAGCGATGGCATTTACTGGTCCCACGTTAGAGACAGCAGCGGAATATCGCTTTGCACGCCGTGTAGGGGCTGATGTGATAACTATGTCTACTATCCCCGAGGTAATTGTCGCAGTTCACTCGGGATTGAAGGTGTTGGGCTTGTCTACAGTGACTGATGAGTGTTACCCGGATGCCCTTAAGCCAGCCAATATAGACGAGATAATCAGGATAGCCAATGAGCTGGAGCCAGCACGGCAGACAATTATTCGCGGTGTGCTACGCCGACTTAAATAGCTTGATTCCAGATTTAGACTAACAACAGAGACGAAAATGACCGAGAAATTAAATTATAAAGATACCTTAAATTTGCCCCGGACAGAGTTTCCGATGAAGGCTAATCTGACACAGCGCGAGCCAGAGATATTGAAATACTGGGAGGAAATTGGACTGCATCGGAGACTGGTGGAGAAGAATCGGGGAAAACCGCGCTTTACCCTGCATGATGGTCCGCCCTATGCCAATGGGGATATTCATCTTGGGACCTCACTGAATAAAATCCTGAAGGATATTATTGTGCGCTATAAAATTATGCGCGGATATTTTTCTAATTTTATTCCGGGCTGGGATTGTCATGGCTTGCCGATTGAGCTGAAAGTTGTCACGCAATTGGGAGACGCTATAAAACAAAAGACTGCCACAGAGATTTTGCAGCTCTGCGCTGACTACGCAATGAAATACGTTAATATTCAGCGAGAGCAATTCAAACGTCTGGGAGTAGATGCTGAGTGGGATAAGCCATATTTGACGATGACTCCTCAATATGAGGTTGGAATTCTGTCAGCCTTTAGAGAATTGGTAAAACGCGGCTACGTTTATCGTGGATTTAAACCCGTACACTGGTGTTTTTCCTGTCGCACAGCCCTGGCAGAGGCAGAGGTAGAATACGAAGAGCACGTTTCGCCCAGCATCTATGTCCGGTTCCCCATAATTGATTATAAAAAGGTAAAACTATTACAAGAGCTACCAGAGCCCTCAATTGTAATCTGGACCACAACCCCGTGGACATTGCCAGCTAATCTGGCTGTCTGTCTGCATCCGCAATTTGATTATGTTGCAGTAGTTGGTAAAGCACCGGATAAAGGAACGCCTGAGACTTTTATCGTAGCGGAAGGGTTGGTAAATGCTTTTGTTCAGGAATGCGGCATTAAGATTGATTCAATTGCGGTGAAATTTAAAGGTAAAGATTTGGAAGGGCTAAAATGTGCTCATCCGCTGATGGAAAAAGAATCGCTGGTGATTAATGGAGAACACGTTACGCTGGAACAGGGAACCGGGTGCGTGCATACTGCTCCCGGACACGGAATGGAAGACTATCTCATCGGGCTGAAGTACGGCTTACCGGTGTTTGTGCCAGTGGATGGTGCCGGGCGGTTCACCCGAGAATATCCCGCAATGGAGGGAATA
>CAYRXI010000114.1:4945-8558 GCA_964428255.1 uncultured Candidatus Sumerlaeota bacterium
GTCTGGGATGCGAATAGTAAAATTATTAAGTTGTTGCAAGAGAAACAGTTATTGGTTAAGGCTGGCGAAGCAACTCATTCCTATCCGCATTGCTGGCGGTGTCATAAGCCAATAATTTTCAGAGCCACAGAGCAATGGTTTATGAAAGTAGAACATAATAATTTACGCCAACGCGCACTGGCTGCTATTGATTCCGTTAAATGGATTCCACGTTGGGGGCGTGAGCGCATATACTCAATGCTGGAATCGCGTCCGGACTGGTGTTTAAGCCGTCAGCGCTACTGGGGAGTTCCTCTGCCCGCAATTCATTGTAATCAATGCCATGAAACTTTGTTAGAACTGGAAGTGATTGATAATTTTATTCAGCTGGTAGCACAACACGGAACAGCAATATGGTATTCAGCACCTATTCAAAATATGGTTTCAATCATCACTACTTATCGGCATTGGGGCGCGCGACCAGGCACCCTATAAAATGGTGCTCACGCACGGCTACATCCTTGACGAAAAAGGCGAGGCGATGCACAAATCTAAAGGGAATGTCATCTCTCCCTTTGAAATAATTGATAAATTAGGTGCAGATGTATTGCGCTTATGGGTTGCTTCAGAGGATTATCGCAATGATGTTGCGGTCTCTTTTGAGATACTTGACCGTATAGCAGAAGCTTATCGCCGTATCAGGAACACTATCAGATTTTTACTAGGAAATCTATATGACTTTGTGCCTGCTGAAGATACTGTGCAATATGCAGATTTACCAGAATTTGACCGCTGGGCTTTGCATCAGCTGGCAGAATTAATACGCGGTGTGACGGAGGCATACGAGAACTTTGAGTTTCATAAAGTTTTTCATCTCGTCCATAAATTCTGTGTGGTTGAGATGAGTGCAATATACTTAGATGTTCTTAAAGATAGATTGTATTGTTCAGGCAAAAAATCATTGTCCCGGCGTGCAGCTCAGACGGTCTTACACCACATTGTCTCTGCTCTGATTCGTGCTATGGCGCCAATTTTAGTCTTTACTGCTGAGGAAAGCTGGCGGTATCTTGCCCCGGAAGCTATCAGTGTGTATCTGGCTGATTTTCCTGTAGCGCCAGACGAGTGGCTTGATGATAAATTAAATGTTAAATGGGAACAGCTCCTGACAGTGAGAGAGAAAGTCCTGGTAGCGCTGGAGGGTGCCCGGCGAGAGCGTACCATCGGACATTCGCTGGATGCCCGAGTGTGTCTCTATACTCCCAGTAACAGGTGGTTGGAATTTTTAAATAGTTATAAAAATATACTGCCTGAGTTATTTATCGTATCTGCGGTAGATGTCGCACCAATTCCCGCAGAGAAAATACCGAATGCGCAGTTAGAAGAGGGCGAAACATCGTTGCCCGTGTATGTAGAGGTCAGTTCGGCTGCGGGAATGAAGTGTGAACGCTGCTGGCGGTATGATATAAATGTAGGCAGTGATGCCGAATATGAAAGCTTGTGTGTACGTTGTATCAAAGTGCTAAGGGAGGGATAGTGTAATGGGAAAGAAGAAAACACAACGCCGGTCAAAATCCAGAGGAGCCCGCTCAGAAAAGCCCAAGCTCAAGAAAAAAGCAAAGGGGGTAGCAAAAAAGCCAGCAGCTAAAAAAGCACCATCGGCAAGAAAAGAGGCACAGAAAAAACTTGCAGCCAAAAAAGCTGCAGAAAAGAAACGGAAAAAAATAGTTTCTAAATTACGAGCTGCCATTAAGAAAAGAGAAAAAGTAAAAGCTAAAAAATCTCCTGTATCAAAGATAACAATGAAACCGGAAAAGGAAAAAGGAAAAGTTAGTAAAGTTAAACCGCCCAGAGCCAAGAAACTCAAAAAAGCAGAGTTAGAAAAGATTCGCCAGGCATTGTTGGAAGAAAAAGCCAGAATTCTGGAGCAAATTAAACGGCTGGAGAAATTATCTGCCACAGATGATTCATTTCGCACTGCTGATGAATTGCCGCATCATTCAATGCATATTGCAGAATTTGCTTCTGATAACCAGGCAATTGATGCAGCAATTGGCTTGCGGAACATTGAGGAAGAGCATCTTGCCCAGATTATTGAATCACTGGAAAAATTAGACCGTGGCGAATATGGACTCTGTGAAGCCTGTGGAAAGCCTATTGATCCGGAACGGTTAATGGCGCTTCCATTTACTAAATTATGTTTGAGTTGTAAAAGAAATATGGAGCTGAGTGGAGGATTATAAGCTTGTATTTTTATCTGGCAGGTTTAGTAGTCCTGCTACTTGACCAGGTTTCTAAACAACTGGCAACACGCTATTTACAACCGGTAGAAAATATTGTCATTATTCCAGGCTTTTTTAATCTGCTATATGCCACCAATACGGGTGGGGCATTTTCCATATTAAGTGACCACTCAGCGCTGCTGGCAATCTTTTCTTCGCTGGCGACAGTTTTTATTTTTGCCTGGCAATTTTTTGTTCCCAGACACGACTGGATAATGAGGTCTTCGCTGGGATTGATATTTGGAGGGGCTCTGGGGAATTTAATTGATAGATTCAGACTGGGGTTTGTTGTGGATTTTTTAGATTTTCACTGGCGCAACAAACTCCATTGGCCCACCTTTAATTTTGCCGATACCTTTATTTGTATCGGTGTGGGAATTATTATTTGCTGTACTCTCTTTCCGCAATTACATCAGAAACTTATTGGTAAAAGCACCGCCTTGCCTGATAAATACAACTGATGAAATCCTGTTTTAAACTTCTCCCCCCCAAAAGATTTTAGCACTGTTCAAATGTATAACTCCATAGCTCCTTTCATCTGAAAAAAAGCCTGAAAAAGGCTTACTTTATTCAAATCTACCTCTAACTTTTTATTTTTTATTGTAGAAACGTTTAAAATTCATTGAAATTATCACTTAATTCGCGATTTTATTAGCACGAAAGTATTCATTTAAACTTGTCTTTATGCAAGTATGCAATCAGGTATTATTTATGTAACTCAAGTTTTTTGAATTACTTTTAAAAAAAATAAAAAAAACAAAAAAAATCTATTGACATAAGAGCATCATGTAAAATAAAGTTAGCTTCAATTTTCAAAAATAGTTGTTTCCGGTTCTTTGAAAAAAAAGGAAACGCAGATAAGATGAGTGGTATTAATTCCCTTCTCCAACGAAAAGTACCTCGTCTCTAATTCCAGAAAAAAGGATTCTATTAACACTAATAGCATTGAAATGTGGCAACCAGGTTTCATTAGCAGGTGACTTAACCAGGTTGTTCAGTATTGATTCCTCCACAAAAGATTGAACTGTCCCGCTTTCAAAAAATAATAGAAAGGGGGTGTAGATTTTAAACACGTCATACCTTTAAAAATTAAATTAAATTAAATAATCAATAAATAATACTCACAAAAAATTTCAGGAGGAAAAAAATGATTATTCATTCCTTGCGTAGACAAATTATTTCAGTACTCGCCATTGTAACATTTACCCTTATTTTTGCCTTAATCGTTGGGACAGAAATAATAGGTCAATCCAGAGAAACCAATATTACAGAGCCAAATTTAAATTCCCTAACGGATGTTGTTCCCTATGAGAGTGAGGGAGAACCTGGCATATGGCCAGGATATGACCCGTCAA
>CAYRXI010000115.1:0-5714 GCA_964428255.1 uncultured Candidatus Sumerlaeota bacterium
ATTAAATGCACTGAAACCTTATTTGCAAAGCAGTAAATAAAGAATTGCCTTTGAATCCCTCTCTTTGACAGATAAGTCCAGCAACAAATGTTATCGCAACCTGCCTATTTCTTGGCTGCCTGTTCCAGAATTCTTTTGCGGGTATAAGGAATTAAGCCACCAGCGTCAACGATTGCCTGGCGAGCCTTGGGGAGTTGAACAATTGAGAAAGTTTTGCCGGTGGTTTTATTAATCACCGCAGTTTCAGTAATCTCCAGTTCATCACCTTCTTCAGCCTCAATATCCGGGCAGATGATAGTACGTAAGCCGAGATTAATGGCATTCTGCAGAAAGATACGGGCGAAGCTTTTAGCCACTACAATCAATTCATGCCCTTTAAGTGTGGAAACTGCCTGCTCGCGTGAGGAGCCACAGCCAAAATTGGCGCCAGCCACAATTATACTTTCGGGGGGGATTTCTTTTTTCTTGAGTTTGGCGTTGAATTCCGGGATGTCTGCAAAAGCATATTGGGGTGTTTCAGTTGGCAAAACAGTTGCCATAAATCTGCCCGGATAGATAACGTCAGTAGAGACATCGTTGCCCAGTTTTAACACGACTTTTGCCATCTTACTTGCCTCCTTTAATAGGATTAGTGATAACGCCGGTAATGGCGCTGGCAGCGGCAACTGCCGGAGAGCAGAGATATACTTCAGAGTTAGGATTTCCCATTCTGCCCTTAAAGTTACGGTTGGTGGTAGAGAGAGCAACTTCTCCATCTCCCAGGGCGCCTTGATGTACACCAAGACAGCAACCACAACCGGGGTTCATAATTACGGCACCTGCATCAACCAGCGTGGCGAGATGGCCTTTTTTGAGAGCCTGACGATAAATACGCCAGGAAGCCGGAAAGATAAGCATTCTGACATTGCGGGCAATCTTTTTACCTTTAAGAATTTTGGCAGCAATTTCCAGGTCGTCCAGACGGCCATTGGTGCATGAGCCAATTACAATCTGGTGAATCTTTATTCCTTCAACTTCCTCAACTGGTTTAACATTATCAACCGTGTGTGGGCAGGCAATCTGCGGTGAGAGCTTTGAGACGTCAATCTCCAGCACCTGGTCATACTCTGCGTCGCTATCTGGTTGAACACATTCAATCTCATCCTGAACTCCGGCTTCTTCTCTTAAGTAGCGTACTGTTTCATCATCTGCGGGGACAAGTCCAGAAGTGGCGCCGGCTTCTACTGACATATTGCATAAGACAAGCCTGCCTGAGGTGGACATATTTTTGATTGTCTCACCGTGAAACTCAATGACTTTGAAGTTAGCCCCTTCAGCTGTGATTTTACCAATAAGATACAGAATCAAATCCTTTGGCAGAACAAATTTGGGGAATTTGCCTTTAACAACCACTTTAATTGTGGCAGGCACTTCAACGTTCAATACGGTGCCAAGTGTCCAGACACTTGCCATTTCTGTAGCACCAATGCCGAAGGCAAAAGCCCCAAGTGCACCATGGCTGGTGGTATGGCTATCTGTGCCGACGACAACATAGCCCGGGCGAACATAGCCATTTTCTGGCAGTATCTGATGACAGATGCCACCTTCATCACCCCGAATATCGTGAAAGTTGACAATCCCCTGTTTTGCAACAAACTCGCGGATTTTTTTCTGGTTGGTAGCCGTCTTGGAACTCTCTGCCGGGACGCGGTGGTCAAATATAATCACGATTTTTCGGGGATTCCAGACTTTTGGTTCAATGCCAGTGTCTGGTTTATGACCAGAGCAGCATTCTCATGCGACATTGCGACATCCACAGCAGGTTCCACGACTTCACCCGCTTTAACCTGTGCCTGGTTAGTGGCTTTTGCCAGAATCTTTTCTACCATTGTCATTCCCATATAGCTCACTCCTCTCCCTTGTATATCAGGTGATTATAAAATCCGATTAAAAAAACATTTCATCTGATTCAAAAACATTTTTTGCGATGGCATTTAATGCACTTAACAAATAGTGATTGTATTATTCCGTAATTTCTTTTATGCCCTGATACTTAAGGTCAATTCGCTCTTTTGGCAGATAAAGTTCTTCCAGAGCCTTGTATTCTTTTAACCCCACGAAGTTTGTAAATTCAGCAAAGGGAGTAATCCATTGAGTCTGCCCGGGAAGAATACCTGTCGGAGATGCCTTTAGAGCGGTAAAAAAGTCACGCAGGGCTTTATGAGCTACCATAATTGATGCCACAGGGATAGAGACACGACCGACACCCATCCTGGCAAGTTCCGGGATCGGGATAAGTTCGGTTTTGACCCCGGTAATTGCGTCCATCAAGTTCACAGAGAGTGGTCCTTTCAGTGCCTTTACGGCTTTCTCAATATCAGCTCTGGTTTTAATGCCATCAATAAAAGCCAGGTCTGCCCCCGCATCAAGATACATATTACAGCGGCGAATTGCCTCATCCAGTCCGGCAATGGCAAAGACGTCTGTGCGAGCATTAATGATAAAGTCTTTGTCCAGACGGTCACGCACGTCAGCGCAGGCTTTAACTTTTCCTGCCATTTCTTCAGCCGGGATAACTTCCTTGCCAGCCAAATGACCACAACGTTTGGGGAAAACCTGGTCTTCAATGTTCATCCCTGCCACATCCATAGCAATCAGGCGTTCGGTAATCCAGGCAGCGTTGATGGCGTTGCCCCCCCCGGTATCAATATCAGCCATAACGGGTATTTTGACCGCTTGAGCAATATTCCAGGTGAGGTCCAGGATATCCTTCATCTGAACAAGTCCCATATCGGGTTTTCCGAGTAATGAAGCTGCCAAGCCAAAGCCCGAAATCTGCACTGCTTCAAAGCCACATTGCTCAATTATTTTTGCACTTAAGGCGTCATAACAACCTGGAACAACCACCGCGCGTCGCTCCATAATGGCTTTACGCAAAATTGTGGTCTTTTTCATTGTCTACACTCCTTTATTCAAATTAAAAACCGGTTAATTATAGAACGCGTTACAGTTTGCTAGCAATGGCTTCCGCCATCTCCAGTGTGGTATTGGTGCCACCCATATCATAAGTGCGGACTTTTCCTTCGCGGATGACTTCAGCTACGGCTGACTCAAGCCGTTCAGCTTTTTCTTTTTCACCGAGCCAATCCAGCATCATCTTGGCAGCAAGAATTGTGGCAATTGGATTGACTTTATATTGACCTGCATACTTAGGTGCAGAACCGTGTGTTGGCTCAAACACCGCGAGTTTTTCGCCAATATTCCCGGAACAGCCAAAGCCCAACCCACCAACCATTTGCGCACAGAGGTCAGAGACAATGTCACCGTAAAGATTTGGGGCAACCAAAACATCATAGCTATGCGGGTTTTTCAACAGCCACATTGTAATGGAATCAATATTGGCATCATCCATTGGAATGTCCGGGAAATCTTTCGCTACTTCTTTGGCGGTATCTAAAAATAAGCCATCCGTCATCCTTACCACGTTTGCTTTGTGGATAACGGTTATTTTTTTACGTTTAAATTTCCGTGCAAATTCAAAGGCAGCACGTACTATTCGCTCTGAGCCTTTACGGGTGTTAATTTTGCAGGAAATAGCATACTGGTCGGCAGGAAGTTCTTTAAACGACGCGAATCCTTTTGAAAGTGTGTTCAGTGTATCTGCCAGTTCTTTCGGTACTGGATGAAACTCCACACCGACGTATAAATCTTCTGTATTTTCGCGAAAAACTACCAGGTCAATTCCTTCTCTGTAATTCAGCGGATTACCGGGATATGCCTTACAGGGACGCAGACAGATATAAAGGTCAAATAATTGTCGCATTCGGACAATTGGCGAACGATAGGCCAAGCCTTTGCCTTTAAGTTCAGGTGCCAGCTCAGCCTCAGCTGCTTTGGCTGGTTTGGAAGTAATAGCACCAAACAGGGCGGCGTCCACGTTTTTCAATAAATCAATGGTTCGTTGCGGTAAAGCATCACCTTCTTTACACCAGAATTCCCAGCCAATATCACCGTGAATATATTCTCCATCCAGGGCGAGCTTTTGCAGGACAATTTTGGCAGCCTCCATTACATCAACGCCAATACCATCTCCGGGTAACCAGGCAATTTTATATTTTGCCATAATCCACCTCCTCGTTAAAAATAGAGAAAATTAGATATCGTAAAGACCTGATTAAAGTCAAATAAAATCGAAATGTCTTTTGGGACAAGTGGATAACTCATATAACTCAGGATTGTAAAGTCCGGATAACGTGTTTTTGCTTTCGTAAGATTAACTTCATATCATCAGAGACTTCTTTCTAAAATGAGAGAAAATACTTGATTTGGAATACAAAATTGATTTAAGCAACAGTTTTTGAATTTTAAAATGAGTGCCTGTGTTTAGCAAGTATGGGAAGAAATGTATAAAAAAGTTGTGCTTCTGGCACAGATACTAATTTTAATTACACGAGCTTTATCACAAGCCCAAACAAGTGATGCCACAATGAATGAACTTCCCCGAGCGCCAAGAGAATTTCGCGGAGTATGGGTGGCAACAGTAAACAACATAGATTGGCCATCCAGACCCGGATTATCTACCCAGCAACAAAAAGCAGAGTTGCTCGCTATTCTTAATAAGTGTGTAGAATTAAATCTGAATGCAGTAATATTGCAAGTTCGTCCAATGTGCGATGCACTATACGCCTCAAAATTTGAGCCGTGGTCATATTTTTTGACAGGCGAGATGGGTAAACCTCCATCACCTTATTATGACCCCCTACAGTTCGCAGTGGAAGAGGCACACAAAAGAGGGCTGGAACTTCACGCCTGGTTTAATCCTTTTCGTGCAATGCATCCTTCTGCTAAACCTCCGGTGGCTTCCAATCATATCAGCAAAACGAAGCCAGAGCTGGTTAAACAATACGGGAAATACCTCTGGCTTGACCCTGGAGAGACCGCGGTGCAGGACTATACCCTCAGTGTTATTTTAGACGTCGTCCAGCGTTATGACATAGATGGAGTACATATTGATGATTACTTTTACCCTTACAAAGAAAAGGATAGCCGCGGAAAGTACCTTGACTTTCCCGACGAGGCAAGCTGGAAAAAATACAGGGCAAGAGGCGGAAAATTAAGCCGGGCCGAGTGGCGAAGAAATAATGTCAATCGATTCGTGGAACGCTACTATCGTGCTGTCAAAGCCATTAAACCGTGGGTGAAAGTGGGTATTAGTCCCTTTGGTATCTGGCGTCCGGGCTATCCCAAAGGAGTATCAGGAAAAGACACATACGAGGAATTATATGCCGATACGAAACTCTGGCTGGAAAACGGATGGTTAGATTATCTGTCACCGCAGCTATACTGGAAAATCAATTCTCCAAAACAGCCTTACAAAGCATTACTAAAATGGTGGTTGGAACATAACAAATATGGGCGACATATCTGGCCCGGAAACTTCACCAGTCAGGTACTGGGCGAGGAGGATGCTCCCTGGGATCCTTCTGAAATCGTTAACCAGATTAAGGCAACACGCGAACAAAAAGGAGCTACGGGAAATATTCACTACAGTATGAAAGCCTTTCTCAAAAATGGGGGCAGTATTAATGATTCCATAAAATCCGTATATGCAGAGCCAGCACTGGTGCCGGCCTCGCCCTGGCTGGATAAAAGCATTCCGGAGAAACCTTCTCTGGTAGCAAGAGAAGATAAACAGGGAAATATTAACTTAATCATCAGTGACAATGAGGGACAAA
>CAYRXI010000115.1:5815-8528 GCA_964428255.1 uncultured Candidatus Sumerlaeota bacterium
TCAGAACTCCTGCACGAAAAAATTAAATGGCTAACCGTGAACTGAATTTGATAAGAGTTTTGTATTTTACATTGAGTTAAGTAGATGGAAACTTATTTTCAAAGATACGTACTTGCAGGCGGGATAATTATGGTATTTCTTATCCCCTGCTCGCTGCTGGCTGTAGCATATATCATCCAGGGCTTCATAAATCTCCGCCGCAACAAACTACTGCCTACAGACCTGGTGAATCGTGCGCTGAATATCAAAACACAAGCGGATTTAAAGTCAATTGAGACTGAGGTGCAACGTGTAGATTCGCTATTCTCTCGTATTATGCGGCGCCTGCTGCTAAGCCGACAGCAGAAAATTCAGCCTGCTGAAAGTCTAGATGATATAATAGAAGACGAAATCAGCCGATTATATCAGCGCAACAGTCAGCTGGCAGTCATTTATACGGTTGCTCCACTTTTAGGTTTGCTGGGAACAATTATCGGGATGATGAAGGCATTTCATCTATTCAGTGCTATGAGCAATCCTTCAGTCACACAGCTGGGACGAGGAATTGATGAAGCATTAATAACCACAATGTGGGGATTATTCATTGCTATTCCTTCATTTGTGGTGTTGAGTCTTTTTCGCTACCGCTTGTTTAGCTATGAGCGAGAAATCATCCCTCTATTGATGGAAAAAATTATGGCAAATATAGAAGCAGCGGCGAATCGTGAAACTGAAGGAGAACCGGATATAGAAGATACGCAGGAATAGTCAAAAATGGCGAAGAAGAAAACAAGTAGAATATACTGGGCAGAAGGTTTTGAACCAGCAATTAATCTCACTCCACTTCTAGACTGCATATTAAATCTGGTGTTCTTCTTTATTCTGGCAACCTCATTGAAAGAACCCAGGGAAATGATAAACATTACCTTGCCCTATTCGGAACAAGGAACGCCTGTGGAAGAGAAGCCGTCTCCACCATTAGTCATAACGGTAAATTCAGAAAATAAAATTTCCATCAATGATACCCAGATCGAGATTACGGATTTATCCGATAAGATAAAACAAATTAAGCAGAAAGAAAACATAGAAGAAGCCATAATACGAGGTGATGCGCATGCCTATCATCAGAGCATTGTAAAAGTACTGGATGCCTGCGCTGAAGCTGGATTGTTAAAAGTCTCGGTAGAAGTAATACCCCAAATTGAATAAGGCATAATTTCAGGGGAGTAAACTAATTGTTAAAACCCATAAAGATTGGATTTACCTCAACAAATTCTGGACGGAGAAAGTAGGATTAAAAAGTAAAATTGAATTTAGGCAGATAGATAATCAATCTTATTACTTATTAAAATATGGTTGATTTCAGAAAAGGTGAAAATTCTGATGAATTATTTTTCCAATTGACTCAGACAACATAACTCAGATACAATTTTTTTCCTAATTGTTTCGCTTTATAAACATTTAAAGAAAGGAGGTTTGAGAAGTTGTCAACCAAGATACGGCTGGCTCGGGTAGGGCGCAGGAACCGAGCCTATTTCCGAGTAGTTGTTGCTGATTCTCGTAGAGCACGAGATGGCAGATGTATTGAAATCCTGGGAAAGTATCAACCAATTGAGAATCCACCACGCATTGAAATCAATGAAGAACGTGCGCTGGAATGGTTGAAACGGGGAGCAAAACCAAGTGATACGGTACGCTCCCTAATGCGTAAACTGGGAATTCTAAAGAAGTTTCACGAATTACGCTACGGTAAAAAAACAGAAGCCGCACAGGCTTAACGACACAAGTTTAAGTGATTGAGAAAAGTTCTTGATGACTTAAAGTTGCAAGTTAAATTTCTTTTAAATAACTCAATCTCTAAATGAAGGAGGAATGCAACAATGGTACCGATGAAAGACCTGGTGAAGTTTATGGCTGAAGCCCTGGTCGACTATCCTGAGAAAGTACAAGTTAATGTCGTCGAGGGCGAGAACAGCGTGATTATGGAGCTCAAGGTCGCACCCGAAGATGTCGGCAAAGTCATTGGTAAGGGTGGCGCAACAGCTAAGGCAATGCGTAAAATCCTTAGCGCCGCGGCAACAAAGCTAAAAAAGAAATCGCTGCTCCAGATCATTGAGTAATGATGCTGACATTGGCGCGCAAGAATTCAATCAGAATTTGATTCTGATTGGAAGTATCCTTCGTCCGCATGGCACCCGAGGGGAAGTTGTGATGCTTCCCAGTGGTGCTGAGCCAGCCCAGCTACAGCAGCTGGTGGCGAAGGATTTTTTTTTGCAGTTAAAATCCCACCAAACCTGGCTTAAATTTTCCCTCCTTAACATTCGCTTCCATAAAGGAATGGCTCTTTTGAAATTCAAAGAAATGGACTCGCTTACTGCAGCTGAGAAACTTCGCGGAGCTAAAGTTTATATTAACGAAGCTGACCGTCCACCATTAGCCGATGATGAATATTACTATGACCAGTTAATAGGTCTTAAGGTAATTAATGTAAAGACCGGGGAGATTGTCGGCACGGTTAGGGACATTGTTTATGGTATCGGGACTGAAAATCTTGAACTGGAAATTGAGGGCAAATACGTACTACTACCGTTACATAAAAACTTTATTATGGAAATAAACTTGTCCCAAGGATACGTTAAACTCGCGCTGCCAGATGGTTTAATAGACGTGTATAGTTAAGGGCTTTGCTGTGATGCAGAGTAAAGCTCCTGAAGTAATGCGAAAACTCTATCTT
>CAYRXI010000116.1:0-8408 GCA_964428255.1 uncultured Candidatus Sumerlaeota bacterium
GTCGCAAATTATCTACATAGAAAACAGTATTCGCAGCGGCAGGGGCATCATCAGAATAGAACAGCATAGAATTTATCGTGACAGCAGTGCCATCAACGCTACCATTACCCGTAGCTACCCAAATAACACCTTCAGTTTGTGGCACAAATTGATAGGTGTTGGCACCGGGATTTAAGGTGACATAAGGACCCCTAACGAGATCACCGGCTCCGGACTGGTCTTTGACCAGAAGGGAAAACTGAATTGGAAGACCGGTCTCGTTATAAATATCAATTTTTATTGTGTCCCCAATCGGGATGTTGCCCAGATTACCACCAGTATTATTAAACCAGCGACAACCCCACACGGGTGAAGTTCCGGGCCAGGGAGAAGCTCCGCTCTGGGCTCCACTTAAATCCCAGTTAATTGAGATTCTGCCTGAGCCCGTGCCTTCTGTGACGTAACTGGTGCTTGCTGTTAAAGTGCCACCATCCGCTACATTGCGGTTTTGACCGGAGGTGCCAGCGTTCATTGTAGTCCTCCAACCAGCAGGTCCAGGAATCGTGTCAAAGCTATCAATAACGATTTCCTGCGCATAAACCGCCACACACATAATAAACACTACTGTCATTAACCCGAAATGCTTGAAATTCATCATAATTCACTCTCCTTTCTAATGAGTGTTTTGAGGGTTAAAAACATAGCACTAGCCAAATTTACAATTTTTACAAATTAACACCTCCTTTCACATTATAAATATAATTATATTTTATTTAGGATGTCCTTTTGTTATCAAGCAAAAACAAACATTCAATTTTATTTTTATTAAAGGAAAATATTTATTTGGCATTTGAATGACACTAAAAATTTTTGATTGGTTCAAGTATCACAATGGTCATTTACTGGGGATGTAAGATTTTTAAAAACGATTGGCACGAATAATGTAAACAGCCCCAGCCAGAATTATTATCAGCGAAATTAACTGGGAAGTGGAAATAAAATTGAACAAAAATCCGCGTTCACTGTCACCTCGGAGAAATTCAATCGCAAATCTTGCCACCGAATAAAATAGTAAATAAAAAAGGAATAATGTGCCTGATCGCAGTTTCAACTTGCTCAACCACAGAAGAGTGAGAACTATCAGGAAATTGGCGCCAGCTTCTAATAGCTGAGTGGGAATGACCGGTAATGAATATAAATCGGTCGGTTTAACCAGCCCGCGCTGAAGATGGTCAATGTAAACAAAACTGCCAATAAGTTCACCTTTTCTATCATAGACTGCTGGAAAGGTAAGCGCGATTTTACAGAACAAATTATGAGGCGAGAGGCAAATTTTCCCATAGCAACAGCCAGCTGCAAAGCAACCGAGTCTGCCAAATATGTGTGCCAGCGGAAGCGAAGGCGCCAGAACATCAGCTACTTTGCCGGCTGGCATTCTTTTCTTTCGTGTATAATAAATGGCAACTGGCAGTGCGAAAACTATTCCTCCCAGAAAGACAAAACCTTGCCGTGAAAAAATGTAATGCACGGGATGGAGCAGAAAATCCTTAAAATTTACGAGGATGAAAAAAAGACGCGCACCAATGAAGCCCACAACTGTGCTGTAAAACAGCAAGTCGATAATGAAATCGGTGGGTATGCCGGCGCGTTTAGCCCGATGTAACGCCAGTAAGGCACCGACCAGGGCACCAAATGCTACAAGTGCTCCATACGTGCCGATATAAAAATTATCAACAATATAAAATAATATCGGATGCATAGTTGTATTAATTTTTCTGTGTGCTTCCGTGTGCCTCTGTGGCAAAAAATTTTTTAGCCCCGGAGAGACACGGAAATACACGGATTTTTAAAACACAATGAAATTCAAAATAACGCAATAAGCCTTTCCTGAGGCATTAATTTTCTAACCAAATTCCCTACTCTTTCTTGCTGGATACGTCTGAGGCAATAATTAGCTTTCACTCAATATACGACGGAATTTATGATTTTTTACAACATAGCTAAAGGGAAAACGGGTCCTTCGGTGCAGACACGTTTATAACCGTGTGCAGTTTTGATTACGCACCCGAGGCAGGCACCAACACCACAAGCCATCTGCGTTTCCATAGAAAACTGAGCTTCACGCACTCCGCTGCTTCGCGTTATCTGAACCATCTTCTCTATTAAACCAGCCGGACCACAAACATAAACTGCAAGGTTTGGGCTTAAGTACTGATTTATATAATCTGTAATCACTCCTTTTTTGCCAAATGAACCATCCTCTGTAATATAGAACACCCGGTCTGTCAGTTCTGAAATTTCGTTTCTCAGACACAGTTCTGCTGAGGAGCGTGCTCCAAAAATAATCTGTGCATTAAGCGAACGACGTTTAAGTTCCTGCAGTAAAAAGGATAACGGTGCCATACCCATTCCCCCGGCGACGAGTAAGTGTTCTGATGATTCTGTATTGATGGTAAAACCAGTTCCCAGGGGACCGAAGATTCTTACCCTGTCTCCTCTATTCTTTTGAGCAAGCAGACGAGTACCAATGCCACGGATGTTGAACAAGATACTGATGGTTTCTCTACTATCGTCAACAGCAGCGATACTGAAAGGACGCGGTAAAAATGGTTCCAGCGTTTCCTGCACCCGAAGCATCACAAATTGTCCGGGCTGGCAGGCACTGGCTATTTGGGGGCAGTCATACCGGTGCAGAAAAATATCAGTAGAAAGCTGCCAGACCTCAATTAATGGTGCCAGAAGATTGAACTTTGAAACTGCCATAATATCTATTGCCCTGTAACTGCGTAGCGAATTAAAGTAAAAGCATACTCTTGGTCCCGTAAAAAATACAATGAAGAAAAAAATCTACATAAAAATTTATCATCCCACCATTGCCGATGACTATGAATACAATTTTGACCTGTTGAGTGAACATCTGGCAAGCCTGGGCGTAAACGGGATAATAACGCCTGTGCCTACAGAGCAAGATAAGCAGCGGCTTCTAAGATGCGGCTATGAGCAGGAATATTTGCAAAAGCTTAAATCCACTTTAAGTGAGAAAAATATAGAGCTGATACCTTTAATTCAATGCTTTCAGGATGCCTATTACTTTGAGCACAATATCCAGCTTCGTCCGGTAAATTGCCACGGCAGTATGTATCCCTGGACCACTGATTGGTACAAGCCGATTTGCCCCACAGGGGAGACCTTTCAACGACAACGACTGAGATTAATAAGAGACATAATTGAAACATTAAAACCGCCGGCACTGGTGCTGGATTTTTGTCGCTTCCCTTTGTTCTGGGAAGAAATTGGACAAATTTCTGACATCAAGACTATAGAAGAATTTTGTTTTTGTCCCCGGTGTTTAGAGAAATTTAAAGGTGAGGTAAAAATTGCATTGCCAGCGAGTGCAGATACAGCCGAATTTGCCAGGTATGTTTACGAGAACTTAAGGCAGGAGTGGATACTCTGGAAAACAAAGGTAATTACAGAATTTTGTCGCAATGGCACAGAAATTATCAGTAGTTTTGAAGAGAAGCCCGCAGTGATTTTTCAGCTGGTTGCAATTGATGAGCTACTGCCACCGCCATTCACAACTCAATGGCTCACAGGGCAAAGCGTTGAATCATTAAGTACGTATGTAGATTACTTTTCTCCGCTATTGTATCACAATATTTTACGGAAATCCCCGGAATGGGTAACGCGAAGCATAAACATTCTGGCTGAGAAGACTGGTTGCCCTTTATTACCAGCAATTCAATTGAGTGACAGGGCGGGTGGAATGTTTTTGAAAAATACTGAAGTTATTTCGCTGGTTGAAAAATTGCTGACATTACCAAAACTGACCGGCATAGCTCTATTTCATTATGGGAATCTGATAGACTGGTTGTATATGCGAGTGGTTCCTAATGACTTATTTCATTGTCTTGCAACCGTGCTAACCAAAATTAAATGATTACCTCGGACAGGAACGATTATTATTTCCATCCCTCCATTTTCTTTATCTGCAATACCTTCTGAATATCTTCTTCACTCCACAACCGATGTCCATCCTTATCCCGTTTTATTTTTGAATCATCTATCATCTTATTGCGAATCCAGAGAGTCAAAGTAGTCTGGGAAACACCGGTAATGTCAGCTACTTGCTGGGTGGTATAATATTTTTGTTTATCAAAAGAGGTCTTTTTGTCGGCAATTGGCATTGTTGATTTCACAACCTCTCTGGCATAATCAAATAGCAATAAATCTTTTCATAAAATAATGCTCATTTTTCAAGAAGATAATTATACTTTTTTTTATTTGCAGTAAAATTCAATAACATTATATTGTTTAATTAAATTTATGATGCAAAGGAGTGATATGTGTCAATCCACCCGGACATAAAAACGGTGTTAATCACAAAAGAACAAATTCAGGAAAAGATTACAGAACTGGCAGCACAAATTTCACGCGATTATAAATCCGGAGAGCTGGTTCTGGTTTCGGTACTGAAGGGGGGAGTAATGTTTCTGGCTGATTTAAGCCGCAAAATTACCATTGACCACAGCTATGATATGGTTGGTGCTATGAGCTATGGGAAATCCACCACTTCCTCAGGGAATGTTATCATCACCAAAGATATTGATATTGATGTTAGCAATCAAGATGTACTGCTCATTGAGGATATATACGATAGTGGCAGAACTCTTCAGGCGGTAAAAGATTTGATTAGCCTGCATTCGCCGCGAAGTCTGGCTATATGCTGTTTACTTTATAAACAAAAAGCCAAAAAAGTAGTTAATATGCCTATAAAATATGTGGGGTTTTATATTCCTGATATTTTCGTAGTAGGATATGGACTGGACTATGCCGAGAAATACCGCAATCTGGAATATATCGGTGTGCTAAAAGAATCTGTTTACTCATAATGAGAACCCAGTAACTGCAATCAGCTTCATAAAAAAATATCTTTTTGTATGTGCTTCAATTTAACTGATTAAATGAGCAAGATTGAGTAATTCCAACAATAATCGCCCGCGGCAGGTTTCTCTTAAAAAGACCATTTTATTTTCATTTGTTGTAATTTTGATTCTGCTGATATTCTTTGAAATTATTCTGCGGTTATTGGGGTTCAATTCTTACCAGCTGGACTTCAGTGTATATCCAAATGTCCCGGGAGATATCACGCCACGACAGAGTATTACCTGGCATCTCAAACATATAGATAAAAAGTTTCACATCAGTATCAATGAGCAAGGATTTAGAAATCCCGGCAGATTACGTCCTGACTCTTATTACCGCATTCTATGTCTGGGGGATTCTTCAACAATGGGCTATGGGGTAAATGATGACGAGACCTACCCAGCCCGACTGGCAAGTTTTCTGGATTATTATTACCCGCAAATGATAGATGTGTTAAATGCCGGGACTATCGGTTATACCATTGATGATGAACTCAGCTACTTAATTGATAAGGGACTCAAACTGCAACCGGATTTTATAATTCTGGAGGTATTCTTCAACGATGTAATAGAGCAAGCCTCCCGTGGAAAGGTTTTGCAACGCGCCTTCAGGCAGAAATTCCTGCCTTATACACCGCTTAAAAGTCTATTGCTGAAAACTGCCACATTTCACTTATGGCGCAATTTTGCAGTGCAGATTCTGATTCGGCTGGGCAAGTATTTTCCCGAAAATCCATTTGATAAGGTGGAGCTGGCGCTGAATCCGCAAAAATATTCAGACGTGTGGAAGTCCTACCTTAATAAACTGCGCGAATTCATTGCGGTGACGAAAAAAAACAATATCCCCCTGCTGATAATAATCAGTCCGGACAAATATCAATTATATGAATGGGGCTACCCGCTATATGATTTAATCAACAAGCGTGACTTCCAGGAGCAGATTATACAAATTGCCCGGGAGGAAGGGGCGGAGTATCTTGACCTTCTGCCGCTATTTGCTGAGCGAATGCACAACAATAAAGCACTGTTTATTACCTACGGTTTATATGATGAACATCAGAGTGAAATTGGTCAGCTAATTAAAGCAGAAGCCGTGATGGAGAAGATTAAAGCGCTATTTGAGCAACAAGGAATCATCAGTTTGAGCGAAAAATTGTCCACCGCCCGAATACTAAAGCGAGAAGCTACTGCAAAGGCACAAGTCTCCCGAAGATGGACTCCGCAAAACGACGAAATCGGCATCGCACTTGAGGGGAATGTAGATGTTATGTTTGAACATTTGAGGTTAGGCACTGCGCCACAGTTAAGATTTATTGTGGAGTTTCCCTGGTGGTCAACACCTACATTGAAGGATGTAAGCCTAGAATTAAATATCTCAGTAGTAGATGACGGAACAACCACCACGATTTTTACCAGAAGATACCCGGAAGAGATACAATCAGGGACGCCTGGTAATAATACTTATTTAAATTTACAACGCTGGAAAAATAAAGATATTGGTCTTATAATTACCCAGCGTTGGCTGCCCGCTGTTAGAGAACGATTGACATTGCCCCCCCCTCGCCTGCTCTTCTCTGCCCCCACTATCCTTAACAGCCCACGCAAGAGTAAAGCATAATAAAAATCCTCAAATCACAGGGACCACTAAAACATAAAAAAACGCCATCTAACTATACCACTAAATTGAATCGCCCAATTGTTTAGGATCAGAATCAGCCGCAAGCAGACTCAGAGACACACGCAAGCAACAAACACAATCAACTGAAAATTGGCAACCTACAATTTCACTTAATTTTCAAAAATGAAAAAGGCACTAAGAATATGAGGTTTAAAACTCCACTTATTATCTTCTGTCTATCACCCCGCCATTTTATTAGATACATTTTAATCTTCTCTTGCATTGATGCCGAACTTCTAATATACCCCACGAAAATAATGACCGCAATAAAAGCAATTATACATCCCCCAAAAGATTCTGAAAAAGTAAAAGTATCATAAAGGCCATGGAGAATAGATATCAGACAACGTCCAGCTAAAAACAATCCTTTAATAAGCTTTCGGTTTTGAACGCCAAGTGCAATAAAATAACCTAAAATACCTGTCCACAATGCGTGAAGAAGTGGAAGCGTGATGAGACGAGTGAATTGAACAGCCCAATATTCTTGTATTTTAAAACCACCAATGGTCAAATGAAAAACAGAAGCCAAAGAATAACCAACAGCTTCAGCAATACCAAATGCAAAACCAGATACACATCCTAAAAAAAGTAATGGTGCTTAAAGAATCTTCCTTTTTATTTCTCATATAAATCCACAATAAGGGAATAATTTTAGTAAATTCTTCCACCAAACCTACACCCAAAATAAAACCGATAATTTGTACTAAAAAAAACCCGATCCATACGAACTAATTATTGGTAAGTTTTCAACGACCAAGACAATAAAAATCCCAATTATTGAAGTAAACGCGCCAATTTGAATGATATCCATCTTAGAGAACCTGTCAGGTCTAATAATGATATAAATCATTATCCCCCAAAATATGGCAAAATATATTCCAAAAGCGAAGGCTACATCTTCAATCCCTATCTCCGAATCAGCAGTATAATAAACCATAAATAGTGGAAACAATGAAAAAAAACAAAACCACCTAACCCAGATTAAATTCCAGAATTTGTCTTCTAACCATTCCTTAATCGGCAAAATATTAGTAAGACCAACTTGTTTTAATTCCTGAATAGCTTCCGACATGTCTTTGGAAACAATATTATCTCCCGTTTTTGATGCTCTCATTTTTTTGAAAGTCATCTAAATTTGGGGGCTGTTTCTCTTCAAATACTTTTTCATTGCTATGCTTATTATTGCTTTGATTTTCTGAATTGGACGGGTCTTCAAAAGTATTGCTCATTATGATAACCTCCTATTAAATTTTGAATTCAACCTTTTAAAAATCAAAATTAAAGATTTAGACTATAAGATTTTGCTCAAAACTCTCTCCAGGTTTTCTTCATCAACGAATTCTATTAATTCAATCCTGATACCTTGTCTTTTACAAAATTGTCTAAACCAATCTGGCAGCCTTAAATCCCCATCAACCTGGAAAATTAATGTTATTTTATTGGGGTATAGATTTTTCAATTTGTCCATTAATTTTTCCAAATCATTTTCAAAATCCTCTTGGCAATATCCGTCAGCTGTTACATCTTAAGTAATTTTGATTGCTTTGTTGCAAAGTTAGGTTCTTTGACATAGACTAAGAGAGGTTTTACCTTCTGGTGGTGGGTCAGAATGGATGCTTCTCAATTATGGCTTATCCGTGTTTTGAAACGAGGTTATAAATTGGCAAAGAAGTTCTTACGTGGTTATTCTCATCCCAATAGTCCGCATCTTTATACCCTAGCGCAATTAGCCTGTTGTGTGCTGCTCAAGATTTACAGGAACACGAGTTACCGAGAGGTAGAAGAGCGGATTTGCGACTCTAATTTAATCCAGCCGATTAGACGCA
>CAYRXI010000117.1:0-778 GCA_964428255.1 uncultured Candidatus Sumerlaeota bacterium
CGGGGCAATCCTTATTGCTGCTTCGGGTATGATTATGATTACTGGTAATGTAGAATGTGGAATCTTTGCAAATGGCGGTAAGCCAGGTTATAATTCCACTACTGGCGGTGGAAGTGGTGGCACCATCCGTCTTGTTTCCAATACCATAATTCTCTCAGAGCAAGCACAGATTCAGGCAATTTGTAGCGCACGTGAAACTACGGGTAAAGGCTATGTCCGGCTTGAAGCTTATCGGCTTAATGTCCCAAGCGCACAAGTGAAAGGCTATGTTTCGCGAGGAGTTCCCAATCCCTTGTTAGAATTACCTGCTGGTTCAGCCACCCTTAAAATTAAATCAATAGCTGGAATTGATGTCACTGATGACCCTGGTGGGTCCACTTTATTCCCGGATGTTGATATCCCTGTAGGATTACCTAACACGGTTGAAGTGGTCGTAGAGAGCACAGGACTTGATGACGGCACTTCTATAACCTTGCGAATTCACGCTGACCAGGAAAATGCGTTTCGTGAAATTAATGGCAGATTGTCAGGGAATAAAACTCTGGCTACCTGCAAGTTTTATACAAACCTACCTGCTGGAGTTGGTACTTTATATGTGCGAACAAAGTAATGAATTTAAAAAGGCTAATTTTCTACTGACTCAGAACCAGTTCAGGAACATATAAGATCCTTGATTTTATAGATAAAAAGAGGATACTTAATGAGACGTGAAGAAAAATTAATAACCCTTCTAATACTGGCTTTACCGATAATTGTTTTTTCACAGACAGTTTCTGTG
>CAYRXI010000117.1:788-7937 GCA_964428255.1 uncultured Candidatus Sumerlaeota bacterium
GCAAACACCGGCACCGGGTGTTACCTTCAGTGTGCCTGTATATATAAATACTGGAGCTCAACCTCTTGGTGCTTACACATTCTCAATAGCTTTTGACCCGGTGCTGCTGTATGTTGTTTCAATAGAGAGTGGCACCGCATTGCAGTTTGACTGTTCTCCTCAGGGATGTTGTGTCTCAAATTCAAATGCTTTTACTCAGGGATTTTGTTTACTTACTGCGCATCAAGGCGAATCGCTCACGCAACCTACAGGTGAATCTCTGGTATGCCGAATTAATTTGAGGGTCCCTCAGAATATCCCTGAAAATGTGGTTATAAGTTATACGTTAACTCCTCTTGTAATCTGTAATACTTCAGGCACTATCTTTGAAGCCAATGCAGTAAGTTACGACTATTTTTACGGCAACGAAGATGGACTGATTCAAATGCTGGTAGACACGATTCTTGGAACACGCGTGCTTAATGATTCAGAAAAGCGTGTTGGCGACAAAGATGCAGATGGTGAGATTACGGTGCTGGACATAATCAGAATTATCAATGAATAACATATTAAAATTTGGTCTCCATACAAAAGGGTGAAAATGTATGTTTAAAATACTCACAATTTGGGTTAGCCTGCTAATCACTTTAACTGCAGGCGCATTTGCCCAAAAAACATTATATATTGAGAATACTTCAGCTATGCCCGGTGGCACGGTTTATATTCCAGTACATTTAACCGACAGTACTGATGTCGCCGGAGTGAATACCAGTATTAGCTTTTACCCGGCAGTGCTTGAGAATATCGCGTTTTTGCCGGGGAATCTTTTAAGTGGCCATATTATTGCTTATAATTCCGTCAGCCCTAATGAATTCCGCTTGGTAATTTATGGAAAACCCACTACAGCCTTTAAGCCAGGAGCAGGTACTATTGGTTACATTCAGGCTGAAGTAAGCCCTTCGGCGTTGCCGGGAACTGAAGTCGCGGTTAATTTCATAGAAGTAGTTATGGGAACAACTACTGGTGTTAAAGTACCTGATGTCACCACAAACAATGGCATTTTGACGTTAACTCCCACCAGATATACATTTGAAAGTGGAGCTGAAGGCTGGCAATTCACTGACAGAATCCTACCTTACGATGCACCAGCAACCGCAGTGACTATGGGAGTTATCGCCTTAAGTCCGCAAGGTTCTACAAATTGCTTTGCCTACTGGTACAGTCCTGATTTACGAATTGAAGCCGATAATCTATACCGCATAAAATGGCTCATAGGAAGCACCGTAGACGACCCGGATGCTTGCGTACAGTTCAGATTGCGCGTTAATCAAAGAGATGCCTGGGCTTCGTGGGATAGAGTTGTCAATAGTTATCTGGGGCAAGCACCTTCACTTAAAAATTTACAAGAATACTACGTCTACTTTGACCCAAAAGTTACCGGTCAGAATGATGACAACAAGGTAATCTTCTCATTTGATATAATCAGCTTTGACATTTTTGATGACGTAAATTCCTGGCTGTTTGTGGATGAATTAATGGTAGAAAAAGTTTTTGCAATTCCCGGCAGCAACGTTCTTAGCTATGATTTTATTTCAAATAATGAAGGCTGGACATTTGCTGGCACCATACCACCATTTGACCCACCCACTTCAATTATTGCTCCTGGAAGACTCGGCTTAAATCCTGATGGCTCAGCAAACTGCTTCTCATACTGGTTTAGTCCAGATGTGATAATTCAAAGCGGCAAGATGTATCGCCTGCGCTGGGAAGTAGAAAGCAGTGTGACCAATCCGGATGAAGCAGTTCAATTTCGTCTCCGCACCAACCAGCGCGGAAACTGGTCTGCCTGGAACAGAGCAATTAATAGTTATCTACAAAATTCGCCCTCATGGGGAAATCCCGGGTTTTATGACATTATTATTGACCCGGTTGTTACCGGAACCTCTGCAGACGACAAGCTCATTTTCTCCTTTGATATTTTAAGTTTTGACTGGAACGATGACAAATACTCCTGGAACCTCCTTAACTCCGTAACCTTAAATGAAATCGTCATCACTCCTTAAAAATTTTCAACTCTCTTTAATCTATTACTCTTGCAAGAAATGTATAAATAATGATAATATTTATGATTTTAGGGGATAGCAAAAACTTCTGAATGAAAAAGCACAAAATTATTAACAAAACAAAAATTTATGGAGGTGAAGAAATATGTACTTAAAAAATGCGAAGCATTATTTTCTTTGTGCTTTTATTTGGTTAACCTCAGGGATAATCTTTGTTGCTTTTCCAGCTGAAGAATATCAGGTTGTTATAAAAAATAATGTTGAGTGTTTACCTGAGATTTTAATTACCGAGGCACCTGAGGAGGTCGCTGGACCATCTTCCTGGGGCAATATCCAGGGAGTTGCACGCAATGTCAATCCCAGTGCTTGCCGCGTGGTTATTTACGCCAGGACAGACAAATGGTATGTTCAGCCCTGGGTTGACAAACCCTGCACCAGTATTGCAGCTAATGGTAAATGGCAAACAGGCATTCATCTCGGCTCAGTTTATGCAGCCCTTCTCGTAAAGGCAGACTATTGTAAAAATGTTCCCTCAACGCTAAATACACTACCCCCAGTTGGCGGCGATATACTGGCTATTGATGTCGCAGAGGCAAAACGCAGAATTATCTCTTTTTCCGGCTTTGACTGGAAAGTAAAGCATACTCTTCCCAATAGATTTGATCCCGGCCCTAATTTTTTCTCTAACCACAAAAATAATGTTTGTGTTGATTCTCGCGGTAGATTACACCTTAAAATTACCAGGCAAGGCGGAAATTGGCATTGCGCCGAGATATCCTTGTTGAAGAGTCTTGGATATGGCGCCTACCGGTTCTATCTGGATAGCCGGGTTGACAATCTTGACCCGAATGCTGTTCTGGGACTTTTTACTTATGATGAAAATCCAGAATATGGTCATAGAGAAATAGATATAGAATTTTCTCGCTGGGGCAATCCCGCTGATGAGAACACTGCACAATATGTCATTCAGCCTTTCCACATCCCAGGGAATATGATGAGATTTAACATCCCTGCAAAAATTAATAAAACCTTAAATTATTTTATCTGGCATCCTAAGGAAGTATTTTTCCAGAGTTTAAAAGGTCATCCAGCTGACCCATTTAATCCCTGTGTACTGATTTTTGAATGGACTTTTACTCAGGAAATACCTCCAGCTGGCAAAGAAAAGGTTCATATTAATTTATGGTTATTCAATGGCAATCCCCCGCTAAATAATAAACCAGTAGAGGTTATAATAAATCGTTTTGAGTTTGTTCCGGGAGTTTAGAGAAAAAATATTTTAAAATGGAGATCGAAAATTCCTGACCTGCCTAAAGTGGTGAAAGATAGAAGAGCGAGTAGTGAATTCGCTAAAGGAAGCAGGAGAGGAGATGCTGACATTTTTTAATTATCCCGAGAAGTGCCGCCAGAATATATACTCCACGAATATAATAGAGCGGTTGATAGAGGAGTTTCGGCGGCGAGTAAAAGTGCAGGGGAGTTTGCCTAGTAGGAGTAGTGCGGAGATTATCTTATATGAACTGCTGGCAGGTGGGAGAATCCTGTAATTCGGGTTATTAGACATAGGTAACCGAATGAATTATGTAATATTGTGTAGCGGAAATAGAAAGAAGAAATCTAAAAAAGATTGAATCAATAAGGTAATATGAAGAAAATTATAACTATACCAAATCTTATTTGGTGAGCCAATTTTCAAACACTTTTTAGGACAATACCGCTACAAAAAAATAAACATTGAAAAATTAGATTTTTAGTTAACAAAACGTTCAAATAAAGGAGGAAGGAGAAATGAAAAAAACAGTAATCCTATTTCTCATCACTCTTTTATTTTGGAGTATTATTAATCTATCCTCCGCAGAATCACAGATATCCTTAGCTCCTCTAAATCCAGCGTTTATCGCGTATCAGGAGAATCTGAAGACAGGTAAAGAGATGCTGCAATTCACTGAAGAGGGGCGTGGGCTTGGTTATGCGCCAGCACCCAGAGCACCGGTTGCCTTTGAGCCAGTTGTCAAAAGGTTATTGGGATTTCCTGCTTATTTTGATTTAAGAACACAGAACCCGCTCAGACTGTCACCGGTGAAAGACCAGGGAAGCTGTGGCAGTTGCTGGACGTTTGCTACTTATGGGTCAATGGAATCCTGCCAGATGACCGTTTATCCAACCCCGGTGCCCGATTATTCAGAAAATAATATGAAAAATATTCATGGATTTGACCCTGGTTGTTGCGATGGAGGCAATATGTATATGGCAACTGCATATCTGGCGCGCTATGGTGGTCCAGTTAATGAAGCTGCTGACCCCTATAATCCCAATAATTGCTCTTCTCCTTCAGGATTGACTCTCAGGAAGCACGTTCAGCAGGTAATAATGCTCCCTCCAAGGACAGGACCTACGAATAATGACTACCTGAAATCAGCGGTACAGACTTATGGTGCTGTATATACCAGTTTTTACTGGAACTCGGCCTACTACAATTCTACTAATAAAGCTTATTATTACAACGGTGGGCAATACGGTAATCATGCGGTCTGTATTGTGGGATGGGACGATAATTTTAGTAGATACAAGTTCAACACGACTCCCCCAGGTAATGGTGCATTTATAATAAAGAACAGCTGGGGTAGCAGTTGGGGTGAAAATGGTTATTTCTACATTTCTTATTATGATTCAAGGCTGGGCTATGAAGAAAACGCAGTGTTTGTGAATCCTGAAGATACAAGCAATTATTCAACTGTTTACCAGTATGACCCCCTGGGCTGGGTGTCCGATTTGGGGGGGGGAGGCTCAACTGCCTGGTTTGCCAATAAATTTACTGCCACTGAAAACCACATCCTCCGGGCTGCAAGCTGGTATACTGCAGTGAATAACGTTTCTTACGAGCTCTGGGTATATCTTAATCCGAATCAAGGACCAATCAATACCGGTGGGTATGCTTCACACCAGCAGGGCACAATAACCTATGCTGGCTATAATACTATTCAGCTGGAAACTCCCGTTCCTCTTACTAATGGGCAGACATTTTCAATCGTGGTTAAACAAACTACTCCGAGCTATAACTATCCCATTCCAATTGAATATAGAGTGAATGGCTACTCCAGTGGTGCCACATCCGGTCCCGGACAAAGCTATTACAGCTTTAATGGTACGACTTTTTATGACATCTATAACTTGGATAACACTGCCAATGTTTGTCTGAAAGGTTTTGCCAAACCGGTTACAGGAATCATCACAGTTGTTTCCAGTGGTGACCCATTTAAGGCAAATAGCTCTTTTACTATAGATGTTATTGTCTCAGGTAATACCACAGGTAAAATTCCTAAAGGTTATAACCTCAAGGTTGTTTATAATACAAATTCAGTTACTTATCAGGGGATAACAGATGCGCCGGGATATGCATTCAATCCGGTTGCTGGCAGTCAGCAAGGCTCTGGACCCGAAAAGTGGCGACATATTTCTGGTTCAGATAGTAATAATACACAGGCTAATCCAGTATTATGCCGGATTTCTTTCCAAACCACATCTTCTCCGGGCTGGTTTGATATAGCCATTGCCGATGACCCGATTAGCAAGTCCACCAATGATGCATTATACGACCAGCAACATAATCCAATAGCCCATTATATTGATACTTCAGGTACCCAGACTCTACCGGTTAGACTGGATTGGCTTAAAGTAGAATAAACCTTTGATTTCCTGTAATTAGTTTATAGTTACTGACTTTGCAGATAATAATGAGAGGAAAGGGGTTAATTTACTGGCACAGACCCTTATGAGCAGCAAGTATCTCGGCTTAAGAAAAAATGTGAAGAAGTAGCTGTGTCAGGTTTGTTTCGGGTGTGAGATTCCAGGGTATTTAACCTTAAAAGAAAGATGCTTAAATCATAATGGCTGTGGTGGGTAAGGGATTCCCCCGCGGTGAGTTCACAACCCTGCCTTTTTTCTCATTCATTCAGGAGGAACTCACCACCACAGCCTAAAATTTTGAAACTACTGTTTACGGATGACAGAGGATTTAAATCAGTCCAGCCAGTTGTGCGCGAAATGCTGGACAACGTAATTTATCAAGAGCACGTTTTTCAATTTTCCGAACGCCTTCCTGGCTTATGCCAATTATGCGACTGGCTTTCCGCAGGCTGAGAGGTTTAGTCCCATTGACACCAAATCTCAGACGGAGAACTTCCTGCTCTCGTTCGGAAAGTGTGGCTAAGGCATCGGCAATTTTTTCTTTGCGCTCATTTTCCTGGCAGTATTCTCGCGGGTTTTTATACGAGTATGAGGGGATAAAGTCATACAGCACTGACTCAGAGATTTCGCTGGGATGAGAGTCAAGCGATAAAATAGATTCTCGCCATTGGGTAACTGCTTCTAATTTATGAGGCTCTATGTTAATGCCTTGTGAAAGTTCATTCTCTGTTGGTTCCCTGCCCTCTGTCAGCCAGAAATTATTTATGAACTCTGCCAGATGCCCCATTAATCGTGCCTTACGTAAAGGAAGCTTTACCAGTGAGTTGTTACGGCGAATAGCTAATTGAATGCTTTGTCGGATCCAGAAGGCAGCATAAGTAGAAAATCTGTAACCTTTACGCCAGTCAAATTTGTTAATTACTGCAATTAAGCCCAGGTTTCCTTCCTGAATCAGGTCTGCCAGAGAAAGACCTTTCCCGAGAAACTGAAGGGCTATTTTTACCACAAACCGAAGATTGGACTCAATTATTTCCTGGCGAGCAGACTCATCGCCTTGTTCCAGACGTTGAAATAATTTTATTTCTTGCTCCCGAGTTAAGACAGGGCGTTTTATTATTTCTTCCAGATAAAGCTTTAGTGTGTTATCTAATAGTTCCATATTTGTTCTGCTCCTAAAAAATTCTAATTAAAGAAAGTGCAACAACTATGCCCTGAAAATAAGAGCTCTCCGTGTTCGTTCATATTTTCACAAAGCATTGATTTAACAAGACTTATATTAACGCAACCACAAACTATCAGGTTAATTACTACGGTTAATCTACATAGGAATGTGAGAAAATTTTAACACGGTGTGAACTTTTCCTCACACATAACGGGAGGGTAAGCATCTACCGGCAAGGCATATTTAAAAGCTGTTTAT
>CAYRXI010000118.1:0-6148 GCA_964428255.1 uncultured Candidatus Sumerlaeota bacterium
TATCACCCAATTTTATCAGAGACTTGCACGAATTGAATTTTATACAAAAACCATCACCGGGACAATCTTTATAATTGTCGGCATATACTATGTGCTCACTTATATCTGGGGAGTTAAGTTAAGATATAATTAGACTGCATTTTTCTGACATTTCTGAAGAATTTAAAGGTATATATAATGCCACTCTCATTTTTGTGACAATAATCCCCCCTTATTTGAACAAACAAAAAAGCGGGTTATTGACGTAAAGTGTTGTGAAGTAATGCTGCCAAAATCTTCTTGTTTTGCTTAAATAAACTAAAGTATAGTGGATAGATTTTTTATTGTAAGCAATTTGGAGGAAATTAATATGTATTACTATGAAAAATGGAGTGAAAAACAAATCTGTCTGCTATTAGTTTTAGTGCTGATGGTGTTTGTGTATGCCATCGGTAATGAACTGACACAGGAAGAAGTTAAAAGTGTTATTTTGCTAATACCGGATGGGACTGGAATTACCCATATGACATTGACGCGGTGGTATAATGGAGGTCAGCCATTGGCGGTTGATGAGTTGATATGCGGGCTGGTGCGCACCTATTCAGCGGATGTACCAATTGCCGATTCTGCACCAGCCGGCACGGCAATGGCAACAGGTTATAAGTCGCAAGCAGGATTTATTTCAGTCTTACCTGATAAAGCAGATATGCCAGGGCAGACGCCTATCGCTCCAGAGGACGCGCGTAAGCCGGTGGCAACAGTTCTGGAAGCCGCAAAACTCAAGGGGAAAGCCACTGGCTTGGTGGTCACCTGTCAAATTCAACACGCCACCCCGGCAGCATTTTCCAGTCATTATCCCGAGCGGGACAAATACGAAATTTTAGGTGAACAGCAGGTCTATAATAATCTGAATGTAGTTTTAGGGGGGGGCTGGCAGTATTTGCAGGCAGACAGGCGAGCCGATAAAGAAGATTTAATCGCGGTAATAAAGAAAAAAGGTTACGATTATGTAACAACGCGGGATGAGATGCTGAAATCAACAGCCCCCAAAATCTGGGGAGCGTTTGCAGCCGTAGCAATGGATTATGATTTTGACCGGGATCCCACGGTACAGCCCAGTCTTGAAGAAATGACAAAAAAAGCAATAGAGATTCTGTCAAAAGACCCGGATGGATTTTTCCTTATGGTAGAAGGCAGTCAGGTTGATTGGGCATCACACGCCAATGACCCGATTGGAGTAATCAGTGAATTTCGTGCCTTTGATAAAGCAGTAAAAGTAGCATTAGACTTTGCCAAAGCTAACGGGAATACTGTAGTAATCGTGGCACCAGACCATGGTAATGGGGGCTTATCTATCGGAAATGCCGATACAGAACGGGGCTATGATACACTGCCATTGAGTTCCATTGTAGACCCATTACGTGACGCTAAACTGACTGCAGCAGGCGTCAGGGCAAAGTTAAATGCGTCGCTACCGGAAGCCGAGTTTTTCAAAATCATCCAGGAAAATTATGGTTTGTTTGTATTAACAAAGGATGAATATACAGTGCTCAAAGCTTTTTATGATGAAGTGCAACAATCACCCAAGAAACTGGACCAGCTGGTAAGAGTGATTGCTCCAATGATGAGCAAGCGAGCCGGACTGGGCTGGACAACACACGGTCATACAGGCGAAGAAGTATTTCTGGGAGTTTATCATCCAAGGAATTTTAGACTAACAGGGGTGGTAGAAAATACTAATATTGCAAAATACATCGCCAGAATTTTAAGACTTAACCTTGAAGATACGACGAAAAAATTGTTTGTGCCGGCAGAAGCTGCTTTCAGCTCCAGAGGTGCTGAAATGAGTATAGACAACCAGGATGCGAATAACCCGGTAATAGTAGTAAAAAAGGGGAATAACACATTGAGAATGCCGGTGTTTAAAAATGAAGCCTATATTAATGACAAATGCGTAGAACTACCGGGTTTGGTTTTGTCTAACGGTAAAAGTTACTTTGTTCCTCAAGAAGCAGTGGATTTAATTGACGTTTGTTCAACTGAGTTAAAATAATGGCAACGACAAACCTAGAAATGTCACTAATATCAATGAATCCATTTGCACAACAGGGGCACTGGTTTCGGGGAAATATTCATTCACACTCCTTAAACAGTGATGGCTGGATATCGCCAGAGACACTGGTTAAGAGTTATGCTGCCTCGGGATATCATTTTTTATCCATAACTGACCACTGGAAACTTACTATTGTTAATTATAAACCCTCAGACGAATTTTTATTGATTCCCGGGATTGAATTAGACGGAGGGAAAACAGAGGTCGGGAATTTTCACTTTGTGGGATTGGGTATTCAGCAGCCAATCGTAAAGACCAGGGAATCTAACGAGCAATACACAGCCCAGGAATTAGTGGATTTAATTTTAGCGGCGGGTGGACTCCCAATTCTGGCGCACCCTTCGTGGAACGGCGTGATAATAAGTGATATTATTTCACTGGAGGGCTTACTTGGGTTAGAAGTGTATAACACCGGCTGCGATGTGGAAATTAACCGCGGATATGCTGAAGTCCAATGGAACGATTTGCTCTCTCGTGGTAAGAAACTTTATGGATTTGCCGTGGATGATTGTCACAGAATTTATTACGATACTTTTCAAGGCTGGCTCTGGGTAAAAGCTGCGGAGCTAACTCAATCCGCTATACTTGAGGCGATAAAGCTCGGTCGGTTCTACTCTACAATGGGACCTGTGATTCACCATCTGGAATTGCAGAATAATTATGTCCGAGTGCATTGCTCGCCTGCTCGTCGGATAAATCTGGTAGCAAATCCAACCCGTGGTCATTGTTTTATCGCTCGCGAAGGCGAGTTAATTACCGATATAAAACTCCCAATACCAGCCAATATAACTTTCTTCCGACTTGAAGTGGTTGATTCGCTTGGCAGGAAAGCTTGGACCAATCCGTTCTCTCTCTCTCCTACATAACTCAGAGACTTGCATTACGGTAGAACCGATTGACCTTAAGTATACTAAATTACTATAATTTGCTTACTTGTTTTTTTGATGAGCACCAATCTGCACTTTGACTATTTAGATGGTAAAACCGATACACAGGAAAAAAATAGTATTAATTGGCAATCCTAATGTCGGTAAAAGTGTTATCTTTGCCAGTCTCACCGGAAAATATGTCACAGTATCAAATTATCCAGGCACCACGGTAGAAATTGCGCGCGGAACAGGCAAAATTGGTAATTATGAATACGATGTAATTGATACTCCGGGGATGTATTCTCTCTTAACGCTGGCAGAAGATGAACGTGTGGCAAGGTCAATTCTATTTACAGAAGAGCCAGAGGTAATTGTTCAAGTAGCTGATGCCAAAAATCTTGAGCGAATGCTTCACTTTACTTTGCAGCTGATTGAAGCTGAAGTCACGTTGATACTGGACCTTAATTTAATGGATGAAGCGGAACGAGCCGGTATAACCATTGATGTAAAGGCGCTGGAGAAGGAGCTGGGTATTCCAGTAGTAGCTACAGTAGCAACTGAGAAGCAGGGGATTGATGAATTAAAACAGAAAATTGCTGAATATAAACCACGTCCCGCCAGAAAAATTAGATATGATAAACCGCTGGAAAATCTTATTCAGGGATTAGAGCAACTACTCAAAGGAGAGTACAAAATTTCCAGACGAGCAATAGTTTTGCTCTTACTACAAGATGACGCAGAAATTAGGGAATTGGTTAAAGAACAAATGGGCGCTGAATATGCGGTAATAGAAGAGAAAATAAGGGAAATAAAAAACCGCTACACTCAAGCGTTAACTTATATTATTGCTCTGGCTCGGCAGAAGCTGGTGAATGACATTGTAGCAAAAGTGACTATTTCCAGACCAGTAGGAGTGCTGGATTTTCGGGAGAGGCTAAGTCGGTTAATGATTAACCCCTTTACTGGGATCCCAATACTGCTTCTGGTCATTTATGGTTTATATGAGTTTGTTGGTGTATTTGGAGCTATGATTTCGGTGAGTTTTATTGAGGAACAAATTTTTGGCAAATATATTAATCCGTTAGCGACGCGGCTAATCACTGCCCTTATTCCAGTGCGATTAATTCAGGAACTATTTGTTTTTGATTATGGCATATTAACTCTGGGTATCAGATATGCTATCGCCATTATACTTCCGATAGTTACGACGTTTTTTATAGCATTTTCAATAATAGAGGATACCGGATATCTGCCGAGATTGGCATTGCTTATAGACCGGCTGTTCAAAGGCATTGGCCTCAATGGCAGGGCGGTGATCCCGATTGTGCTGGGATTTGGCTGTGATACAATGGCAACTCTGGTAACAAGGACACTGGAGACCAGACGGGAACGGATAATTGCAACATTTCTACTGGCATTAGCAGTGCCGTGTTCAGCCCAATTAGGCGTGATTTTTGCCCTACTATCTCAGAATGTCCTGGGGTTATGGATATTTATTATTGTGATGGTTTTCGTTTTTCTGTTCGTTGGTTATCTTACCGCTAAAATTATGCCCGGTGAAAAACCTATGTTTTATATGGAAATCCCTTCTCTACGATTACCCAGGTTATCAAACATTTTACTAAAGACATATTCCAGAGTAGAATGGTATTTAAAGGAAGTCTTACCTTTGTTTATTCTTGCCAGTGTGTTAATCTGGATAGGTAGATTAGTTGGTTTATTTGACTTATTGCTCAAGGTGCTTTCTTATCCGGTAACCTGGATAGGATTACCGGAGGGAGCAACACAGGCGTTTCTCTTCGGCTTTTTCCGCCGGGATTATGGAGCAGCAGGTCTGTATGACCTTAAAATTGCCGGTATTTTGAGTGGAACTCCGCTGGTAGTAGCAGCTATAACGCTTGCCCTGTTTATGCCGTGTATTGCACAATTCGCCATTACCATCAAAGAGCGGGGTTTGAAAATGGCGCTGGCAATAGCCGCCTTCATTTTCCCCTTTGCATTTCTGATGGGATTTGTAGTTAATTTTGTTCTCAACACTCTGGGAGTCAGACTATGAAATGTGGATTCTGCAGTTTTGAGTTTGATGAACGAGAAGCACAAGGCTCCTGCAAGGGATGTGTTATCTTTGGTTCTTGCGGTTTAGTTAAGTGCCCAAATTGCGGTTATGAAATCCCAAAAGAACCGGTCCTGATAAAGAAAATAAAGAAATGGAAGGAGAAACGAAATGCCATTAAGTGATAAGGCAGAAGACCTCCTCGAGCAATTATGGATAAAAACCCAAGAAGAAGGCAAAAAGATAATCAGTTTAGAAGAACTTCAACTGACCGCACAAAGTGAAGAACTTAAAGAACTGCAAGCTTTAAAGTACGTTACGGTAACGACTGAAGGAATAAGATTAAACAAAGAAGGGTTAAAAGAAGCTGAAAATGCCATCAGACGTCACCGTCTGGCTGAACGATTGATGATAGATGTGCTGGATTTAAAAGAAGAATTGATGGAAGATAGTGCCTGCCGATTTGAGCACCTCATTCATCAGGACGTGGAGGAGAGTATCTGTACCATTTTAGGACATCCCAGATTTTGTCCTCATGGGAAGCCCATTCCACAGGGGAAATGCTGTAAAGTGGCTGCGAAGATTGCTCAGCCTATCTTTGCCAGTATTACGGACGTGAATAGGGGAGTAAAGGGTAAGGTGGCTTACTTGCATACACGCGATAAGAAGAAGTTACAAAAATTTATGGCAATGGGAATATTGCCTGGAGTCACGATAGAAGTAATTCAACGTTTTCCCTCCTACGTGCTACAGGTAGGTCATACACAAGTAGCAATGGATGAAGAAATGGCACGCGACATTTTTGTGAGAATTGGTAAAGACCAGCTCAGTTCCGAGGGAAAAAAATAATAACGGTGTTTATTTTACCTCGCCCAGTGCCTGTCGCACTTTATTAATTAAATCATCATATTCATAGGGCTTAATAATGTAGTACTCTGTTCCTTTGGAGAGAGCCATACGAATTTTTTCCTTATCACTTAAGCCTGATACTACAATAACCGGTATCTGTCCTGTAAGATCATTGGACTTTAATTGAGTCAGGAATTCAAGACCGTTCATCTCGGGCATCATTAAATCCAGAATAATCAAGTCCGGTTGTTGTTCTTCCGCCATTGCTAAACCATCATATCCATT
>CAYRXI010000118.1:6163-7912 GCA_964428255.1 uncultured Candidatus Sumerlaeota bacterium
CTTCACTACTTAAAGCAGTTTTTATAATCAGGAGTACGTCATTTTCATCATCTATTGCCAGAATTTTCTTTGGCATAATTTGCTCCTTCCTGGCAAGGAATAGCAATAAAATTAAATAATTAAATTATAATTGTTTATATAACACTTGTCAATTTTTGGCAACAAAAACCACCTCAAAATAAATTTTTACCTAATCATTAGCTAAAATTCACCGCAGAGGTTTATTCAAAAGAGCGAACAGTGAAGATGTAGAAATGCCCTATTTTAAGTAAAATCTATTTTCACCCGTTCTCGTTGATAATCTCTTAACGAACTCTGTGACCGCCATAATGGGTAAACCTTTGTGGATTTATGCTATATTTTATCCAACTAACTTGGTTGAGTGATAATCTTTAGTAGTTTTAATCTCATTATTGATTAATATTAGTTTCAGCCACAATCACGGCATTAAGCAAAATCAATGAATTTTCGTCATCACTGGGGTCAAAACTCATAATGTCAAAAGAAAGAACCAGCTGATTATCCCCACCAACGCCAGAAACTGCAGGGCTAAGAAGAACGTCATAATTTTTAACATTGCCAGCTGCTGGTGCATTCTGGAAATAACTGTTCACGATTCTATTCCAGAAAGACCATGCTCCGAGTTGATTTATCCGTAGGCGGAGCTGAACTGCATCATCCGGATTACTCACGCTGCTTTCTACTTCCCAGCGGATCCGATGTAGCTTATTATTATCAATTGTGACCTCCGGACTAAACCAGTAGGAGGAACAATACACAGAGCCATTGGGCGAAAGGCCAATTGCCCCGGGAATAATGAAGGGGACGGGTGCATCAAACGGGGGTATTGAACCTATAAACCCCAGCCTTCACTGCCAGTTGTAAAATCATAATTGACAATTTCTGTCCCTGCCTTGTGGATAGTCAGGTCTTTGGCTTCATTAACTACCTAGGCGGTCAATTCTTCTAAATATAACCAGGAGTTGCTATCATCATTCCAATCCAAATTCAGAATATCAAAAGAAAACAGCACCTTATTGTCTGCGGTCCCGGTAACCTTTGGATTGAAGAACACATCGTAGACCTTATTGTTCCCTGCAGACGGGTCATTCATCAGGAAACTATTAACTATTCTATCCCAAGCAACCCAGTCACTCCGCTGATTGATGCGCAGGGGGAACTGCACAGCTAAATCCGGGTCAGTAACACTACTGCCAACTGTCCAGCGGCACGATAAAGCTTCCAATTCTCAATTTGCACTTCAGGACTGGAGAAAAACGAAAAACAATTAGTTGAACCTTGAGCATTAAGCCCAAGATGACCGCCTTGCCAGGTAGTTAGTGGTGTATCAAAGGGTGATATTTCACCGGCAAACTGCCAGCCTTCATCAGAATCAGTGAAATCATAGCTTGCGAGCTCATTCTGGATGACTTTGATTTGCCGGGTGTGGCCTAAGCCATCAGTGTAATCATACACGCCGGGTACAGTGAATTTACAGCGATATGTCTTTCACGGAACCAGCATACTACTGTCCCAGCCTAATACATCGCTAAGCGGATTACGTGTGCTCTTAATTTGCACCACCGGATTTTCGTTATATGAAGCCAAAGCTCCAGCTGGAGTGTCCAAATTTAAAGTTGAGACCCACTCTACTGAAGTGCCTACAGGCACGGTTATAGTGGTCGGAAGGTCCTGGCTCGCTGGTGGTGCAACCTTGACCTGATATACCGTGTCCTGCAAGGAATATGG
>CAYRXI010000119.1:0-434 GCA_964428255.1 uncultured Candidatus Sumerlaeota bacterium
CTGATGATATGGGTTCTCTGGAGATTGCGCCAGATGGAAGTATTATTGGTTATGGCACGGAGATTGGAGCCTTTTTGCGGCTGGATGACCTACAGCCAGGTTATGCCTTCGGGCAGATGGACCGCGCCATTATTATGAGTCCCACGCAGATTAATGCCCGTATTGTTATGCCTGTCACCAATTTTGAACAGGTAATTAAAGGGCATAAAGTTGATTTTGTGCTTTATGCCAATAATTATGAGGACATTGATGACGAACATCCGATTATTGAGCGATTTTCAACTCCAGAGCAGGCGATTCCTGTATTTCGCGAAGGCACGGCAATGAGTAAAGGCACCACTACCAGCACAGGTTTAGTGCACTCTTATTTTGCCAATATTTTTGGTCCGCCACAATATAAGGCTCTTCATGAACAGCTGGCGGAAAAATATTTT
>CAYRXI010000119.1:444-2713 GCA_964428255.1 uncultured Candidatus Sumerlaeota bacterium
TTGCCCAGTTTTTCAAACAAAACCTGTTTGTGGGGCAGATAAGAACCCGGCTCGGTATCTGCGGTTTTGAACAAACAGGTCCTCTGGAAGCTGCTAAAGCCCTGTTTCAGATTATTTATGAAAATGCAAATAAGGAATAATAAAACAAGTAATTGCAGGATGAATTGATTATAAATGGTTATTATTTTTTTCTATCACCTGAGCCATTTTTAATCTCACTATCTTCTAAATTTTCTTTTTTTATATCTAATATCTTTTGGTGTTGAGATAATACAAACGTAAGGTAGTTGTTTTTATTGAAAAAAGTTTAATTCAATATAAAACTATAAGTGAGTTTATTTTTTCGGGAAATAAATTATGAGTAAATCTTTGATAAAATTTTTCATAAGCCTTCTCTTCATAATAGTTCTGATTTCTGCTCTTTATTTCTGGCTCAAAGGGGACTTATCAAGGCAGGAAAAAATAAAACCCGGTAAACTAAGAGGGGCTTTAACCCAGGTAGCCAAAGACACAACCTTTGCGGTGGTGGAAGAGAAAGAAGTCCCTGTCACTATGGAGGCAGTGGGAACAATATTTGCCTGTCACAGCACTGATATCGCCGCCAAAATTATGGCGACAATCAAAAAGATACACGTTAGTGCAGGTGATGAGGTGCAGGAAGGCCAGTTATTGGTGGAATTAGATGACCGCGATATCACAGCCCGCTTAAATCAGGCAAAAAAAGAACTGGATGCTGCCCGCGCCAGCGAGGCACAGGCTGAGGCAGATGCCAATCGCCATAAAGACTTGTTTGAAAAAGGCGTTGCCAGTCGGCAGGTATTTGAGCAATATGAAACAGCGCTAAAAGTCGCCAGAGCCAGAGTGGAACAGGCACAGGAAACGGTTAAAGAAGTAGAGGTTACGCTTTCTTATACTAAAATCTATGCCCTCTTTGCTGGCAGAATTACTGAAAAATTGCAGAGTGAAGGAGATATGGCAATGCCCGGGCGGGCGTTACTCAAGATGTATAATCCAGATTGCCTGAGATTGGAAGCGGCTGTTCCTGAATCGCTAAAATCTAAAATAATTAACGGCGCCAAATTACCAATCCGCATAGATGCTATAAATTATCAAACGGAGGGCACAGTAGAAGAAATTGCACCTTCTGCCGACATTAGTTCGCGCACGTTTATGGTAAAGGTTAGAATACCGCCTCAAGAAGGGTTATACGAAGGTATGTTTGGCAGATTGATAATTCCAGTAGGCAGCAGGAAGGCTTTGGTTATCCCCAGGTCTGCGCTCTATATGGTCGGTCAGGTTGAAATGGTAAAAATCATCAACCAGAGAAATGAAGTAGAACGCCGTGTAATAAAGACGGGGAAAACTTACGATGAAATGATTGAAGTGCTCAGTGGCTTGAATACGGGCGATAAGGTAATTGCCGGGCAAAAGTAAGTAAAGTAATAATCAATTAACGTAGTTTTTCGGGGTGTAGATGAAACAATTACCTTCCGAAAATACAACATTCGTAATTCGGGTGGTCAACACCTTTCTGGATTCTAATCTATCTGTTATTTTTATTCTGGTTTCATTGCTCATCGGTATAGCTGCTTTGGTATTAACTCCACGAGAAGAGGATCCACAGATTGTTGTTCCAATGGCAGATGTTTTTGTTAATGTACCCGGTGCCACCGCAGAAGAAGTAGAACAGCAAGTTGCCTCGCGTCTGGAGAAAATCCTGTGGGAAATTGATGGTGTTGAATATGTCTACTCAATGAGTCGTCAGGACCTTGCAATAGTAACAGTAAGATTCTTTGTCGGGGAATCCCGCATTGATTCGCTGGTCAAATTATACAACAAAATCTCTATGAATATAGATCGTGTCCCCAGTAATGTCACCGGTTGGGTAATTAAACCGGTTGAAATTGATGATGTACCTATATTTTTTCTGACACTCTACAGTAAAGAAGCAGATGACTATACACTACGACGTGTAGCAGAGGAAGTTTTATATCGCTTACAGAGTGTTACCAATACTGCTCGCGCTTATATCGTCGGAGGTCTACAACGCAAGCTCCACATCTACATAGACCCTGAAGCAATGGCTGCTTACAAGATTTCGCCCCAGGATATTGCCAATGCTTTACGTGGTGCTAATATAGAAAATCTTGCCGGTACTTATGAGGAGCGAAATTATGAGTATCTGGTGCGAGCTGGAGCCTTTTTTAACTCAGCTACAGAAATAGAAAACCTGATTATTGGAGTTTATAATAATCGCCCTTTATATTTA
>CAYRXI010000119.1:2723-4107 GCA_964428255.1 uncultured Candidatus Sumerlaeota bacterium
GGTCCAGAGGAGGTCAATAATTACGTACGCATTGCCTTCGGACCAGCCGCTCATCATAAGGGCATACATAAGGCTGAGGAACTCCTTAAGGAAACTTACCCGGCAGTTACTATTGCGTTTGCGAAGCGGAAAGGCACTAATGCCGTATGGGTTACAAGAAATTTGAAAAAAAAGATTGAAGAATTAAAGCACTCGGTAATTCCAGACAATATACATTGTGTAGTGACCAGAGACTTCGGTGAAATTGCTAATGAAAAGGTAAATGAGCTGGTTAAAAAACTTTTTGTAGCACTTCTTACGGTAATCTGTCTGGTATATCTTGTATTGGGATGGCGCGAAGGTCTGATTGTAGTCTTTGCGGTCCCTATTGCCTTTTCTCTGACTTTGTTAATCAATATGCTGGTTGGGTATTCTATCAACAGGGTAACATTGTTTGCTTTAATCCTCACACTGGGATTGGTATGTGATGACCCGATAGTTGATGTAGAAAATATATATCGGCATTTTAAACTGAAACTCCGTCCCCCCAAAGAGTCAGTCTTATTTGCTGTTAATGAAGTGCGTCCCCCGATTATTGTAGCCACCCTGGCGGTGATTATCGCCTTTTTGCCAATGTCTTTTATTACGGGAATGATGGGTCCATATATGCGCCCGATGGCGCTTAATGTCCCTGTGTCTATGTTAATGTCACTTCTGGTAAGTTTTACAATCACCCCCTGGATGTGTTTTCATTTAATGAAAAAACTTTATTACAGTGAATCACCCTCCCATCATCATTCAGAGACAACTCACTCCACACTTTATAAAGTTTACAGCTCTATTATGCGTCCCCTTATCAACAATACCGGACTTGCTATCGTCTTTTTAGGAGTTATTGTTGCATTACTGGTTATTGCCTGTCTGTTGATAGTAAGTGGAATGGTGCCAGTAAAGATGCTCCCCTTTGACAATAAGAATGAATTTCAAATTGTAGTGAATATGCCTGAAGGAACTACACTGGAGACAACAAAGTCTGTTTGTGATGCCTTTATTGAGTATCTGCGCACCGTGCCAGAAGTTACGGATGTTGAAGCTTACGTTGGAACCGCCTCACCTATGGATTTCAACGGGATGGTGCGCCATTATTTCCTGCGACAGGGTAGTAACGTTGCCGATTTGCGCATTAATTTAGTACATAAGCATATCCGGCAGCAGCAAAATCATACTATAGTCCTTCGTTTGCGTAAGGACCTTATGCAAATTGCTCGTCAGCATAATGCTAATATTCAGATTGTGGAAGTGCCCCCGGGACCACCGGTGTTTTCTACGCTGGTTGCAGAAGTATATGGACAACCTTATCATACTTATGAGCAACTTATAGAATCTGCCCGCGTTGTTCGTGAGC
>CAYRXI010000119.1:4117-4680 GCA_964428255.1 uncultured Candidatus Sumerlaeota bacterium
TTATGTGGTAGATGTGGATGATACTGTTGAAGCAGAACAGGTTGAGTGGCGTTTTGTGATTGATAAGAATAAGGCCCTTCTGCACGGTGTGATGCCTGCTGATATTGTCTCTGTACTCAATACCGCTTTAAGCGGGTTGCCAGCTGGAGAGGTGCGTATACCAACAGACCGAAGCCCGGTGCCGATTCTAATTCGCGTGCCACGTGAACTGCGTTCAAATCTGGATTTGCTTCGCAAACTCTCGGTTAAAAGCAGAAATGGTGACATTATCCAGCTAACTGAATTAGGTGAATTCCAGCAGGGCGTACTCAACAAAACCATTTATCATAAAAATCTTGAGCGAGTGGTTTATGTATATGGCGAGATTGCCGGCCGTAGCCCGGTAAGTGCCATATTATCTCTTTATAGACATTTTAAAAACAATCCTCTGCCAGAAGGCTTTAAAATTAAATGGGCAGGGGAAGGTGAGTGGGAAGTAACACTCCGCGTTTTTCGTGACTTAGGCATTGCTTTTCTTGGCGCACTCATCGGGATTTATATTCTTCTGGTGATGGAAACTCATT
>CAYRXI010000119.1:4827-6153 GCA_964428255.1 uncultured Candidatus Sumerlaeota bacterium
TCGCTATCCCGCTGACTTTAATTGGTATAATGCCGGGCTTTTATCTCCTGAATCTGATAGGGCAGCGAACAGTAGGTGACTACCCCAATCCTGTGTTTTTCACAGCCACGGCGATGATAGGAATGATAGCTCTGGCAGGGATCGTGGTGCGGAACTCAATTATCTTGATAGATTTTATCTTCCACCGTCTACGTGAGGGAAAGGAGCTTCAGAGCGCAATTATTGAATCAGGAGCTGTTAGATTTAGGCCCATTCTCCTGACGGCTGGAGCGGCACTGTTCGGAAACTGGGTCATTACGCTTGACCCGATTTTCAATGGTCTCGGCTGGGCAATCGTTTTTGGAGTCTTTGCTTCTACAGTCTTCTCGCTATTTGTCGTCCCGTTACTGTACTATCTAATATATCGCAAGCGAATTGCTCCAGCGCATATTCTCGCCCAAATTCAAAAAGAACAATCTCTACCAAATACGTCTGACTGAGAAAATGCCAGGATTGTGTTTAGCTCAATCTAAATGCCCCCACTGAACCACCAAAAACAACCACTAGAAAAGTAATTACCACCTTTAAAGAGATATTTTATTCAACATTTTTATAGCTTAGAAATCCTTTTTGTGGCAGTTTGCCGACCAGAGGTCTGGCGTACTTGATAAAATCCTCAGTTACATCATTTCCGGCAGCATTTATTAAATTATCCGGTACTCGCTTAATTTGTTCATGTGAGGGCCGACTCGGGTCAGCAAGTTTTCTGAGTTCTATGTATTCTGTCTCAATGGCATATTCATCATCTTCCGTACCAACTCGTTTAATAATAACGCTTCCGTCAATATCACCGCGCATACAATACTCTACGGCTTTTTCACCAACGAGGCGTGCTTCTTGCATATCCACGGGGGAAGCCACTTCCATAAAACTGCGCTGCGGATAACCCAAGGTATCGGCTCTAACACGTAATTTCTTTATCCCTTTATGTTTAAAGGCATACATCTTCACTGCGGTTGCCAGAAAATCTCCGAGCACGCCGGAGCCACTTAATTGAACATTACCGAAAGAGTCTCGTTTTACCTCTCCACTTGCTTGTTCCACCTTTGCCAGCATATCTAACCATTCCACAATTTCACCCATTTGTAGTTGCTTTAATTCCTCACGAATTGCTGTTGACTGAATAAGTATCCGTCCGTCTTCGCCAACCACACCCTCCGAGACTGCCACTTGAACTCGGTTTAACCTGGCATTAACCTCCAGAACATCTTCAACGAATTTCTTAATTGTTAGTTTACGCTCAGGAAGATAAATTAAGTGCGGACCACAGTCTTTGCTCTGGCGTGC
>CAYRXI010000119.1:6163-7829 GCA_964428255.1 uncultured Candidatus Sumerlaeota bacterium
GCAAGTGCAGCCGCTCCTGTAAGCCAGCCAGCATTACGCCCCATACAGATGTTAATTTTTACTCCCGGCAGTGAACGATTATCCATATCATCGCCCATAAACGCCAGTGCGACATAGCGTGCCGCACTTCCATAGCCGGGACAATGATGCGTGAGCAGTAAATCATTATCCACAGTTTTGGGCACATGAAATACCCGCAACTCATAAGATTGTTGCTGGGCAATCTCATTTAGTTTGGAGGCAGCAACTGCCGAATCATTACCGCCAATATAAAAAAAATAATGAACCTGAAATTGTTTCATAGTCTCCAGCGCAGCGCGACAATCCTCTTCCTTGGGTTCAAAACGGCAGGAATAAAGAGCTGAGCCCGGTGTTTTTGCTACTTGTTCCAGTACTTTCTTGCTTTCGCTCTTTAAGTCTACAAATTTCTTTTTTAAGATTCCTTCAAATCCGTAAAGTGCGCCGAAAATTTTGTTTACTTCCCGGCGTTTTTTAGCCGCTTCAACTACACCGACCAGACTTTGATTAATTACCATTGTAGGTCCACCAGATTGTGCAATAAGTAGATTGCGCTCGGATTTATTAGTCATATTATCTCCTCCAAAAATTTAAGTGCCTAGTAGTTAATAAAAAAATTAAAAGATATTAATTGAAAAATGCTGAAAAAAGTCAAAGCAAAATCTGGTTGACTGCTCAGACATCACTGGAGATTGAGTTAAGGATAATTTTTTCTATCTGCGAAAGAATTGTCTGTGAGTTATAAGTTTCTCTGGCTTTTTGCTGAACCAGCTGGCTAAATTCCTGCCTCTTTGCACTGTCTATAATTAATTTTTTTATCCCCTCAGCCAGTGCCATATCGTCTTCTGGAGGCACGATTATGCCTAACCTACAGTGCTCCAAAATTTCTTCTATTGCCCCCACGATCGTGGCAACTACGGGAAGACCACAGACCATTGCTTCTAATACACAGATTGGCACTGCCTCATTGCGCGACGAGAGTACAAGCATATCACTCATTGCCATCAGTCGGGTTACATCTTCGCGATGTCCGGTGAACAAAACATTTTCATTAAGTTGGTGTTGGGCTATTATTTGCTGGAGTTCGTTCCAGTAAGAGGATGGAGTGTTAGAATAAGAGCCAGCAATTACCAGCCTGGAGTCTGGAAATTCGGATTTAATTCTGGCATACGCTTTAAGCAGGATATCTATTCCTTTACGCCTGGTGATGAATCCAACATTTAAAATTACGAGTGCATTTTCAGGAATATTCAACTCTTTGCGGCACTCCTTTGCCTCAGCTGGTGTGACCGAGAATCTTTCAATAGCCACCGGATTGGAGACCACCACCCAGTTTTGTTTAGGCGGTCTCGGGCCGAAAGGGCGCGAAATAATAGAAGCTACAAAAATTACTGTATGTGCCAGTCTCTTTATTAGAAAAATGCGAATTTTGTTCCATAGATTCGGGACAAGGTCTTCGTGTATGTGCCATAATATTTTTCGTCCGGCAAGTTTAGCTGCCAGCCCCCCATATATTGACATCGCCGTATTTACATACACCAGATCGGCTTCTTCATTTTTTATGAATTTTCTCACCGCATTGATATATCGCAGTCTGGCAAGTATAATTTTTATCTTGTTGCTAATCCCCGCGGCTTCCTTAAGGCTA
>CAYRXI010000120.1:0-4108 GCA_964428255.1 uncultured Candidatus Sumerlaeota bacterium
CTCTCTGGGACTAAGGATAGTTCGCCCCTGGGAGAAAGGAATCGTAGAACGACTGGGAAAATATCAACGCACCGTGAGCAGTGGGCTAACAATTATTCTCCCGTTTCTTGACCGCATTATCAAAGTGGATATGCGAGAACAGGTAGTGGATGTCCCCCCCCAGGATGTAATCACCAAGGACAACGTAGTGGTAAAGGGAGATGCAGTAGTATATTTTGAATGTACCGACCCTGTTAAAGTAACTTATAATGTTGCTGATTTTTATCTGGCTGCAACCAAGCTCGCTCAAACCAATCTCCGTAATCTCATCGGTGATATGGAACTGGATAAATGCCTCACCTCCAGAGAGATAATTAATACCAAACTTCGCCAGATTCTTGATGATGCTTCTGATAAATGGGGAGTGCGAGTAACTCGCGTAGAGTTGCAACGTATTGAGCCGCCTGCCGACGTGACCCAGGCAATGCATCGTCAGATGAAAGCCGAACGTGACCGCCGCGCTAAAATCCTGGAGGCAGAGGGCGATAAACAGTCTGTTATTCTCCGCGCTGAAGGAACAAAACAGGGCGCAATTCTGGAAGCAGAGGGTAAAGCTGAAGCCATTAGAAAAGTAGCTGATGCCGAGCGATTCCGACTGCTTACTGTAGCCGAAGGTGAGGCACAGGCTATCCGAACAGTTTTTAATGCCATTCACGAGGGAAGACCCACCAATGACCTGATTGCCATTAAGTATCTTGAAGCGCTCCAGAAAATTGCCAATGGTCAGGCAACCAAAATTTTCCTGCCCTTAGAAACTGCAGGTATTCTGGGCAGTATCGGTGGTGTCGCTGAATTGTTTAAAGATAAACAGAAAGATTCACCTGCAGAAACTCCACCAAAATCGTAGCTCTTAGATAAAATCAACACACAATAATGCACAGAAGCAACTTCCCGATTAATAAAGCCATTGCCTATTTACAACGAATGGCAAAAAAGTGGCAGTTACCACCGGTATCGCAACTTGCTCATACAAATAGAAATCCGTTTCACATCTTAATTGCTACCCTGCTTAGCTCCAGAACTAAAGATGAAGTTACCGCAGCTGCCAGCCTCCGCTTGTTTAAAAAAGCAGTTACTCCGGAGAAGCTGTTAACTCTCTCAACAGAGCAAATTGCACAATTAATTTACCCTGTGGGCTTCTATAATACCAAAGCACAATTAATTAAAAAACTATGCAAAATTTTGGTTGAACAACATCAAGGTAAGGTTCCTTCAGAACTCTCCCAATTACTCCAATTGCCCGGCGTTGGCAGAAAAACCGCCACGCTTGTCCTCTCTCTGGCTTTCAATAAACCAGAAATTTGTGTAGATACGCACGTGCATCGCATCTGTAATCGCTGGGGGATTGTAAAAACCAATACTCCAGCAAAAACCGAGAAGGCATTGCAAAAAATCTTACCACGGCGTTACTGGATTAAATTTAATTCACTACTGGTTCCTTTCGGACAGAACATATGCAAGCCGATGTCCCCCTTATGCTCTCAATGTGGATTATTAAATTACTGCCATCAAATTGGAGTCACAAGGAAGAGATAAAACCTGCGGGAATATTGCACTTGATTAACTTTTTTAGTTTAATTGGCCCTTTTCAGCGCGACTTATTTTTTTTCACCAAGCAGAAAATTTTGTTTTTTCACCAAAAACTTAAAACCTTGCGTCTATAGTGTTGTTTAATAAAAAATTTTGTTTTTAAATATATGTTAAGAAGAGGGGATTCATTTACCGTAATCAAATGAGTGGCTAATTAGTGTGCTGATAAAACTCATACGAAATCCATATTTCCAGTTAGGCAGTCTGGCTTTCATTAGCCGGATTATTTTAATCTTTGCTCAAATTATATTTAATAAAATCCCAGTTGAAGAGTTTGTTAAACTCCACGACGGAAAGGAATATTTAATATACGCCAACTCAATTATCTCTGGTAACCTTCAGTTCTTACCCGATGAAATAACGAGATTAGGAGTAGGCTATCCATTACTCATAGCCCTGCTGGGGCAAATATTCAATCCGGAAATAGCAAGTCTAATCATTAATATCAGTGGGAGTGTACTGGCAACTTTTCTGTTTTATCATTTTTGCCGCGACCGTATGCTCTCTTTATACTTTATCTTCTTTACTCCTTCGTGGGTTCATTATTCCAGTCATACAATGAACGAAGGAATATTTCTCGGAATTTCATTGCTTGGGATATATTTTTATGTTCGGCAGCAGCCTTTTTACTCAGGCTTAAGTCTGGGATTTGCCTTTCTTATTCGTCCTTTTATTATCTGGCTAATTCTCCCACTGTTATTTATAGAGTTCAGTCAACGAAAATGGCGAACGTTTTTGATTTTACTATTTGCAACAATATTGTTGCCACTTCTCTGGGCATTTGTTAGTTTGGCTCTGTGGCACACTCCGCTTAAAAACATCACCCAATGTTATCAATGTGTTCAAGGCTATTCCTCTCCGCCATTTCTGGTATTCTTCTCTTCTATCTTTGCCCCTCATTACTCTTTGGGGAAGAAAATATATTTCTGGCTTATCTACTTATTATCAATTTATGCACTGATTAATCTATATGGGGGACAGAAAAGCAAAAATCTAATAATGCAGAGCCAGAGCAATCATCAAAATTTTAGCAATACCAAACTGGGAGCAATATTATATTTCTGGTGGTTTCTGTTAAGCTTTTGTTCCTATTCCTTGTTAAGTAGCCCGTGGGCATTTGAATGCTTTGATCGCTATATTTTAAGTTGCCACCCGGCATTTATTATTGGACTCCGGCGCCTCTTTCCCCGATCCAAACTCACCCTCATTATACTGGCACTGATTAGTTTCGTTATCTCCTTATACTGGGACCACAATTTAATCGCTATCTGGAAAGAAAGAAACTTATTTTAATCATAAACACACCATTGAACCGTGATTCTTAACATCTCTGTATCTGCTATTTTGCAGGATTGTTTTCCCCATATTTTACATTTCCCCCAACTGCAAGCTTAATCCTGGAATTTTTGCAATCTGAATACGAAGCTAGTTATTACTTTCACTCATCTGCCACAGGGTCCTAATCCCTCAACGAAGGAATAGCTGAAGATTGGTGAGTTGCTGATTTTCAGCCAGATAAAACGTGTCAACCAGGATAGAACCGATAAAAAGTTGATAGTTGCCTGCAGGAAGGGGTGAAAAGCAAAATTCACCGGTATCGCCGGAAACTGCTGTAAATTTAAATCTATTCAATGTGGCTGGAGTAGCTACTGTTACTTCTGGCACTCGCTGTAATGTTAACTGCAAATTTGGTGTGGGGGACCCAGAGGCTGGATCAATTATGGTACCGCTGACCAAACTGGCAGGAAAAAAGAAATCACAAATATACTCACTGGTGGCTAAATTAACCAACGCATAGCACCGTGTTCTGGGTAGAGTTACAGGTACAGAACCAGCGTGTCCAGGTGTAGCTTCAGCAATCAGAAAATATCTCCCTTGAAGCAACCTGCTTACCGTATAGGATAAATCCGGAGCAGGAGTGACTTCCCGTTTTTGAGACTCCCGGATTGCACCTCTTTCGTCCAGCGGATAAATATAGAGTTTGGGGTCTAATAATCTATAGCCGGGGGCACGAAATACGCCGCGAATTGTGTAAGAAGCATCAAAGACAAAATTTACCTCATAAATTAGGTCAGGCATCACATCAATAATGCGGGATTGAGAAACCGCCAAGCCAGCAATGGTGACATCTGCCGAGACTTCTACTGGTCCTGCTTTCACTCCATCAATGTAATAATAGCCAAATTGGCTGGTTCGTGTCTGATGGGTCTTATTGGTGGCTTTGGCAGTGATTTGAACTCCCGCCATCGGATTATTTCTACCGTCTCTTACTTTGCCGTTAATCGTGGCACCCGGCTCAAGGAAAATTGTCCCCAGATCAGTAGTTTGACCCACAGAAACAGGAATCTTGCTTATTGTCTTTTCCTGATAATGCCCGTGAACAAGCTTTAGTGTGTATAACCCCTCACGAACACATTTAAACTCCATCACTCCTTCGGCATTAGAATGAGCTGTGCGGAAAACCCCACTATCTAATTCC
>CAYRXI010000120.1:4118-7773 GCA_964428255.1 uncultured Candidatus Sumerlaeota bacterium
TGAGTTTTATTCCCCCTCCTTTAAAAAGGTAGATTGTACCTGCGTCTAATTTAAAGGGAGAAGTTACCTGGAGAGATGTTAGCGTCTGGGGAAGATAGCCTTCTGCATAAGCAGTTATTGAATACACTCCAGTTGGCAGAGCGTAACATTGAAATTTGCCATTCGTCTGAACGTATTGTTTTTCCGGAATATGAAAGCCAGTTGTATTGCCATTAGAATCAAGCTCTACTGTCCCACTGCCGTATACACGAAATCCTTCAATCGGTTGTCCCGTCTCTGCATCAAGCACTGTTCCCTGAATCTCACCATTAATGGGAAAAACAATCTGAATATTTTTACTCCCGGCCGGTATATCAGTTCTCCTCCGTTGATAATGCTGGTAACCCTGCTGAGTTTGCTTACCATACGAGGCAAATAGATTGTGAAGACCTGAAGTGAGGTTAGAGAGTACAAACATACCATTATTGTCAGAGAAGGTGCTAATTGTTGGACCACGGGCTTTCGGAGAAGCTGAAATATGCACCCTTTCTAACGGATTTTTCAAATCATCTGTTACGATTCCAGTTATGGTCAGTCCTCTACTGAGTATAAATTGCAGTGATTTAACTTCTCCTTCAGCCAGCCGGACACTTTTTTCCGCGCTGACGTAGCCCGGTAGCTGAGCTTTCACCGTAATCTGACCAGGCATAAGGTTATACAGGCTAAATTTGCCTGAGCCATCAGTATAAGTAACCGGCGGACGAAAGCTACTATCATTCCTCAACAAATTATTCGTGGCGGTAATCTGGACGTAAGCAAGCGGGGGACCATTAGCTGAGTCTTCATGCACCGTGCCGGTTATTGCCCCCCCCTCACCAAGAGTTACTTCGGTAACAGCATCCGGCTCAGAAGGAGTCAACAAAACTGGCGGACTGATACCCGGCGCATAGCCCTCAGCTACAGCCCTAACATAAACTTCTATTGCATTTGAGACATCCAGTCCCTCAAATTTAAATCTTCCAGTCGTGTCTGTTAATTGATGAGTTTTTATGCCACCCAGACCACCACGTGCACCTTGAGGTTGAAATAATTGAACAAAGGCATAACTTAATGGCTGACGCTGTTTGTTATACACTGTTCCACTGATAGTGCCACCGGGTTGTAGTTTAATACTCACAAATGGAGCCGGGTTACCAAGTTTCAACAAAACTTTTTTGCGGTCGCGGTCATTATTAGAACTAACATAACCTTTTGCTTCCGCATATAGATAATATAAGCCTTCAGGAAGATTTTGAAAAACAAAGTCTCCATCCTTTTCTGTAGTCACATTTTTCTTCAGCTTTCCATCTCCGGTGATTTCACCGTTCAGAAACACTTTTGCATCTGCAATCCCGCCTCCATTGCGGCGGTCCACCACCTCCCCATTAATATTTATCCCCCGATAAATCTTAAAATTTACCTCTTTTACTTCTTTGCCGGCTTCAACAATCAGATTTTCTTTGGGGGGGGCGGTGTAAAAATCCGAATCTATACTCACGCGATATTTGCCAGCTGGCAAATTAAGAATTAAATATTCTCCCTGCTTATTAGTTAACGCCGTATCATAATATTTAGTAATATCCGTTCTTTCAGCTTTTACCCTTGTATCAGGCGCGGGCTTGGCATCCGCCAAATAAGTCACTTTACCACTAATTTTGCCGCCGAAACAAAGTACCAGACGATTTCCAAGGGTATTACTTTTAATATCAAAAAAATAACAGACAGGAAATCCGCTTGCGACCACTTTAAGGTCGTATCTTGTATCGGCAAGTAGTCCTTTTATGATAAATTCACCTTTTTTATCAGTGGTTGCCTGACGCATATTTGAGACTGGAAGTGGTTGATGCTCACTGTCAGCCCCGACAACTCCAAAGACCGAGACTTCTGCACCTTCTACCGGCTTCCCTTCAGGGTCTACCACGGTCCCGCCAATAACCGCTGCCTCTTTAAGAATGATAACAACAGGTTCCGGTTCCATTTCTTCATTAATGTTTAGTTGTAAGACGGCATCTGAGTAACCTGATTTTTGGGCACCAATTTCCACCTCGCCTCCGGGCACATGCTCTAAAATGAATGTCCCATCACTACTGGTGAGCGTTTCCCCACATTTATAACCGGCACTTAGCGGGATGCCGCCTGAGGGATTAATCCTTGTGACCTGTTTATTGACGAATACCGTTGCCTTTTCAATTGGCTCTGATTTTTCATTTATTACTTTACCGCTAAGCTTTACTCCGGCTGTAAGCACAATTTCCAGATCATTGATAACCTGGTTTTCTCCTAACTGAATTTCCGGAATGGCTTTTGTGGCATAAGCCAGATGAAAGGTCCGTAATTCATAAGTCCCGGCAGGTAAGCCGGCAAACAAAAATTTCCCCTCGTTGTCACTCAATTCACTCTTGATAAATTTGTCTCCTCCTTCAGTATAAGCCACAAGTTGTAGTTCTACTTTTGCAATCGGACTTTTATCTACCGCCACAACACGCCCTCCAATTTGCCCATTTGGCAATGAACTTAAGGGGGGGGAACTTAAAACGTCAGCATTTGCAACGGCACTAACAGTGGTTAATATGTCAGTTATATTTTTTTGCACGCTTTCGGTAGAGGGAAGGTTTATTTTCTGCGGATTCAAATCTTTTATGTCTTCAATTTTTTTAGCCAGCTGTTCTTCAACTTTCTGCCGCGCGGATTTTCTATTGTATTCTTGCTTTAAATACGTATATAGTACTACACTACAAATAATTATAAAAAAACCTATGTAGAAAAATACCTTACGCACGAAAGCAACCCGTTTTCCTGCCTCTACTTAGTTGATTGTCAGAATAATATAAAAGTTTGACTTACAGCAAATATTTTTTTTTACTGAGCCAGATTGATTTTTTTTATAAACAAATGAAAACTCCGGTAAAAATTTTAATCCTTTTGCTCCTTCTATTTCTATTAGTGTATTTTTCCTTTACAAAGTTTGTTATCGTTCTGCCAGCGCTGATTTGCTTTATTTATGTTTTAATATCAAGGCTTGAGCTACAACAGCGAAAATTTCTCATACAGTGGTTATTGATATGTCTGAGTTTACGGGTTGGCACTGCCATTTTAATCAATTCCTTCGCTCCAGCCACCGAGAACGGCTTTTTCTTCCCGGATGCTGCCAGCTACCATAAATGGGGTGAGCGCATTGCCTCATTGTGGGCACAGGGAACCTATCCGGATTTGTTTAATGACCCGGAACTCAGAACATTTCACACGGTATATTATCGTCTGGTGGCTGGCATTTATTTTATCTCTGGCGCACATCCAGAATTGCCTATTTTTGTTAATTGTATTGCCAGCACCTTAACTATAATCTTTGTCTTTTATATCGCCTTGTTGCTCTTCAGCTCAATCTCAATTGCGAGGACAACCGCTGTTATTCTGGCATTGCATCCTTCATTCTGGTTCTGGTCATCCTTTTTACTTAAAGATGTTTTACATGTCCTGTTTTTTCTCTGGGCAATATTAATTTTTTTATATCTCAAGCATAAATATAATTACTGGCTTTTGCTATTGCTAATAGCACTTCTCTATTTTATTTTCCGCTTGCGCGCTTACGGGGCTTTTCTATTAATCGCCACTTTTATTGTCTACTTATTAATATGGA
>CAYRXI010000121.1:0-762 GCA_964428255.1 uncultured Candidatus Sumerlaeota bacterium
TGATAAGGGTATTAAAATCGCAATGCATAGCGTGATACCAAGTTTTCCCTCTTTTGACCTGAACTCCCTTTAGTCGCATTATATCGCCGGGAAGGTTAATCGTAATGAAGTCGGCACCCATAGGCATAGTATCAACCGGTATCGTTCTTTGTGATAAGTAACACAGTTGTGTCTCTTCGGGAAGAAACGGTGCGGCAATAATCGCCCCTTCGTGCAACCAATCAATAATCTCCGCCGTGTCAAAGAACTTGTCGGTAGCGGGAACGGCAAGAAGTGTGCGAACCTGTGAAACCAAATTGCCTACAGTAATGTTAGGCATTTATCCTCCTTCCCCCCGCCCCACCGAAAAAGTGAGGCGGGGGGTGTTAACCTAACTACGAAACCTTGATGTTTCGCAAGACGCCGTGTGCGTTCCTCTTGCTGGAGAAGATGACGAAGCGAGTGTAACCCATAGCAACGAGATTGGTGCTTCCGGCAACCACCTTGCTTCTGAATATTCCGCCAAAGTCAGACTCGCCCTCAATCCAGTCAAACTGTCTTACATAGTATCGGTTAATTTCGTCCGCATTGACAAAGAACATTGAACCTTCAGGACAGAGCGGGTCGGTAATAATCGGAACTTCGCCCCAGCCACTAATCATTGAGTTATAGACGAGATTGCCGTAACCAGCCGAAGCCTTTACCTCGCTTGGTCTGCTGAAAACAATACGGGTAATATCCGTCGCCAGTTCACCGTATTTTGCCGCCACCGATGGAGTAGTT
>CAYRXI010000121.1:814-5406 GCA_964428255.1 uncultured Candidatus Sumerlaeota bacterium
CCCGCCGTAAGATGCTGTATTGCTGACAATCGCCGAAAGCCCGGGGAACTCTAAATTATAAGAACCCGATAAGCAGATGAGGTCGTTCACCGCCGTATTCGTGAATGTGCCGTAAACCCTGACCGCAGGACCAGTGGTAATTTCCACCTTTGTTACCTGCACCGCAGCATCCCTCACACTTCCATTGCTGGGGTTGATGGTATCAATCAGCATCCCCTGATAGAAGTTGTGGAATGCCGCAGTTGGGTAATAGGTGGCGTTACATAGAGTCGGTAGGACGGTAATCCAAGTTTTACCGGTATCAACAGAGGCAACTTTGGCAAAAACACCAGTCCCGTCGCCAAACAGCATTCGGGCAAGATTGAACTTGAGATTGGATTCTACCACCCGCAAACTGGAAGTGGCAACATTAAGAAACTGGTCATACACATCTTTTACTTTGTCGCCAATCTCAACAATAGCATACTGGTCGTATATATCCCAAGACGCCTTGGAAAAAACCGGTGGTCTGTAATACGGCAAGGTTGGTCCTGTGCCGTGCCCTCGGGTTAGAAGCAGTGGAACCTCAACACCAATATCCCAAGCGGGCGTAGGTCGGTCTATTAACGACTGAAGTGGCTGTCTCCTGTATCGGAACAACGCCTGAATTGCACTCCATTGTAAAGGAGTTGTAGACATTTTCCCCTCCTCCCCCAGTTAATTGGGGTTCTAAAAACTAAATTCCACGCCTGCCTACTTTTATACCAAACCTTTGCTCCATTAGCCGGGCATAGTCTTCAAAGGTTTTGGGTTCTTCCTCGCCAGTTGAAGACACCCCAGCCCCTTCTGTGATTGGAGCGTTCTGGCTTTTGGTTATTTCGGCAAGCAACTTTTCTTTGATTTTCTCTTCATTCCCACCCCAAGACCTCCGAAGGTCTTCGTAAATTTTCATCAGCGGAGGAATTTGGTCTATATCACCATTAGAAGACAACAGCGCCTTCTGTATCATCATTGCGGTTTTAATCTGGTCTTCAGAAGCATCCGGGTATTTCTCCTTAATTTCATTTATCTCCTTGTTTATTTTCTGGAGTTCTATCTGCTCCTGAATAGCCAGAATTTGGGCATCAATTTCTTCTTTCAGGCGTTTGGGGGCGGAACTGGTAATCTCCAACATTTTTTGAATTACTTTGGCAAGGGTGGGGTTTTCCTCCCCCAATTCCTTGATTGCCGCCTCCAAATCTACCTCATCCGCTTTTGTTTTCGCTGTTTTCTTCGTTGGTGACTCCTCGCTTCCTTCCTCCTCGCCCAATTTCTCGCCCAAGTCATCTTCACTCGGTAATGACTTGATATCAGCGAGAAATCGCCTACCTTCTTTGGTTTGGGTGAGAAAGTCTATCGCTTCCTGAAATGCCTCTGCCTTGATGCTTTCAACATCAAGCCGGTCTCCCGCCTCGGGGGTGGTTCCAGACTTTTCCTGCGGTTGAGGCTTTTCCGCTGGAGTGTTCTGGACATCTCCCGTGGCGACTTTTTCTTTTTCGTTCATTTGTTCTCTCCTCCTTATCTTCCAGTCCCACTAATCCTTTTAGCAAGTGCCCTTTTTCTTGCTTGGGCGGACAGTTTGGCAAAAAACTTGGAACCGTATTTCCTTCTGCCAATCCAAGCCGCCAAAGCCGCAGGGTTCTTTGCCCCCCTTCGTCTCAAGGACAAAACGAGCATCCTAAATCTCTCCCCAGTGCCCAAAGGGGGCTTCGTTGCTTCTTTGGTTGTTGCCATAAATCCTCCCTTCCTCAAATTTTATGATATTTTTCCCAACTTGTCAAATAGAAAATTGGTGGTGGTATTTTCATCCTCCTTCTTCTCCGCCCATCTGTTCGGACAAACCACCTTGATAAAAGGTGGGGGACAGGACTTCCCCGCTTTGATATGCTGGCTTTCCCTCTCCTGCGGGAGAGGACCCTCCCTGTGCCTGTCCCCCGGGTAACCCGCCAGCCTCAATTGCCTGTAAAACATTACCCGCCTGTGACTGGAATGCAAGCAGGTTTTGTGCCCCTTTAATCAAAAATTGCTGGTGCTCCTCTATATGACTTTGCAACTTCTGAATTGAAAATGTCGGCATCTTGGGGTCGTTGTATTTTTGCAAAAGAAAAGTTGTGTGTTCTTGGATGTGGAGTTTGTGGTTTTGGAAGGGTTCGGCTTTTATCTCTTGGGTAGGACCGTTGTAGAAAACTAACAGGTTTTCTTGCCGTGCCTGCCGGATGTTATACTGGTCTTGAATTGGCATCCTTGTCCCGGTCTCAAGCAGGTCGTCAAAAATCCGCCCGAACATATCAACATACTTCTCCCGCATTCTGGGGTCTGACAATAACAAAGCGGCAATCTGCCCCAGTTGCTGTAAAATCACCAACCGCTCAAACTTTGAACTTGTCGCCAACCCAGCATTGGCAATGACAATATTAAAATTCTTGTCCAGTTTTGAACGGTCAAAACTAATAATCTCTGGTATCCCGTATTCACCCAAAACCTCAATCTTTCTACCAAAAGTGTAATAACTCTTAATAAATTCCAATGCTATTGTAACAACATCGGTTAGCCCTCTGATATATCTTCCTACAAAAACCGAGTTTCTGGTATTGTCATACTCTTCGGATTTGACAATTTCCGTTGCCGTCCTTTCCCGCAACGGATATTTAAGTTCGCTAATTCCCGTCACCATCTCAATTTCCATTAACAACTGGTCAAGCCGGCGGAGTAAACCCACAGAAAACGGTTCTTTGGTAGATAAAACCGGCGGTTGAACTCCAGTGTATTTGACTACCTTGTCCGCAGTGTCGGCATCAAAAGGTTCTGCCTTCAGTGCCGTCCCCTCGCTACCCTGAATGAATGCCGTTGTAACGCCAGTATCGTTAACGAGTTGTGCTATTTGCGACGCAGTCTCGGAATAGGACTTAAGCAATGGTGCCGCCAATTCAATCGCCGTCAGCCCGTAGTAAGAATCGGGGGTAAGAATTTCAACGAAATCAACAAAGGGTAGACGACGAAGGTTTAAGCAAGGCTCGGGCAAATCAGAATTTTGAAGAATAACATCGGAATCGGCAATAAATGTAATCAACCGCCCTTTCGGGTGTTTGTAAGATGGAATTTCCCAGTATTCATATATCTTGAAATACTTCTCACCCGACTCCGGCATCGGAATCTTTTTGGCATCCATAATTTTTCGTATGAGGTCATTAACCGCAGGGGTATTGGTGGAAGGTAACTCATCAAGATATTTTTCACTAACACCATAAACACTGATTAGGTGCTCGCCGGTAACCAGTTTTTCGTGTGCCACCCACCTTGCCGGAGATTCGGCATCCGGAGAAAAAACATCCTGCCCCAAAGCCATCGGGTCAATTAAATATTGCGTCGGTGGTATTACAGTCAATTTTACATCACCATCCAACTTCTTGTCCCATCTGACTTTAACAAGTGTCCTGTCGGTCAGAATTGTCCAGAACAACAACTCCTCACGAATGCGTAGTATTTTGGGCAGGATTACACCCTTGATAATCCTTTCCGCATACTCCGCCGCAATTTGGTCATCAAGTGCCATACTTCCGGGATTAACAACAAATTCAATCGGGATGTTCAGCATTCGGGCAAGTCTGGCTTGGTAAAGTTTTAATGTGAGGTTAACTGGACGGTAGGGGATGGGTTTCCAAACCGTTCTGTCGTGGGGAGGGGCAATGACTATGTCACCGCCATCTGCCACCTTAAGTTTCATACGGTTATAAAAATAAAACAGCGAAACCCACCAAGCACTGCTCCGGTGCTTCCTAATCCGTTGTGCAACATCAAGTCGTTGCGTCAGTTCTTTGGTAACGGTGGAATTTTTAATTACCATACTCCCTCTTATTATATTACTTATGCTTACGACCAAAGATTGCTTTCGTCATAAAGAGAACCTTTTGTGGTAAGAATGAGACGCAATCTTTTGGCTAACTCTCCGGCAAACCACTGGAACTTATTGGGTTTCTCCCCCATCTGCCCGGGATTGTAAAAAACCAAGAAAAACAAACAGCATATCCCCAACGCCAGCACCGACGCAATAAGTGCTACCAGTGAAACGGCAAACACAACCCACAACACTGTCTGAATTATAACAAAAGTTTTACTTTTGTCAAATTGAATATTTTACTTGACAAAATTTAATGACTGTCTTATAATAAAACTATGAAAATCGTAAAAAGGTTGGCTCTGCCCATTACCGGGCTTGTTTTGTTTTTAGGGGTCTTGCTGGCTACTGGCAATGGTGAAAGCATCATCAGAATGGTTGGTGGGGGCTTGAAGTTGTTTTTTGCGTTTATCATCGCCCATCTCATCTGGGAGACTTTTTTCCCTTATTTCAGACTTGGCGAGAGTTTTGCCCGCAGAAAAAAAGAACCGGTGACTTGGCGGGGTATCGCAATCTTCCGGGTCATCTTCATAGGGGCTTGGCTGATTGCTTTTGCTCTTGTCATAGGATAGGCTTGAAAGAAAAAACAAAAATTGTAAGTCTTTTGTGCCTGTTCTTCTCCTACCACCCCACCTGCCCGGCTCTACCAACACAGGCGGGCAGTCAGGTTTGCCTGCCT
>CAYRXI010000121.1:5509-7705 GCA_964428255.1 uncultured Candidatus Sumerlaeota bacterium
CGCCTGCCTGCCCCTACAAACAAACATTACCCTAACCCCACATTTCAAACTCTCGGAATTTTTGTGTAAATGTGGTGAATGTGGTAGTCCAAAACCACAACTAATAGACAATATAAGGTCGCTGGCACAACATCTTGAGAAGGCAAGAAAAATTGCTGGGATACCGTTTCGCATAACTTCTGGTTATCGTTGTCCGGGTTATAACAAAAGGATTGGTGGCGTTTCAAACTCCGCACATACCAAAGGTTGGGCAAGTGATATAGGCATTAGGTCGGCGGTGGAACGGCATCGTGTTTTGGGTGCGTTGTTTATGGTTAACACACCCCGTCTTGGTGTATATCAGACATTTATTCACGCTGACATAGACACCACCCTTCCCCAGACGGTGTGTTGGGTTGGTGGAAGATTGAAGGATTTGTAAGAAAGGGGGAACTTAAAATGAAATGGTGTTTAAGGGCTTGTATTGTAGTTGCTGTCATTGCCTTCTGGGCTGGGTATTTCACTGCTAAACCCTCCGTTACAAAAGTAAAAACCGCTCCCGTGTTTGTTGTTGAGACAATCCCCGTAACTGACACAACGGTTGTTTTACGGTGGAGGCGGGATACAAAATTGGAGCGGGAGTTGGTAAGGTTACGGAACATTCTACAGGAACGGGAGGGTTTAATCTCAAAACTTACATCTGACATATCGGTTTTGGAGGCAAAAACCCGCTTCATTACTGACAGTGTTACTTTAGCGGAACTAAAACAATTCGGGGGTATGTTGCTTGTGACATTTAACAGAGGAGGTGTTGGTGTTTGGGGGGTGCGTAACGGTGTTTTAACGCAGTGGTATGGTAAAACTAACAAAAACAGGTGGAACTTAAGTGTTGGAGAAAGGGGTGTGGTGATGAGACAGACAAGGTTTCCACCGGTAGGTGTTGGTGTTTGGGCAAGATACTATACCGCTTATGACAGATTACAACTCAACACCCCGGTGGTTGGTGCCAGCATTTTTACCGTCACCAAACCCATAACTTGGCGGGTGGGTGTTAGTAGTAAAAGAGAGATTGAGGTTGGTGTAGAGTTGGGCTGGGAGTTTTAAGGGGGTATGAGGTCAAAAACAAAGACAAGACTGAAAGATGAGGGTGGTGACTCATCAATTCCTGACTTCCCCAACATAGACGAAAAAATACCCACTTTCATTATCAATATGAAGGGGCGGGATGAACCGCATAAATTGATATTTATTGGTGACTTGCACTATGGCTCTCGGGCATCCTGTAAGGAGTTTATTTGTGAGTGCATAGACAAAGTAAAAGAGATATGCCAAAACAGTAGTGCCTCGGTCTTTCTTATGGGGGACATCTTGGAGTCGTTCGCATTAAGAGACGCAACCGCCTGTGTAGAGGAGGTCGCACAACTCTTCCGCCCCATCGCCCCATATATTCGGTATATAATTGAAGGAAACCACGAAGACAAACTACGAAGAATGAATGACATAAGTCCTACGATGTGTTTACTGCACGAGTTGAGAAAATACAATCCAAATATTAAAGGCGGATTGTATTCCACTTACATTGCCTTTTACTTCCGCCGGCGGACAGGTAAAAACTGGCAAGTAGGAAAAACAGTCCTCCTTTATCTCACTCACGGCTACGGCGGAGGAAAAACAGAAGGAACGGCACTAAATAGAATAGCAGAACTGGCACACATCCACAACGCCGACATCATCGTCTCGGGACACCACCACCAACTAAACTGGTCAGTCGGAGCAAAATTCACCATCGGAAAAAGAGGACGCAACCTTAAACTATACGCAAGCCCCCAATACCGCCTACTAACACCATCCTTCTTCCAAACCTACGCCCCGGGCGTGGACACATACTCATCCAAAAGAGGCTACCGCCCAACAGTTATGGGCGTGGTCGGCATAGAACTCTACCCGCTAAAAGGCACTCACAGAATTAACCCCACCATAACCGCCCAAGAATTCACAATCGCAATCAGATAACCAGCGCCCGCCCATAAATGGGCAGGAAACCCGCTTAAAATCGCTTATAAACAACAATCGCAAAGGGGGGAGATAGAAGATACCCCGGGCGGGCAGAAGGCTTAAAATGCAAACGGGGCAGAGAAAGAGGGTGGTAACTATACATCCCCCGTCAATTTGGGACCCTGACCTGATGGGGTGGGGGTGCTGGTAATGCTTGCTTGT
>CAYRXI010000122.1:0-4339 GCA_964428255.1 uncultured Candidatus Sumerlaeota bacterium
CTGAGGCATTCTTGCGTCGGTTAATTACGCAGGATAAATTACCCTCTATGATTTTCTGGGGACCACCGGGTTGTGGCAAGACTGCCCTGGCACAAATCATCGCCAGAATGACCAGAGCTGACTTTGTAGCACTGAGCGCTGTTATCTCTAATATTAAAGAAGTCAAGGCTGTTATACAGCGAGCAAAATTCAACCTGAAAACCCACAAACGCCGGACAATTCTCTTCATTGATGAAATCCATCGCTTTAACAAGGCACAGCAAGATGCCTTTCTTCCACACGTTGAAGCCGGCACTATCGTTTTAATTGGTGCCACTATAGAAAATCCCTCATTTGCGGTGATTGCGCCGCTGCTTTCGCGCTGTCGTGTCTTCGTCTTTCGTCGCCTCTCGCCTGCTGAACTGCGCATCATTCTGAACCGCGCGCTCACTGATAAAGAACGTGGTCTTGGCAAGTTAAACATTAAACTTGAGGACACTGCTTTAGAGTTAATCATCTATCTTTCTGATGGCGATGCCCGGCGTGCGCTGAATTTACTGGAACTTGCCGCTGAGAGTGTTGTAGCAAAAGCACGAAATAGTCATGCGCCAGCCAAAATCACTCCCGCAGTAATAAAAGAAGTCTGCCAGCGTCAGCAGCTGCTATATGATAAAGCCGGTGAAGAGCATTATAATTTAATCTCTGCCTTTCATAAGAGTTTGCGTGGTAGCGATGTGGACGCAGCGCTATACTGGCTGGTGCGGATGCTGGAAGCCGGAGAAGACCCGCTGTACGTTGTCCGGCGGATGATTCGGTTTGCCAGCGAAGATGTGGGTAATGCTGACCCGCAGGCGCTGATGGTGGCTCTGGCAGCCAAACAAGCCTATGAGTCACTGGGCTCACCGGAGGGTGAACTGGCACTGGCACAAGCCGCAATTTATCTCGCTACTGCGCCTAAAAGCAATGCCACTTATCTCGCGTATGAGCGCACTCGCGAGGAAGTCCAGGAAACCGGAGCGCTGCCTGTGCCACTCGTCATTCGCAATGCAACTTCCTTAATGCAGGCACTGGGCTATGGAAAAGGTTATTTATATGACCACGATTTCCCCGACCACTATGCACCACAAGAGTACTTCCCGGAAGGAATAAAGCAGCGGAAATTTTATCAACCAGCTGACTCCGGGTTTGAGAAAGAAATTAAGCGTCGTCTTCAATGGTGGGAAGAGAAGAAACGAGAATTGTTACAGAAATCTGCTAACCAATCTTTGCCGTTAAAGAAATCCGACTCAAACAATGAGTAATTCCATTAAAAACATCAGCTTCCACATCTTGCTTCTCCTGTGTGTGTGCTTTTTTTCTTTCTTTTATCGGCTGGGAGCACGCGGGCTAACTGACCCGGATGAAGGACGCTATGCTGAAGCGGCGCGGGAGATGATTGCCAAAAGAGATTTTATCACACCGTGGCTTAATGATGAACCTCGTCTACAAAAACCAATCCTTATATACTGGCTGATTATTGGCAGTTATAAACTGGTCGGTATCAATGAATTAGGCGCCAGATTACCATCCGCCATAGCTGGAACTGGAACCGTCCTGGTGCTATATTTTCTCTGCCGTGCCCTGTTTAACCCGCTAATTGGGCTGCTGGCTGGAATTATTTTTGCTCTCTCACCGTTAACGAGTGCACTGGCGAGAATTTCCAATACTGATATGACTTTGACTTTTTTTATTACCGCTGCGCTCGCCTCGTTTGCTACGGTTTATTTTCTTCAGCGAACTGAGTACCTGTTATTCTTCCATCTGGCGTTAGCTTTGGCTACGCTGACCAAGGGCTATGTTGGATTTTTTATTCCTCTCGTAATTATCTTTCTGTTTCTGCTCTCGGTTCGTCAGCTCAAGTTTTACAAGCAGCTCAAACTCTTGCAGGGTCTGCTTATTTTCCTGTTAATCAACCTGCCCTGGTATTTGATGATTATATTAATTCACAAAGAAGTCCTGCGTTATTATCTGGTAGAAGAAGGTTTGCAGAGATTTTTTACCACCCATCATGAACGACAGCAACCTGTTTATTATTATGTATTACTAATTATACCAGCTTTCTTTCCCTGGTCTTTGTTTTTGCTGGATGCCTTCATAAAACAGCTCAACCTCGGGCTGAAGAACCTTGCCTCGCAGTTCCCTCGGCAGTTTTATTTCTTCATCTGGTACATAGCGGGGCTGGGAGTATTTTCCCTCTCAGGGTCTAAATTGCCCACGTATATTATGCCGATCTTCCCGGCTCTGGCTCTCACTACTGCTCTATGGTGTTATGCCAACTTCTTTTCCCGCAAGGAAGAGAGTTTCTCGTTTTACAAATCCTTACCCACTATCATTAAAGTGCTACTGCTAATAATATTTCTCGTCGGTTTGGGATTAATCATCACCGGCATTGTAGTAACTGCTCGCTATTCACTCCGTACGCCACTTGCAAGTATAGGGGGGGGATTTTTCACCATAGCTGTATTCTGTGCGTTTCTCTGGCGACAGCATAAACCAGCCTGGACTTTTTATTCTCTAACCACCGGTTTAGTATTACTGGTTATTTTTTTACTGCCTGCTCTTGATGAAATAATTACCATGCGCCGTTCAACCAGACACATATCTAAACTTGCATCTGGGCATATAGAACCCACCGATAAGATCTATTTTGTGGAAAGTAACGTGCCAAGCAGTGCACTCTTTTATCTCCGGCGCCCGATACAAAAAATTAAAAATAGAGCGGAATTGTCAAATCTTCTTCGGGAAGGGAAAAATGTAATTTTATTTATTGAGCGCAACGAGGAAGATAAATATCGGGCAATCTTAAAACCTCTACGCAAGGTGGCTCAAGACCGAGAATTTTATGTCTTTACCAACAAAAAAGATTGACTTACTGGAGCATAATAAAACATATCACACGATATAATAACTTTTAATGAATAGACAATGACACCAGAATGGAAAATCGCTCTTACGGATTTAACCTATGACGAAGCGGAGGTGCAAGCTGTCACTGAAGTACTTCGCTCTCGCTGGCTGACAATGGGACCCCGCGTGGCAGAATTTGAGGCACAGGTCCAGCAAGCCTTTAACGTAAACTGCGCCATAATGGTCAGTAACGGCACAACTGCTCTTCATCTGGCGCTCCGTGCAATTGACAGTTCACCTGCTGATGAAGTAATCGTCCCCGCACTAACGTTTGTGGCAACGGCTAACGCTGTATTATACTGCGGGGCTACTCCTGTATTTGCTGACATTGTTTCTTTAACCGAACCAAATATTTCGCCTTCATCCATAACCAGTGTACTTTCACCACGCACTAAGGCCGTTATTGTTGTACATTATGCCGGCTATAGCTGCCGAATGGAAGAAATCAAAGGCGTGTTGGCTGAATATATGCAAAAAAATGGCAGGAAAATCTGGCTTATTGAGGATGCTGCACATGCTATCGGTGGCAAGAGCGGCAATGGTGAGTGGCTCGGCTGTATTGGTGATATTGGTTGTTTCAGCTTTTTCTCCAACAAAAATCTGGCAACGGGCGAAGGAGGATTAATCCTGACTAACAATAATGAACTTGGCACACGCCTGCGTCTGCTCCGTTCACATTCAATGACTCGCACCACACTGGAACATCATCACCTTGGGCTCACGGACTATGATGTCATTGATTTAGGCTATAATTATCGCCCCACAGAAATAACAGCAGCACTGGCAAAAGTGCAGTTTAGTAAACTGGAACTTAACAATCGGCTCCGCCAGGAGCTCACCGCCTACTATCATAAGCTTCTTAAAGAAGTAAGAGGCATCACTTTGCCCTTTGCAGATACCAGCGCCATAGGACAACCAGCCTGTCATCTACTGCCTATCCTTCTTACCAATGCTGAAACCGTTAAGATTGTGCGTCAGCATTTGCATCACCAACGTATTCAGACCAGCCACCACTATCGTCCTATTGTAGACTTCTCTTACTACCGCCAGATGTTCGGTGACCAGTCGGCTAAAGTTCCACTAACTTTTGAATATAGCCAGCGCGAATTAACGTTGCCTTTACATTCTAAACTTACTTTTGACGATGTAGAATATATTGTACACGAAATTAAAACGGCTCTGGAACAAAACCAATGAAACTATCAGTTATAATCCCGGTTTATAATGAACGACGCACCATTGATATCTTACTGGAAAAGGTGCGACGTGTCCCGATTGAGAAAGAAATTATTGTAGTGGATGGCAATTCAACTGACGGAACGCGGGAAATTCTCAAGCAGCAGGAAGGCTATCCTGACACCAAAATTATCTATGAGCCAGCACCACGTGGCAGGGGTAAAGCCCTGAAAGAAGG
>CAYRXI010000122.1:4391-7681 GCA_964428255.1 uncultured Candidatus Sumerlaeota bacterium
CAACTGGCGACATCGTAATTTTCCAGGATGCGGACCTGGAGCTTGACCCTCAGGATTATCCCAAACTCATTGCCCCAATTGAGCAGGGTAAAGCAAAAGTGGTGTTTGGCTCTCGTTTCCTCGGAAAAAAATCTCCAATGGGCTTCTTTCAATACTGGGGCAACAAACTTATAAATTTTCTGGTAAACGTTTTATACCATCAGCGTCTTACTGATGTGGAAACCTGCTATCAAGTCTTTCCGCTCTCCGTAATTCGTGAGATTGAAATAAAGAATAATGACTTTGCTTTCACTGTTGAATTAACCATTAAGCTGATAAAAAAGGGCTATCAAATTATGGAAATCCCTATCACTTACGTGCCTCGCGGAAGGAGAGAAGGCAAAAAGATTTACTGGAAGGACGGACTGGTCTCACTCTACACCATCTTTAAGCTTAAATTTTTTGATTAGCGCCTGGTTAGGGTTGTGGAGAATTGGTGTTGACAGTTGAGGTCTAAAAGAATTAGCTAAATCTTTGGTTTATTTAATCCCGGCAGATTGAGGTGAAAAATGACCAAGGCTGAAATTGTAAAACTTGTTAAAGAACGCACTGGCTTAAGCCGTAGTCAGGCTCTGGTAGCAGTGGATACTTTTCTGAACAATATCAAAGATGCGCTACGGCGAGGCGAGCGAGTATGTCTCGTGGGTTTAGGTACTTTTTATGTGAAACAGCGGCGAAGACGCGAAGGAAGAAATCCCAAAACCGGTGAAAAAATCACGGTCGCGGAAAAAAAGGTGGTGGCTTTTCGTGCTGGGAAAGAATTCCGCCAGCTGGTAAAATAGCTGATACTCCCTCTCGCATCCTTGCGGCTCTCGGTGAGAATATGGATAAGATGAAGCAACAATACTTCTGTGACTATTGTCACTGTGAACTCAGTGATGACCAGAATACCTTTGTCTTAAAACTGGAGTTGTATGCCTCACCAGAGCTGCCAGAATTTACAGATGCAGACCTTGAACGAGACCACACTGCCGAAATTCTTGCCCTGCTGGAAACAATGGAAGGTATGGACACCGAAGAATTGACCGATGAAGTATATGAATGCTATCTGTTTCGTCTCTGTCAGCAATGCCGTAAGGAAATTCATCGCAAACTCAAACACCATAAAAATAAAAAGCAACCCATCTAATGTTGCCGATTCGGTATGTTAAAGTTAAACGCTGAAAAATGGACAGAACGAGGCTTGGCTGGTAAAATAACAAACCTCGCTTCTTGCAAACCCTTCTTCGGTAAAACAGGCAGTAGCATCGCTAAACCTCTTCCCATCTTTGGTATAACTTACAATGTTTATCTTGGTGATCCGATCTGGGAAGTAAGTGCGGGAATAGTAGAGCCCGGAGTCATTATTGGCATACCCCCTGAAAGTAACGAGGACCTGGATGAAACTCCTTCACTCTCTATGGCTTGTTTTCTGGGCAATAAGGTCAAAGTTACTCTAACGGAAGGAGGCTCGGTGGAAGCTGTAGTTATTGGCTCCAGTCTTGCCCTGCCTGGCAATGTCATTATTGACCTTCCTGAACGCCACCGACTAAAAATTCACCCAGCTTCGCCCTGCTGGATTGTCTCCCGGGGAGCGGGACTGTGTTTGCAAGAATTTCCCGAGGTTCATATCTTCGGAATTGACCCGGATTGCCTCAACAAGCTGGAATTTCAACAGGTAGGACGTAATCATATTATCGTCCCGGTTACCTGCTTCATTCCAGCAGACTACTTTATTCCCTTAATCACGGAGAGACCCGGGTTAAGACCTTTGTGTTATTTCAATACTGTGGATAAAAAGGAACGCGAGAAACTGGGACTTCATCAATTAAAGTTTGGCGACTTAATTGCCATTACTGACCTGGATTATACTGCTGGGTTTAAACTGAAGAAAGGTGCCATAAGTATAGGTGTAATAACTATAGCGCCTATTTATCAGTGGGACGTGGGCTTTGGTTTAAACATCATTCTCTCCTGCGGAGAAGGGGGAATAGTGCCTGCCCACAACCCCAAAGCCAACCTTGGCCAATTTTTATCTCTTGGTCGTTATCGGAAAACTCTATAAATAAGACGCTTATATCAATCCGGTGAAAAGTGCCGTCTATCAATCGGGCTGAGTTTTTTATCAAAGGATATATTGACTTGCCTGTTGTAAGTCTTATTGATTGTATATTTTAAATATCGCAGTATGAGTCTAATAAAATGTTTAGTTTTTTTAATTTTTCAACATGCTTATCAGCAATAGTAATTGTGCTGATTGCCTGTTTAGTGGCTATCTTCCAGCCAGCAGTAGCTAACAATATCGGATATGAGGAATTTCCTCATCGGTACTTTCCACTTAAAGCCACAACCTATCAGGTCGTTCTGGACGTTGAAGACCCCTGTTTTGAAATTCTTAGCGGAAACTGGCAACTTTCTTATTCCGGAAGCTATTTAAACTATTATTATTTCACCATCAATGGTCCGGGCACTGGCAACGGGCGAGCACGCTGGATTGCCGAAGGATTACCCGCCGGTAGTTATTTGATAGAATTCTGGGCAAATTATGGGAATTACGCCGCCGACGCCCGCTATCAAGTCATCTGCGCTGATGGCATTAGCACGGTTATGGTCAATATGAACTATATACCAGCTGGATGGCATCCTCTCGGAACCTTTAATATTAATCGGGTATGCGTGGTAAATATATCGGATTTCTGGACTGGAAGTGGAACTCAAATAAGTGTGGATGCTCTGAGATTCACTCTTCTCTCGCCACTACCGCCGCCTCCAGCCTCAGCGGTTCCGCCACACATCGGCATCTGTATTGATGATTGCGGCGCTGTTGACCCTACACAACCTTCACAACCCATCTACAAAATGCTACGGCTTCCTTTCAAAATGACCTTTGCCGTGTTACCTTATCGCAGTTATACTGCACAAACGGCAGAAGAAATTCATCGCCGTGGAGGCGAAGTAATTCTGCATCAGCCAATGGCAGCCATTACTGTTCCCAATCCCGGGGCTGGTGGAGGAAGTCAGAAACACTGTTACTACCAACTTGGACTTAATCCCGTATGTGGTCGGTATGAACAATCATATGGGCTCTCTAATCACCCAGCAGAGAGACAAAATGCAGGTCTGTATGGAAGTGCTTAAGTCCCGTGGGTATTACTTTTTTGATAGCCGGACTATAACCACTTCTGTGGCATACGACGTGGCAAAGGAGCAGGGATTGCTGACTGGCGAACGCGACCTGTTTATAGACGGCAACAACAAAGAACAGGCAAAAG
>CAYRXI010000123.1:0-2928 GCA_964428255.1 uncultured Candidatus Sumerlaeota bacterium
CACCAGCAATACTTGTTACAGCAAAAATCAATAGACCTTCTGGTGCGGATTAAATTTGATAAAAAATTCGCGCAGCTTTCACCCATTGAATTTGTTGAAAAAATTTTGTGTGGCAGACTTGGGGCTAAGAGGCTTTATTGTAGTGCCGATTTCCATTTCGGTCAGGCTGGCGCAGGCGATGTTAATTATTTAATTCACCACGGGAAAAAATGGGGATTGGAAACCATTGTTGTTCCGCCAGTTACTCTCAATGGCTGTGTGGGCAGCAGTACTTTGATTCGGGAATTGCTATTAGCCGGACGAATAGAACAGGCTAATCAAATGTTAGGATATCTCTTTGCTCTGGAGGGAAAGGTCGTCTCTGGTAAGGGACTTGGTGGAAAGGTCTTGCACTATCCTACTGCTAATCTTGACATTTCTCCTGAATTACTTATTCCCGCAGATGGTGTATATGCAGTTGTCGTCACGCTTGATGACCAAAAATATGGCGGGTTAAACATTGGCACCTGTCCCACTTTTGGCGATTATCCCCGTAGTGTGGAATTGCATATCCTTGATTACACCGGTGACCTGCTGGGGAGAATTCTCAAAGTGCAATTTATCTCTCGGTTGCGGGATGAACTGAAATTTCCTTCTACCGAAGAGCTCCGTCGTCAGCTGGCACGTGATGAACAACAAACTCGCTCTTTATTGAAAAAATTTATGGCTAATATTTAAAAAAATATTGAAAAGACAATATAGCCAGACATCCGCACTTACTATTAAGAAAATCTCTGACTTAGCAAGAATAGAGAATCTTGTCTGAGATATTTTTTTATTCAGGTTAGCGTTATATATAGAAGAATTCAGAATTTAGCTTTCGGATAATGCCATTGCTTGGCGCACATATCTCTATTGCCGGTGGTATCAGCAAGGCACCACTGCGTGGCGCTGAACTGGGCTGTGATGCCATTCAGCTCTTTGTAAAAAATAATCGTCAATGGACTTGTCCAGAACTGTCAGAGACCGAAATTGCTAAATTTAAAATCAATTTGAAACAGACACATATAAAAATTGCCTTCGCTCATGCTTGCTATCTTATAAATATTGCCACTCCTGATGAAATGATATATAAAAAATCCTGTAACTGCTTATTGCTGGAATATATCCGCTGTGAAATGCTCGGCTTAAAGTACATAATTGTTCACCCTGGAAGTCATCAAGGGGCTGGTGAAAAATCTGGGTTACGGCGAGTGGTACAGGCTTTGAACTGGATTTTTGCTCATCGCCCCCCAAAAAATGTAAAAATTCTACTTGAATCCACTTCAGGGAAAGGCGATAATATTGCCTATTGTTTTTCTCACTTAAGAGAAATTTTAGATGCTGTAAACTTTCCACGAGGTGTGGGCATTTGTCTTGATACCTGTCATCTTTTTTCCGCGGGGTATGATTTGCGTACTGCGGCTAAATACGAACAAACGCTGACTGTTTTTGACAACATTGTGGGTCTAAAACACCTGTACGTTATTCATTTAAATGACTCCAAATATCCCCTTGGTTCACGCCGTGACCACCACGAACATATTGGTAAAGGCAAACTTGGCATTGAGCCATTTCGCTTTTTGCTCAACGATATCAGACTCCAGCATTTACCTATGATTATTGAAACACCCAAAGAACAGGGCAACAAAATGGATATCAGAAATTTGAATGTATTACAGAGTTTATTAAATTCGCATAAAAAAAATAAAATAAGAAAGGAGGGATAAGTATGAAAAAACGAGGTTTCACCCTCATTGAGCTGCTGATTGTCGTGGCAATCATTGCCATCCTGGCATTAATTGCCGTACCGAACTTCCTGGAAGCTCAGGTAAGAAGCAAAGTCTCTCGTGCCAAGTCTGACCTCAGAACCCTCTCTGTTGCACTTGAAGCATATATGGTTGACTGGAATAAATATCCGGGTGACGGTGCCCAGTATTGCTGGAATTATCCCAATTATCCTTATGATGCTTACTGGTATGTCCCGGACACTGTTACCACTCCCGTTGCTTATGTAACAAATGCTGTTTTGGTAGACCCATTCCGTGATAAGGAGCATACCGTATCTATTAAATGGAGACGGTATCGTTATTGGTATATTGATATGACCTGGGGAACTGTTGGAACTCGTACATCACCATCATCCTATTATGGTTTTCTCAAAGATTGGTATGGTTCCTGGAAGATTAACTCAGCTGGTCCTGATAGAACTTATGGTCCTTATTATCCGACTGATAGCCATCCTGGCAATAAATACCCACAGCTTCCACTTCCCTATGACCCATCTAATGGCACAGCAAGTACTGGTGACATTATGCGTAGTGCAAAGAATGCTGATCAGACTCTTTAAAAAGAACAAGATTGCGGCGGGTTTTAGAAGTTGGTAAAAAACATCATTGTTATAGAAGTAGTATAATGATGTAAAAAGAGATAATTGTGTATTTTAATGTTTTAACGGTGTTTGAATATTTAAATTAAGACACTAATTTCTCTGGACGTTCAGCCTTGAAGCTGAACGTTTTTTTTTATTACTATAGATTTTCTTTTTAAATATTATTCAATTACTAAAAATCATATTTTAATTTTTGAAATGGTGTTTTTTTAAAGCAGATATATTTAGTTGACATCAATTCTGATTTTGTTATATATTTAAAAAAAAATATTTAAGGAAAGGAGGGATAAGTACAATGAACAGGCGAGGTTTCACCTTAATTGAACTACTAATAGTAGTTGCTATTATTGCCATTTTAGCATTGATTGCCGTACCTAACTTTTTGGAGGCGCAAGTTCGCTCTAAAGTTTCACGTGCGAAAGCTGATTTGCGCAGCCTGGCAACCGCAGTAGAAGCCTATGCGGTGGATAATAATGTTTATCCACCAGATATAGAGAATGGTTGGCCCTGGTATATTA
>CAYRXI010000123.1:2938-7030 GCA_964428255.1 uncultured Candidatus Sumerlaeota bacterium
GTGTTGTTTCTACACCCATATCTTACGTAACCAGCACTGTGCTTTTTGACCCATTCCGTATGCATATACCAGGATCAACCTACTGGCGCAGATATCGCTATGTTAATTATCCGGCGAACATTGCCCAGTGGGGTGGTCTGGGTCCTCTTTATCCTGGCTGGAGACCCACAACTGCATCTGTAGATGATTTTAGACTCGGAATGTCAAAGTACGGTTCTTGGAAGCTGAGCTCTGCAGGTCCTGATAGAACTGCCAGTGCCGGATTTATTACAGACGACCTGGTTTATGACCCATCTAATGGCACCATTTCAACGGGTGATATTGTTCGTTCGCAGAAAGAATCAGATGTGACTAAAGGAACAGGCACAGGGATTTAGCTTCACGATTGTAAAACGCGAGAAAAAATAAAAATGGGGATCTGCAAACAGATCTCCATTTTTATTATACCCGCCAGCGTTTGAGGAATTCTTCTTTGTTTAGCCCGAGATAAAAGATTTGCGGTTCAGCATCCAGCTCATTGGGAGCCAGTAAATCCCGGCGTGCATACACTAAATATTCTGTCCGGTCTAGCTCGTTATTAGCGCGCAGGATATAACACAGTTTATACTTCTTTGTAAATTCCGCATCCCGTATAGTTTCTTTAAATTGCAGGATAATTGGCTCATTATTCATTCCTAACAGCACTACGTAATCCGGATTACGCCGCAAAAGCAATGCCGTGGAATAACCCCGATGAGCAATTTCAGTGTCCATTAACCCCAGCAAATCAATAATCCGGCGGCGTGAATAATAACCCAGCTGCCCCATCTGGTCAGCTGCCAGTAGTGCTGCCGGCGGGATATTCTGATTTAGCCAGCGTCCGGCTTCAGCTCCCAGCCAGACCGAGGGCGCCAGATACCAGCGCCAGCGCTCTCCAAAATCCCAGCGTGTGAGAAACTCCAGTGTCCGGCAATGCAGACGAGAACGTGGCATATCCAGATTATCGGAAGTATAAAAATTCATTCCCAGCAGTAATATAACGAAAGGAAGCCTGAGACGCAAGGCAAGTGACGCCCTGACAGATGTAAAAAAGTAGGCGACAAACACGGAGAGTAAAACAATGAGGGGGGGGACTGCTGGTGTGTAATGCCGGAAAGAATCCGTTAACACATAACCAATTGCCAGAGTGTACAGTAAGACACCGCCAGCCATCCCCAGGATTGATAATAAACGCCAGCGCCAGAAAAAATCGCCTGCTTTTATTATTAAAAAAACTGTTCCTGCCACACTAATTACGGGTAGAAATGACCAGGATTTTACAAATTGCCAGAGTAATCCAAGGCTCGGATTATAATAAAAATTCCATTTATTTACTTTGGCATAAACTGTATTGGGTAGCCAGTACCCATAATAACTATGACGCCAGATTAAATATGAGCCAAAGATAACGACAAAGGGCAGAAGAAATTTTAAAAACGTGATTATTTCATCAGTGAGCACAAAATTATTTAACTGTTCTCTACTCCTTGTTCTCTCATTATTTGCTCCAACATTTTTAATTTTTATCTGCTGATTTTTTAGTCTTAACCCGAGTAAAAATAATGTAGCAATTCCCATATAAAGAAATCCCTCAGGTCTCGTTAATGCCACTGCTGAAAACACCAGACTGGCTATCAGTAAGCGCTCTTCACTCAGCAACCAGGTGCCTAATAGTAACAGCATTGCATAAAAGCAAGTCTCCAGCCCCCTGTCTGAATTGTAATGAAGCATCGGATGGAAAAATATCAGCAACGCCGGAAAAAGAAAAATGAAAAGGGGAAGTTTTTTTAGTTCTTCTATGCTAAAACGTGATTTTAGCAGTGAAACGAGAAATATCGTGCCGATAATAATTGTAAGTGAGTTAGCCCCGGCTGCCAGGAATTTAGAGACATTGATGATATTTAATCCCAGCCAGAGAAAATTGGAATATCCTTCTACACGCTCTCCTGGATTATAGACCAAGCCCTGTCCACTGACGAAATTCTCCACATAGCGAAACGTAATGTACGAATCTTCTCCACAATGATTATATACAGCGATAGAATAAGGGAGGTTTAAAACCGCAAGTAAAACAATAATAAACCAAATTTTTCGTGTCACACAGCCTCCAGTTTATTTCAATTCCCACATCTAAATTTCAACCCGGGGAATTTTAGAAAAATCACAATCAAAAATTTCAGATTTTCGCTGGAATTTTGGATTTTTTCTAAAGGGTGTCAAAAACTTCAGTTTATTTTACAGTAATCCGATGTTTGTTTGCCTCAAATCTCTTCTCGCCGATGCCATACACATTTTTAAGCTCTTCAATAGACTTAAAGCCATTATGTTCTTCGCGATACCTAATGATAGCACGAGATAAATTAACACCGATACCCTCCAGTGTGCACAGCTCTTCAACAGTTGCAGTATTAATATTAACTTTTTTAACCGCATTTTCCTTAGCCGAGAAGGGTGATGCCGGACTGATTAGTGCGGGAGTTGTATCCAAACTCAGCTGTTCGTTATTAGAACCCTCGCGGGGAATATTATTAACATCTCTTGCGCTTAAATCCGAGCTTTTTACGTAAAAGTGTTCCTGCAGAAGTTCAACAGTTTTTTTACCAACACCCGGAACGTCATCAAGTTGACTCATAGACTTAAAGCCACCGATTTTCTCACGATATTTAATGATTGCCTCTGCCTTTGCAGGACCAATTCGCGGAACAGCCATTAAATCATCCGTTGTCGCCTGATTAAGGTCAATCTTTTGTCCCGCTTCTCTCTGACTTGCGGTTCTTTCTGTCGTTTCTCTCTTGCTCAACAGTTCGGATTTCACACCAGCGGGAGATTTGCCTTTTTCAGCCGTCTGCAATTCCGATTTTTCAATATACACAACTTCTTTTTCCTTTTGCTGATGCAGATAATTTAATCCCAGTCCAACGGCTATCACTCCGATCAACGCCAGCAACACATATTGTTCCTGTTTTGTTAGTCCAGTAAACATAAATTATACCACAATATTTACGAGTTTTCCTGGAACATAAATTACTTTACAAACATCTTTATTCAGATATTTTTTTACTTTTTCGTCAGCCAGTGCCTTTTGTTTAATTTCGTCTTCTGGTGCATCAACGGGGACAATAATTTTTCCGCGCAATTTGCCATTTACCTGCACAACAATCAGCATCTCCTCCGTCTGCAAAGCAGAAGCATCATACTCTACCCACGGCTCTAACTGAATGGAATAATCATATCCCAGCTGATGCCAGAGCTCTTCGGCTATGTGCGGGGCAAAAGGTGAAAGTAAAATCAGCAAGGTTCTAAAAGTAGTAAACACCAGCCAGTGAGAATTATTATCCTCTCTAATATTATAATCCTGCAGGTTATTGAACAATTCCATCATCGCAGCAATAGCGGTATTAAAGTGAAAGCGTTCTTCAATGTCGGTGGTGGCGCGTTTAATGGTCTGATTAATGAGACGATACAACTGTTTGTCCTGCGGATGTCCATCTGGATTGAAGGAGTGGCTATTCCGCAGTTCAAAACCTCGTTTTAGTATATCCCGCTGAGTCTGGAAAAATCGCCAGATGCGGTTTAGAAAGCGGAAACAACCTTCCACACCCTGGTCGCTCCATTCCAGCTCTTTCTCCGCTGGCGACGCAAACAAAATAAACAATCTGGCAGTATCGGCTCCGTACTTTTCAATTATATCATTGGGTTCTACCACATTCCCGAAAGATTTGGACATCTTTTTGCCATCTTTGGTTACCATTCCCTGTGCCAGTAAGCGAGAAAATGGTTCAGAGAAGTCGAGCAAACCGATGTCACGCATCGCCTTGACAAAAAAGCGTGAATACATAAGATGCAAAATCGCATGTTCCACACCACCGATATACTGGTCCACGGTCATCCAGTAGTTAACTTTTTTACGGTCAAACATAGCTTTGTCATTTCTCGGGTCACAATAACGCAGAAAATACCATGACGAGTCAACGAAAGTGTCCATAGTATCAGTCTCGCGTCGCGCCTTTCTCCCGCAGGCAGGACAATTGGTGTTGACAAACCCAGCAGCTGATTCAATGGGATTGCCTTTTC
>CAYRXI010000123.1:7119-7584 GCA_964428255.1 uncultured Candidatus Sumerlaeota bacterium
AATTCCCTTTCTGGCACAGGAACAACGCCACATTGTTCACAATAAATTACAGGAATTGGTGTGCCCCAATAACGTTGACGACTGATAAGCCAGTCCCGGAGTTTATACTGAACTGTCGGATGACCCCATCCCTGCTTTGTTAAATATTCAGTGATGGCTTTTTTCGCCGCTTCAGAATTCATCCCATTAAACTGGGCTGAATTGACCATAATACCCGGTTCAACATAGGCTTGAGTCATAATTTCGGGTTTCAGGGTTTCTTCGGGTGGTTGAATGACGACTTTTATGGGTATGCCAAATTTACGCGCAAATTCAAAGTCACGCTGGTCATGCGCCGGCACTGCCATTATACAACCGGTTCCGTACTCCATCAGCACAAAATTGGCAGCATAAATTGGTATCTCCTCGCCGGTTAAAGGATTAATGGCATATTTTCCGATGAACATCCCCTCTTTCTCTTTATCT
>CAYRXI010000124.1:0-7563 GCA_964428255.1 uncultured Candidatus Sumerlaeota bacterium
GCTGCAAATCCCATAAACGCAGAGGCTTGATGGGCATAAAATAACGTGGCAAAAGGAAAAGCAATGGTTGCCAGACCATACGTAAGACTTATCACTCCGGCGGTAATAGTGTCATTGGTAATTTTGTATATTATCCAGTGCAGGAGAAGCGCAGTGCACGCCGTGAGCAAAGAGGCAGTAAAAAATGTAGAAAAATATACTACCAGGTGTTCCATCAGCCAGGTGGGGACTATTAGAGCCGGTAGTAATTTAAAAAAGACATAAAATGGGACAAAACCGAGTATTGCGTTACCCGGAACCTTACTGGAATACAATTTGCCTTTATAGAAGATTATATCTGGACCTGTGGGATAGCCGCCAACATCCAGTCGTTGACGTTCTATTACCGAGCGAATCAGGGCAAATTGTGGGGCATAATTTACATTACCACCCTGAAAGAAATACCCATAAGTAATCAAAAGTAGAATAAAAATTAATAGAGCCTGTTTTCGTAAGATTGATTTTGCTTCGGCTGAAGGCTCTTCATTCATTATATTGTCCTGTTGAAGATTATCTTTATTTAGCTCAAACTATCTTGCTATAAAATAGCCACCGGGTATGATTTCCATCTGAACACCACTTTTCCAGTAAAGTTTTATGGTGGCGTTCTGTCCCCGATTAATGTATCGTAAAAGTAATGGATGCCGTCCTACAGTTAGAGTGCATTCAGCTGTGGTGAGCTGTGGTTCATTACTTTCTCCGCTTTTATTCATTATTAAATTTTCATCAAGGTATAACCAGAATTCACCATTTGTTTCTACGCCGAGTGTATAAGTAGCATTCAGGGGTGCAATTAAATAGCCTTTCCACTCAATACTGAACGGCAGTGGTAAGGGCAGACTTCCCCATTTCCAGTTAAAATTTACAACTTTATCATAACGAATAAAAGTCGGATTCCCCTGCCATTTATCATTAGAATAATAATATCCTATCACACCATAATAATGAGGTCTTATGTTAATTTTCTCCTGATTTTTGGGGGCAAGCTCCGGATAGGCGATGATAGGCAGGAAAAACAGGAAGGTACTAATAATAATCAGGTACCTGGAACATTTAGGGAGTAATTGCACTCTGACGTAGTCGGCTAAGATGAACCAGAGAAATACCAGCCAGATGCCAAGTAATGGCAGAAGACTGAACGAGCCTTTAAATCCCAGCAACATTCCGAGATTAAATGCCACCGACTTTTGCGTGATTAGGGTATTATTGAATGTACCGTAAGGATGAATTGCTAATTCGTTTTTTAAATACGTCGGTAGCACGTAATCCCGCAGTGGATTTTTTTCAAAACCCAGAACAGGCTGAACTGCTGTTGTTAACAGCATTATCAGAAAAGAGGGGATAAAGAATATGACAAATAGTGGTTTTAGCCTGGAAAAGAATAATCCCACGGGAATCATGGCAAAAGGTATCATAGAATGAAGATGGCGAGGTCCTGCTGAGCCACCTCCGCCCCAGAACATTATGCTCTGACCGGCAGCTGCATTAAACAAGAAATGAAACACGATTATAGCTGTAATTAAGCAGAGTTCTTTAAACAGGCGCTTTTGCCATAGCATCATTACTATTCCAGGAATCATAGCCAGCAGGAGCGGGTTATAGTAAAAGAGCCCACGTTGCGGGTCATAGGTAATTTTCTTTAATATTTCCAGACGTGGATAGGTAACCCCCAGAAATCCTTGCTTGACCTCGGTGAATGGAGTCTTTTCTGCGATGGCATACGCCTTGTAGGTGATAAAAAATGGGTCCCCAAAGATTAAATAGTTGTGAATGAGCAATGCAGAACTCCCGATAAATCCGCCCAAAACAAACCAGAGAGTCTTGAGTTTATCGGTAAGTGACCAGAATAAATAAATACCCAGAAATAAAGCTATGAAGAAGTTAGGATATGAAGATGTAAAACCAAAACCAGCAAAGACCCCGGCCAGCAGAATAAGCCAATTATTGATTGGTTTATTTGGCGAGTCCGTTAAGATTTTAAATAAGATATAAAACGCGCCGAAGGAAAAAAATGTGGCAGTTGAATGCAGATAAAAGAGAGTAGCAAAGGGAAATGCAATGGTTGCCAGGCCATAGCCAATGCCTGCAAATAAAGCGGAAACAGTGTCTCCTGTTATCCGATAAATTATACTATATATAAATATTGAAGTTAGTGCTGTAAATAAAGAGGCTGTAAATAACGTGGTGAAATAAACCAGTAGATGCTCTGTTAACCAGTTAGGAATTTTCAGTAAGGGTAGTAGTTTATAAAAGGCATAAAATGGAATAAGCCCCATGAAGGAGTTACCGGGTGCTTTACAGGAATAAAGACGTCCGTTAAATGCAAAAATATCCCAACCAGTTGGGTATCCACCTACATCCAGAGTATGGCGTTCAATAATGGCACGAATCAGACATAATTGTGGTGCAAAATTAATATGTCCGCCCTGGAAGAAATAAGCATAGGTAAAAAACAGAAGCAGAAAAATCCAGATAATTTGTCTTCGCAAGTTAATTGGCTCAGATTTTACAGCTATCTCATTCATTTAAATTGATATGCACCAGTTTATAGACAGATAGAGTATTTTCTTTGCCACGTGGAAGGTGGCTGATTTGGTTAAGTAATTTGTGATTTATTTTTTTCAAATTTGTCGTAAATCTCCCTTAATTTTTTAAAATCCTGCTCAAAAAGTTGTTTATAATTTGGCGAATATAGAAGACTTGCCGGATGAAATGTGGGTAAAACCTTAATGTTATAGTAATTCCAGGTTTTGCCACGCAATTGTGAAATTGGTAATTTTTGTTTTAAGATTGTCTGCGCCGCATGTTTCCCCAGTGCACAGATTAAAACGGGCTGGAGAATTTCCAGTTGCCTGATTAAGAATGGCTCGCAGTTTGCAATTTCCTCAGGTAGCGGGTCACGATTGTTCGGTGGTCTACACTTTATTACATTGCAGATAAAAACATCTTCTCGTCTAAAACCTATAGACTTGATGTAATATGATAATAGAGCTCCAGCCTGACCCACGAATGGTCTTCCTTGCAAATCTTCTTTTTCGCCGGGTGCCTCACCGATGAATACCAGCTTTGCATCTGGATTGCCCTCACCAAATACCACATTGGTCCGATATTCAGCGAGAACTTTGCACATTCGGCACTTCAGCACTTCCTGCCGTAGTTGTTCCAGCTCCGTAAGTTTGTTATCAAATGCAGAACTCTGGGGATGAGGCTGCTCCATACAGACGAACCCAAGTTCCTTTAAGAAACGCACATATTGTAACAGTAATTGCGAAATATTGGAGTCTTGAGGACACATCTTTTCACCGGTTTATATTTCGCTGAGAATTCTTGAGCGGTCATCACCAGCGACGATTCCCACCATCTGTCTTTTGAAGCGGGGCACATCTTCTGCGTATTCAAGACCTACTTCCACTGATACCATTCCGCGTTTTACCAGGTCCACCAGTGACATATCAAAACTTTGCATACCATCCACCGCATTGCGAATCACTTGCTCAATATCTGCTATACGATTTTCGCGCATTAATTTCCGGACCATATCATTGACTATCATAATTTCTACACAGGGAACACGCCCTTTGCCGTCACCTCGGGGTACCAGGCGTTGTGCCACAACGGCGCGGAGTGCAGTTGCCAGCTCATCGCGCAAAATAGGCTGTTCATCCGGGTCAAAATAATTGATAATTCGGTTTACTGTTTGAACGGCGTTAATCGTGTGCAGGGTGCTGATGACCAGGTGTCCGGTCATAGCTGCACGCACTGCTATAGTAATTGTATCCTTGTCACGCATCTCACCGATCAGGATGACATCGGGGTCCGAGCGCATAGCATCTCGTAAAGCCCGTTCAAAAGCCACTGCGTCTACTCCAATTTCTCGCTGTTCCACCAAACTCATTTTGTCCTTATGTATAAACTCTATTGGGTCTTCAATGGTAATGATGTGTTCACGCCGGGTGGAATTAATGTAATCAACCAGGGCTGCCATAGTTGTAGATTTGCCAGTGCCCGTTGGTCCTGTCACAAGAATCATTCCCCGCTTATAGTTCCCGATAGTTTTTATGAGGGGAGGTAGATTTAATTCATCAAATCCTAAATGCTCATATTGTAGCCGGCGCATTGCTACACTTAATGTTCCACGTTGATAAAAAACGTTAGTTCTAAAACGATTTATCGGGTCTATGCTGAAACCAAAATCTACAGAACGCATTTCTTCCAGCGTCTTTTTATGACGTTCGGGCATTATCTTATCAACAAAAGCAGCTATTTCCTCTTTTTTCAGGGGGGGGTGGTCTAAGGGTATCAGTTCTCCATTTATTCTATACACGGGAACAGCGCCGGTCTTTAAATGTAAGTCCGAAGCATTTACTTTTACCATATCTAATAATATTTGACTGAAATTTACAGGCATATTGCATCACTCTCCTGTTGCCCTGAGAGATTTAATCTTTTCAAGTAATTTAATAGCTATGTCTTTTTTACTCATCAGCCCCCATTGTTCCACCGAGTTATCTTTTCCTATAACTACAACCTTATTTTTATCGCTGCCAAAGCCATAGTGAGATTGAGTAATGTCGTTCAGTAACACCAGGTCGAAATTCTTTTCTCCGAGTTTACGTTTTGCTTCATCAATGTTTTCTCCGGCTTCGGCTGCAAAACCAATGAAAATCTGTTTAGCAGATTTATATTTCCCGCATTGAGCTGCAATGTCCGGGGTTCTTTCCAATTTTAATTCCATTGTTTCCTTTGCTTTTTTAACTTTCCCGCTTAATTTTTTTTCCGGGCGATAATCAGCAACAGCTGCAGCAAACACTGCAACATCAACGTCCTTGATGTGCTTTAACACTGCCTGATACATCTCTTCTGCACTGACAACGGGAGTTGTGATAATGTTTTTGTCAACAGGCAGGGGTAAGGCAGTAGGTCCCATAATCAGGGTTACCTGTGCTCCACGTCTGGCAGCCTCCTCGGCAATTGCCATTCCCATTTTTCCGCTTGAGGGATTGGAGATAAAACGAACCGAGTCAATAAATTCCCGGGTAGGACCAGCCGTTATCAAAAATTTAATGCCAGACAATAAGTTGCGAGTGGCAAATTCTGTTTCAATTAATGCTAACATCTTGGTCGGTTCTACCAATCTGCCTTTGCCTTCTTCGCCGCAAGCCAGTTCACCTTCCTCAGGCTCTATGATTTTCACTCCTTGAGCCTGTAAACGTTGCAAATTTTGTTGCACCTGGGGTTTTTCGTACATTGCGCTGTTCATTGCTGGTGCTACATAGACAGGACCGCGAAATGCCAGATATATAGTAGTTAATGCATCATCGGCAATTCCGTTTGCTAATTTGCCAATCACATTTGCTGTTGCAGGTGCAATCACCATTAAATCTGCCCAGCGTGCCAGACTTATATGTTCAATCTCCCATTGGGTTTGTCTCGTGAATAATTCCACACACACTGGATTTTGTGAGAGGGTTTCAAAAGTTAATGGAGAGATGAGGCGAGTTGACCACTGTGTCATTACAACTTTTACTTCTGCGCCAGATTTACGTAGTAAGCGTATCAGCTCCAGTGATTTATAAATGGCAATGCTACTGCTGACGCCTAATAAAATTTTCTTATTTTGTAAGACCGACACCCTTTTCTCATTGCTTTAAAAATTAATAATACAGTGCCAATTTTACTGCAAATGACCAGTAAATTCTATTAATAAATTTCACTCGGACGAATAAAACAACGAGGAATAAGACCTGTCCGCAAGAATTGTCGTTAGTCTTGGTTCATTATCAATAATGACGCGTAAGTGTGATGTTCTGTGTCTCTCAGCTTCAATAATTTTTCGTACCGCCATGATGGTATCTTCCAGTTTATCATTAATCACAATATAGTCATATTGAGAAGCGGATTGAATTTCTCGAACGGCATTATGTAATCTCAATTCAATGGAAGAATTATCGTCCAGACCGCGCTTGCGTAATCTGGTTTCCAGCACTTCCATTGATGGGGGCAACAGGAAGATTAAGACGGACTCGGGCATTTTTCGTTTGATATTCAATCCGCCCTGCACATCAATATCCAGCAAAACGTCCTTGTTACGCTGAAGTTTTTCCTCAATTATATCCCGCCGAGTTCCATAATAATGATTATGAACCAATGCCCATTCCAGAAAGCGGTCTTGAGCTATCATTTGTTTAAATTCTTCTTCAGAGACAAAAAAGTAGGCTTCCCCATTAACTTCACCCTGGCGCGGTTTTCGACTGGTCACAGAAACCGAGTATTCAATTTGCGGGTCTTTTTTCAGGATTGTTTTAACAACGGTAGACTTCCCCCCCCCTGAAGGAGAGCTCAATACTATCAGCATCCCTTTATTTCTCAACTTAAGCGTCATATTACTCAATATTTTGAATCTGTTCTCTTATCTTTTCAATTTCATTTTTCATCAGTAGCACCCGTTGTGCGACCTGGGTGTCGCGTGTCTTACTGGCAAGGGTATTTATTTCGCGCAAAATTTCCTGAGTCAAAAAATCAAGGGCTTTTCCCACCTGGCCTTTATGTTTATCCGTTAAATATTGTTTAAATGCCTCTAAGTGTGCCTTTATCCTTGTTAATTCCTCTGTAATATCAGCCTTATCAGCGAAAAACAAAACTTCTGCCTCCAGTCGTCCGTTGTCTATTTTGAAATTATTATTTTTATTAAACTCAGCCACTTTTTCCCGCAGGCGCTGGCGATAGTTTTCTACTACACAGTCCTTTAGCTCAATAATTTCACTATAATTATGTCGCAATAATTTGAGAGAACGGCTCAATTGGCGTTGTAATGATTTTCCTTCACGCACACGAAATTGGTGACATTTATTCAGAGCTTGCTTAACCAGCTTTTGCAAGCCTCGCCAGAGTTGTTTTTCATCAGCAACGGGTTCTTCTATCTCAACGCAGCCTGGCAGATGTAATAACTGCGCGAGATTTATCTCCGCCTTAGCGTCAATTGTTTCCGCCAGTTTTGTTACCTGGTGATGGAGTTCCTTAATTACTACCTCGTTTATTTTAAGTTTTGGTTTAGCACTCGGGCACTCTTCCCATTTAATAAACACGTCCACTTTTCCACGCTGTATTTTGCTACTGATTAGCTGGCGTAAATTGAACTCCAGTTTTATTAGCTGGGGGGGGATTCTAAAATTTAATTCCAGATAGCGTGAGTTGACCGACTTTATTTCAATCTTAAAGTGACCAAGAGGGGTATTGCCAGCAGCCATTCCAAAACCTGTCATACTAACAATCATCAAGTTCACCTTTAAATATAAAATCTGGATGTAAAATTAAAAATTAAGTTTCACTTACCATTTAATCTCAATAGGTATGTCACCTTTAATTTTACGGCAAAATGTTAAAAAATTTTCTCCCACCCAATCCGGCACAGATTTTCTGTCCATCAAAATGACTGGATAATAATTTCCATGACAATCCGAGCCACCTGTAATCCCCATATTATATTTTTTTGCCAGATTCAGATAAAAATTAATCATTGAATTG
>CAYRXI010000125.1:0-2840 GCA_964428255.1 uncultured Candidatus Sumerlaeota bacterium
ATTCTCCTGTATCTTGTGCTAATCACTCATAGCCTCGTATGGCACAACGGATCAGCACAGGTGCTTTTGATGATTCGGTACTTCTTCACACCGAAAATTTATCACTGGAAAGGAGGGAATTACTATGAGCAATAGCCACGAATTAGAACTGGAAATTTTTCGTGCTGGCGACTACGGCGATAAGGGCAAATTTGCTGAAACTGACCTGGAGCAAATTGCCACTGATTATAATCCCGCTCTCCACGAAGCACCCGTTACTGTTGACCACACTCAAAGCGGTCCGGCTTATGGTTGGGTTACCAGTCTACGGCGTCAGGGCGACCGCCTTGTTGCCCGCCTGCATCAGCTCAATGAGCAATTTCTACAACTATTACGTGCGGGCGCCTTTAAAAAACGAAGTGTTGAACTTTATCGCCGATTCGCTCACACCGGTAGACCATACCTGCGCGCACTAACTTTCTTGGGAGCACGTCCACCAGCAGTTAAAGGGCTGGCTGATGTCAAATTTGCCGACACTTCAGACTTTATCCAGCTGGATTATAACGAGTCTTTGCCAGTACACTCCACCTCTGTAGTTCTGCCTGAAATCCTTGCTGAAGCACGGCAGCAAATCCAGCACCTGCAACATGAAAAACAACGTGTAGAAGCAGAACTGCAACAATTGCATCGGGCTCTGCGTCAGCAGAATCTCTTGCATTTCTGCGAGGAATTGAAGCAACAGGGCAAGTTTCTACCCGCCTGGGAGAAACAGGGCATCTTTAAGTTTATGGAATTGCTGCCGGATTCTGAAACTATCCAGTTTGCTGAAACTGATACTGCCCCGCTAACACCAGCACAATGGTTTAAAAACTTCCTTAACTCGCTACCACCTCTGCTACCACTCAAGGAAATTGCTCCTGCTGAACAAATTGTCCAGCTGGCTGAAGACCAGCTGCCTCGTCCCACTACCAGGGCTATGGTTTGTCAACGCTCACTGGAATTGCATCGCCGCGTCCTGAATCTACGTGAACACCAGCCTGGAATTTCCTACGCTGATGCACTTCGGCAGATTCTCCGCAATCAGTAAATAGTGGAATGAGGACCTGCGGTGGAAACAGTGAACTCTTTACATGATGCACGCTATTATAGAAAGGAGGTGAAGGGTATGAGTAATTACATACTGGACAAGGCTTATACCTGCGCGCAAAGCGGCGGGCTGCAGGCATATCGGGTGGTAGTTGCCGGCACTCATCCCGGTGAGTGCAAATTGCCAGCGTCGGCAAATGCGGACAATATTCTCGGCGTCACGCTTTTTGCTCAACCACAGCAGGGACGTTGTATCAGTGTCCGCAAAGCCGGCATTGCCCGCTGTGTAGCTGCAGGGGCCATTGATTTCGGTGCACCAGTCAATATCGCCGATAATACCGGGAAAGTTAAAGCCATCAATGAAACCAGCGGCTCGCTCATTAACTGCGTGGGCTTTGCCGAGACTGCAGCGAGCGCTGACGGCGACATAGTGGAAGTATTTCTGGCTTTTCACGAGCGTCTGGTTCCATAACTGGGAAAAAATGCAGAGACTGCGGGAGTAAATGTATGCCTGAAACGGGCCGTTACTTTTACCGCTAATGCGTCTCTGCAATAAAAAGAAATCAAATTGAAAGGAGGGAAACAATATGCCTGATGTAAGCCAGGTTCATATTGACGTCGCACTGACTAATGTCAGTATTTCTTATAGCAATCCTGACTATATCTCGGACCTGATTGCGCCGGCTGTGCCGGTTCGGAAACAGAGTGATAAATATTTCATCTATGACCCCCAACGTGAGCGCTTCCGCCAATCTAATGACCGCCGTGCGCCCGGCACTGAAGCCAATGAGGTGGACTTTGCACTCAGCACCGATAACTATTTCTGTGAAGACCATGCCCTGGAAGCCGTGATTCCGGATGAAGAACGCGAGAATGCCGACCCACCACTCCAGGCAGACATTGACCGTACCGAATTACTGATTGACAAAATGCTACTGAATAAGGAAATCGTGCTGGCAAATCGCATTCGGTCTGGCACAGACATTCCCGGCGAAACACTCTCCGAAGATGAGCAATGGAGTGACTACGAACACTCAGACCCCGTCTCTGCAGTTGAAGCTCAGAAAGCCACTATTCAGTCTGCGGTTCAGGTTATTCCCAATGTGCTGGTACTCTCTTATCCGGTGTATCAGAAAGTTCGGCTCCATCCGCGAGTCATAGAAAAGGTTCAATACGTGCGTCTGGGTGTGGTCGGTCCTGATGTGCTGGCACAGCTGTTTGACGTTGAGCGCGTACTGGTCCCCCGAGCCTTTAAAAACGTGGCAGCTCCCGGTCAAACGCCAAACTTGCAATATATCTGGGGTAAAGATGCCTTTCTCTGCTATGTGCCACCGCGTCCCGCTCTTAAGCAGGTTGCATTCGCCTACACTTTTCTCTGGACTGTGGCGCCCGGCTCTATCAATGGACATATTGTTGAGGTCTGGAGAGAAAATCGGCGCAAAGCTGATATGGTACGTGTGCAAAAATACTACGACCAGAAAGTGATTGCCCCTGGGGCTATATATCTCTGGAAGAACGCTGTTAATTAACCGGAATAAAGTTTATCCCGGGATGCTGTTGCGAATCCTGCTGTTTGATTATTCAACCCTGGGGAGTGTCTGAGTGCAGTTAACATTCTATTATATGCCTGGCGTGCTGTGTGAACCTCGTTGTGAGGGGGACAAACTACGCCAGCACGCCAGGTATTTTTCGCTAAAATATGTTTCATATATTAATTTAATTTTTCGGAGGAGAACCAATGTATTGCTCACTGGAGGATATAAAGAACCGCTTAG
>CAYRXI010000125.1:2865-7353 GCA_964428255.1 uncultured Candidatus Sumerlaeota bacterium
CATCCTTTTGCAATTAACAGATATGAATGGGGATGGACAGCCAGATACAGCAATCGTAGTAGCGGCAATAGCGGATGCGGACGCTGAAATTGATGCCTATCTGGGAAATCGCTACGTGGTGCCATTTAAGGAGCCCCCTGCTATTGTTCAGCAGCTGAGTGCACTACTTGCCATTACGAATCTATTTGCCCGCCTCCCGGGACTGATGCCCGAAGAACAGCGGTACCGGGCTGAGCAGGCTCGCCGTCTGCTGCGGTTTCTGGCTCAAGCCGAACTGGATATATCTCAAGCTCCGGAGACCATACTCAGACGCTTTATTGCCAGTACCACTCAGGATTTATCCCGAATTTTTGCGCGTGAGACGCTCTCCAATTTTTAGTGATTACGCAAGATAAAAGTTGGGGCAGACGATTTAATATTTTTTAAAAGAATTCGTTTAGTTGTTTTAACAGGTCCACGTCTTGAATTTTTAACTGAATTGAAGGAGGAATAAAAATGAAACTGTTAAAAGTCTTTACTGCAGGAATCTTATTGCTGGTGTGCAGTTGTGCAACTTTTGAGGTGCAATTTTCAGATGGCACCAGCGTCAAAACCGCAGGCGCCCCTTTACTCAATCGGAGTGATAAATTTGCGGTCATCCACGAATGGCTGGATGCTACCACCAATACCCTGCACCAGGTCCGCATGGAACGCAATACTGACGAGAACGCTGATAACCAGTATAAGGCAATTGAACGAATGGCGCAGATAATAGAAAAACTTACCGTTCAGCCCAATCCTTGAGATATATGGAATAACTGAGAATTGGGGGGGGGCGCCTACCCCAGAATATTGACCTCCATTTTTTGCTATTGGTAAATAAGTAGTGCCGGGAGGGAAAGAGCATGTTCAGAATAGGTGCTCTCTTGTAGAGCGCGTTTCAGCTGTGATATTGAGAAACCCGGGTCAGAAGACCATCTTCCAGATGTTTTATTAATGGTCTCAAGAGAACGCAGGGCTGGCAGATAGCGGTAATGGGTAAATACCAGATTTATGAAGTCATGAACGCAGGGAGTTATACTAATCTTTTTCTTGCCCGGTTATTATATTTATCTGTGTAGTTTTGTCACGGGTGATTTGGATGACGGCGTGACGATTGTCTTTAGTATACTGTAGCATAGTCCCTTCGGGCAAATTCATAACCATTTTTTCTACCCAGCCGCGAGAGGTCATTTCGGATTTGTAGACATCACCGACCTTTTTGAGGTCGTCGCTGGTCTCCAGTGCCAGCACAAAGCCGTCTTCCTGTCTGGCGGACATAGTAACTCTGGCTCCTTTGTAAAGGTGAATATCTTGAGGGAAGCCATCGGGGATTTCCACATTGCCCCCGGAAGCAATTGAAAGACTGCCCTGTTCACCTTTGATTTCTATCTTATCGCGCGAGATATCTGCCTTCACTCTGCCTCCGCTTTCGCGCTCAATAGATTTCTCCAAAGCCTTTTCCATTGCTTTTTCTTCGGAGCTCTTGCCACAGGCGAGCAAAAAAGCTAAAGTGGCAATTAAGAGATAGATTAGCCAGGTTTTTAGCATCTGATTTTTCCTCCTTGTACTCATTTCTAAAGTTTAGAATTTTTAATGCGCTTGATAATGTAATTACAAATGGTAGAAGTCAAGAATAAGCTGACAACGGGTTTAGAATTTACTGCTGAGTTGTACACAGGGAAGATTAACCAGAGAAAATTGTTATCAAAACTTATCTTTCAGATTAAGATGAGCATTAGCATTCTTTAATTTACCGGTAAAGTGTTGACTGTGTTGGTAATGTGGTGTAGGCTAATTGAATTTTTAAAATCCGGAATGTGGGAAATATCGTTTATTAAAGATTTGATGACGGAGAAGAGTGAAAAAGGAAAAGAATGGGGGGCGGAACTAACCGCCGAGGAACGCCTGCGGTATGAACGTCAGTTGTTAATTCCAGGGTGGGGAGAAGCCGGACAATTACGTTTAAAGCGTGCGACAGTAGGGTTAATAGGTGCGGGAGGGATTGGCTCGCCCTTGCTTTATTATCTGACAGCGGTCGGGATTGGCAGGCTGGTAATTTGCGATAAAGATGTAGTAAGCATCACTGATTTAAATCGGCAGATACTATACGGCACCGAGGATTTAGAACACTATAAGCTGGAAGTGGCTCAGGAAAAATTAAGACGTCTGAATCCAAGTGTGAATATTGAGTATAGAATTACGGAGTTGACAGCGGAAAACGTGGGGGAAATATTTAGCGGTGTTGATTGTCTGGTTGATTGTCTGGACAATTTTCCGACCCGGTTTATAATAAATGAGTTTGTAGTCAGGCATAGGATTCCACTGGTTCATGGTGCGGTGTGGGGATTAGAGGGACGAGTTACGTTCATCAAAGCAGGGGAGACTCCCTGTCTGCGCTGTATCTATGAAGCCACGCCGCCGGAGAGCACAACGTTTCCTGTCGTTGGAGTAACTACAGGTATAACAGCACTGATTCAGGCAGGTGAGGTGATAAAGTTCATCACTGGGATTGGAACGCTTTTGAAGAATAAATTGCTGATTATTGACGTGGCAAAGATGCAATTTGAGGCGTTAACTTTTGCTCGCCGTGCTGACTGCCCGGTTTGTGGTGTTAAGGAATGAAGGTAAAATTGAAGAAATATGGTCCTTTACAATGGCGACTGCGGGGAGACGAGGAGATAATCAGTCTTAACAGGCAATTGAATATAGAGCAATTATTAACGGAAGAGCTGGGTATAAAAACTCAGCATATAAGATTTCTCCGCATCTTGCTTAATGGCAGGGTAGTAACCGGATTGAAAACTATGATAAACGATAGCGATGAGGTAATTTTAATTCTGCCGATAGGTGGGGGATGAGAAGGCAATTGGCAGGAAGGTGGAAAAGCATAGATGTTGAAAGAAGTGATACTAATTATGCGAGGGGAGTTAAAAGCGCAGAGAAATGAGGTTAATAAAGAGGCAAATAAAGTGGCGCTTTAAGGAGAGATATATTTACAGGTAATTTGACATACAAAGAAGGATTGGTTAGGGTAAATGTTTATTTCTCCAAGAACGGCATAAATGGAGCGATTGTTACAAAATATTGTAGCTGGAATTTCAATGGGGAGTATATATGCCCTTGTAGCTCTCGGGTTTAATATCATATATAATGCGACAGGCATCATAAATTTTGCGCAGGGTGAATTTGTGATGCTGGGCGGGATGTTTATGGTGCTATTTGCGTCAACGCTGGGGCTGCCTCTGACGGTATCTTTTGTGGCAGCGGTGGTGCTGGTAGTGATTGTGGGTATCGTGCTGGAGCGAGGCTGTATAAATCCACTGCGTAATCCATCCGTGTTAACGTTAATTATGATTACCATAGCTGCTTCCATCATAATCAAGGGCTTAACGATGCATATTGCCGGGAAGGAGACGCACACTATTGATTACTTTTCTGGGTATAATACCACAGTAAAAATTTCCGGAGTTGTGATTCCGACACAGACACTCTGGGTACTGGCGGTTTTAGGCGTGGTAGTCATCGGATTGGTAGTATTTTTCAATTTCACGCTGACGGGCAAAGCGATGCGTGCCTGTGCCGTGAATCGCACTGCTGCCAGTTTAATGGGTATTCCGACCAGGCGCATCGTAATGCTTTCGTTTGTGCTCTCGGCGGCAATCGGGGCAATGGGGGGGGCAGTAGTGATGCCGTTAACACAGGTAGATTATCAGAGTGGTGCAATGTTCGGTATAAAGGGATTCAGTGCAGCGGTATTTGGTGGACTAGGGAACAATGTGGGAGCGGTAATTGCCGGTTTGCTGATTGGAGTTCTGGAATCTTTAACAGCGGGATATATTTCTTCATATTATAAGGATGCACTTCCTTTGATAATTTTATTAGTCGTTTTATTTTTTAAGCCCAGTGGCTTGCTGGGGAGTGAAGTGGCTGCCAGACTGAAGAAGTTTTAAATGAAAAGCCGTTATATATATCTACCTTATTTTCTGTTTGGACTCTTAATTTTAATAGTTCCAACAATGGTGCGTAATCCTTATTTTCTGGGTGTGCTGGTGCAGGCTGGCTTCTATAGTTTGATTGCAATGGGACTCTCGTTATTAATGGGATATGCCGGACAGATTTCCCTGGGGCATGCAGCGTTCTTCGGGATGGGTGCGTATAGTTCAGCTATTCTTTCTGTTAATTACGGATGGTCGCCATGGCTGGCGATGATAGCCGGGTTATTAATAGCTGGAACAGTAGCGTGGATAATCGGAATGCCTACGCTGAAATTAAGGGGACACTATCTGGCGATGGCAACGCTGGGATTTGGCATAATCGTGAATATCTTTTTTTCGGCAGAGGTGAAGCTTACAGGCGGACCCTCCGGATTTACGCACGGACCAATAAGTTTTTTGAAGCTTGGACCGCTGCCAGTAGTGGGAGAGCTGGTGCTGGATAATGAGATAAAGTATTACTTTTTTACCTGGT
>CAYRXI010000126.1:0-6928 GCA_964428255.1 uncultured Candidatus Sumerlaeota bacterium
AGGCAGAACTTTAGATTTTTGACAATTGCCTGCGCCCAGTTGGGATGTGATTTACCGCGCCGTAAGTCTAAACGTAATGCGCGAATCATAAATAATGTGGCTTCGGCTAAAGTGCGTGCATGGAGGAGATTATCTTCTGGCAACGAGGAGGCAGTCCAGCCCTTACTGGCACTCCAGCGGTCCCAGAAGGTACCTGCGGGGGTCAAATTATCCGCAATATTATCAATTACCAGCTGGGCTGCTTTTATATATTCATATTATGTCCCAACCAGAGTAAAGCATACGCAGTAGGCACACCACTCAGCCAGGCGACATGCATCTCATCACGCTCTATATACCCACTTTTACAGGCAAAATAACGGTCAAACACGCAGGTTTCAGCAATGATTTTTTGCTGGGGGTCATAATGCCACTGCGTTAAGCCATAGCCCGCTAATTGCTTAACCTCCTCGCGACTTATCCAGGGATTTAAGGGATGTTTATCTTTTTCCTTAAAATAGCGATATCGCAGGATGGAATCATAATAGTGCAAATCTCTTTTTGCTGCCCCCAGCTGAAACCAGATTTTCTTTACTTCTTCTGCTTTGAGCTGGAGCCAGCCGTAAGCCGGACGTTTTGTCTGCGGGGGGAAATCACAATACCGCACTGGTTCTTCGCGCCACGGAAAATTGACCCCCAGAATTGTTTTGCCCTCTCCTCCCTCAAGACTTACCCCGGTTTCATCGTCATCAAATCTGGCACTGGTTCCAAGATACAGTGAATATCGGTCGGTCCAGGCAAACACACAGGGAGTCGCAGTGCGCTCTGCCGCAAATGCCCAGTAGTTTGAATTATATTTTTCCGGGGCTTGTGCGGTGAGTGAAAAGCCGGGATATAGTCCTACTTGCCCCCCCTGACGATTATCTTTATAGAAAACCCCGGGAATTAACCAGCGCGGTACTACTGCATCTGGCACTTCCCACTGGATTAGCAAATTAAATTCTGGTGTGCGGGTTTGTGCTTCAATGCTCATCTCGCACTCTAACCCATCAAAATCTGAAAAGTAATTAAGGCGGCCTGTTATCTTAATTCCCAGATTGGAAGCAGTTATGGTGAATGCCAGTTCCTCGCCGGTTTTTATTAAATTCTCTATTGACAGTAGCTCTGGTTTTGTCTCACCCTTACGTTGAGCTTTAATAGTGAGGGCACCAATTGGGGTGGCGCTTAAATCCGGTTTATAAATGCGTAGATTGCGAATGGGAGAGAGTTCAATACTATATTTACCAACGCTATTCATAAAAAACTGATAGCAATACGACAGAAAGCAATTTTGTGCAAGCTTTAATTACTACTCTTGTTTATTTAAACCAGACCACACCACCAGAAATCTTGTCTGAACTTTTCATCTGTGGTCATAATCCCAGCACCACCTCGCGGGCTGTTCCATTGCGTCAAATTCAATTCGCACATTATTTTTCTACGCTTGTCTTTTTCAAGCGTGCTACCAGAACACGCCAGACAAATTCTGGATTTCCCAGAATATACCGACGCCACAATCGGCGTGGCTCAAGGATTAAACGAAATAACCATTCCATCCCGCAACGTCTTACCCACTGCGGGGCGCGCGCTCGGTGACCTCCGTAATATTCAAATAATGCACCCACACACCACACCACTGGCACTGCCAACAGCTCAAGCTGTGAAAATGCCCACTTCTCCTGACGCGGAACTCCCATTCCCACCAGCAAGATATCTGCACCAGAATTATTGATTCTGGAAACCAATTCGGGTTCATCTGCCGGAGTAAAGAACCCGTGGTGCGTGCCGACGATTTCCAGTTCTGGTATCTGCCGTTGAAGTCTCTCTGCCACTGAACTGGCAACTCCCGGATATGAGCCCAGCAAAAATAATTTTAAGTTTGCAGTGGCACAGCGGCGAACAAACTCCGGGAAAAAATCGCCCGCATTTACACGCTCTGGCAATCGCTCTCCCAAAAACCTCGCTGCCCAGATGATTGCCTGTCCATCTGCGTATACCACATCTGCTTGCTGTAAAATCTGTCTGTAATCAGCGTCCCGAAAGGCAAAATTAACACAATGCGCATTCACGTATGTAATAAACGTCTTCTGCCTTATCTGTGCCGCCTGCAAGACATATTCAATGAATTCATTTATGGCACATCTGGTTATCTTAATTCCCAGAAACTCTATTTTGTTTAAACTCAACCAGTTAATTCTCTCGGTTATTGTAAATTACATAGCAAACTCAAATATTCAATAAATAAGATTAGCTGGAGTAAGAGAGTGTGACAAGTGAAAATCTACCACCGCCAGACTGCGATTTAACTACTACTTCTTATCCAGAACTTCCCGCACTTTGCGTAACAGGTCCAGCGGAGTAAATGGCTTGGGTAAGAAATTAATCCCTGGTTCCACCACAAAATGATTGGTGATAAGCCCATTGGCATAGCCTGACATAAACAGTACCTTAAGCTGCGGATATATCTCCTGAAGATAGAGGGCGAGTTCCTTACCGCTCATCGCCGGTAAAACAACATCCGTCAGCAGGAGATGAATATCTTTGCCTTTCAATTCGTCGTCTAACATCTCGAGAGCTTCTGAGCCTGAAGAAGCCAAAAGTACTTCATAGCCATTTTGGCGTAATGCCCGAGTGGCAACTTCTCTGACTGATTCTTCATCTTCCACCAGTAGAATCGTTTCTGTTCCCCAGAGAGACTTCCCTATTGCTTCTGGCTTAACTTCTGGGGTTATTTCTGCCTGTACCTGCGGGAGGTAGATTTTAAAAGTTGTTCCCTTGCCCAACTCACTATACACGTAAATAAAGCCATTGTTCTGTTTTACAATTCCATAAACTGTGGACAGCCCCAATCCTGTGCCTTTACTTCTATCTTTTGTGGTAAAAAACGGTTCAAAGAGATGTGCTTTGACTTCTTCACTCATCCCGCAACCCGTGTCGCTGACTGCCAGCATTACATACTCACCGGGGCTCACTTCCGGATGAGTCTGCACGTATTCCTGGTCTAAACTTACATTCTGGGTCTCAATGGTTAATAAACCACCTTTTAGCATCGCATCGCGGGCATTCACTGCCAGATTCATAATTATTTGCTCCACCTGTGCGGGGTCAATTTTCACAGGTGCGAGGTCCTCAGCCAGCAAAGTTATCAACTTAATGTCTTCTCCAATAATACGACGTAATAAATTCTCCATCTCACGAATGCGCTGGTTTAAATTAATGACACACGGTTCAGCAACCTGCCTGCGCGAAAATGCCAGCAGTTGACGTATCAACTCAGAGGCACGTAAAGCGGTGTTCTTTATATTCACAATTTCTTTATAAATCGGGTCTGAAGTTGATAATGACATTAATGCCATCTCGGCATAACCGACAAGTCCCGTCAACAAGTTGTTAAAATCATGTGCTATACCGCCTGCGAGTCTTCCCACCGCTTCCATCTTTTGCGCCTGAAGAAATTGAGCCTGTAAGCGCTTGGTTTCCGTAATATCGCATACCGTTGCCTGTAAATATACTCGTCCCTCTAATTCTACTCTGATAAGCTGCACTGTTGCCGGGAATTCTTTGCCATCCAGCCGTTTATGTCTCCACTCAAAGAAATGCGACCTGCGCTGAAGAGCTATCTCTATCATTTCCCTTGCCTTTTCTTCCGACTCCCTGCCATCCGGCTGAAAATCTGGCGATAGCTCCCACGGAGTTTTATCAATCAGGTCTTCCTCGGTTTGTGCACCAAATATAGCTACAGTGGCTGGATTTACCATAGAGAATCTACAGGAGGAAATCTCCAGAATCATAATTGCATTAAGTGTGCTTTCAAAGAGGGTCCGATAGCGAACCTCATTTGTGCGCAGAGATTCTTCTGCTCGCTGGCGTTCTGCAATCTCCTGTTCCAGCCTATCTCGTTGCCGTTTGAGTTCAGCAAACAATCGCTCGTTGATAAGTGCAATTCCCGCATCATTAGCCACGATTTGCAGGTGAGTTATCTCTGTAGGCGTAAACTCGCGACGTTGGGTAGTTGTATACACGCCAAGAATCCCGACTACTTCGTCCTGGACTATCATCGGCACGCCCGCATAAGAGAGAAATTGAAAAACTCCGGGCTTGGGCTCCGCGTATTCCCGGGTTAGTGGATGAGTGTAAACATCAGGGACAACTAACGGCTTACGGGTGGTGAGGATTTCCTTGCCCAATCCGCGTATCTCCATTTCCTGTATCTGGCATTCTAACGGAATTCCAGCTGCTCCGACCAGAACCAGTTCATTGCCTATCAGTTCCCGGATGATACAGGCATCCACACTAAAAAACTCACATATCTGACTTGTGAGTATTTGTGCCAGTTCTTCTTTTGATCTGGCGCCAACAACAGCCCCTGTTATTTGCGCAATTTGTTCTAACCGCTCCTTACTCAGGCTCAAGGCTTCTTTTGCCTGCAGAGTTTGTTGATAAAGCTGAATCGCCTCAAAGGCAGGTCCTGCCTGCCGGGCAATATCACTTATCAATGCCTCATCCTCTTCAGTGTAAGCGTCAGGAGTATAACTCTGAACTGAAATAACACCCAGAACCTTATTTCTGGCAATCAACGGGGCAAAAAGCAGAGAAGCAGAAAGCCGTGTTACATCACCAAAAGGAATCATCGTTGTAGAAGAGAGAGCTTCGGGTTTACGAAAAATTCGCAGAGTCTGCTTTTTTAAAATTACTGTCTGATAAAATTCACCGCTCGTGTCCGGCTTAATCACCTGAGTGGGAACCGGGCGAAGCACACCATCAATCGTATCGTAGGTCTTAACTCCTCTCACCTCATTTGTCGTTTCATCAAAAGCATCAATATAGAAGGCATCGCAGGGCATAATTCCCCGAACAATTTCCAGCAGTCTATCCGCCATTTCATAGGGACTACGGCTTTCAATGGTAACCTGTGCCACACGATTCAAAAGTTCCAATTTCGCCTGGTTTTTTCTTAATTTTTCCTCTGCCTGTTTACGCTCGGTTATGTCCGTACAGACGCCAATCATCCGCACCGGAATACCTTCAGGGCTACGAATGACGCTTCCTTTGTCTATCCAGTATGCATAAGTACCATCTTTTCGGCGAATCCGGTATTCTGCAACATATACCGCACCGGTTTTCAGATGCTGTTCAAGGGTTGCCATCACTCGCCGTTGGTCATCCGGGTGAATACTTTCCTCCCAGGCTTTAATTGTGCGGGGAAATTCTCCTGCTGCATAGCCTAACAGCTCATCCATCTTACCAAACCATTCCAATTTCCCACTCTCAATGTCCCAATCCCAGAATACATCTATGGTATTCTCGGCAGCGAGCTTAAATCGTGCCTCACTCTCCCGCAGTTTTGCCTCAGCTCTATAAAGTGCTTTATATTGTTCTTTGCGCCTTCTCTGCACGATAATTAAACCTCCTGCCATTGATAATAACAGCAGGCTTAGTGTTATACTAAAAATTAGCCGTGAACGAACTCCCAGCTCTTCCAGAATTTCTTCCATATCTTCCTTGGCAACTATGAACCACGATGAATCCTTGATAGGTAAGAGAACTGCCAGCACCTCCACTCCCCGATAGTCTTTGCCCTCCACTAAACCTTTTTCTCCTAACACTGCCTTTATCTCGGGTAAATCTATCTGACTCAGTGGAATCCGCAGCTTAAGTGCGGTATCTGGCTGATGACGTAAATCATTCAGAAACAGCACCTCATCACCCTCACGCCGAACAAGGAGCGTCTCGCCAGTTTTGCTGGGTATAGGCCAGGACTGAATAAGCGGGTAAAGAAATTCCCTGGCATCTGAAATCATAATAATTACACCAATTGGTTCTGTAAATTGATTCTCTAAATAAATCGGGGTAATCACACTAATGTGAGGGTTCTGGTCTATATTGCACTTATGCAAATCAGTCAGCACAGGTTTACGTTCATCAAGGGCTTTATTGAGAAACAGCTGGACTTCATCCTGAAGCATTTGCATATGTCCTCTGAGACTGAACAGCATTTTCCCGTCCCGGTCAACGATTAATATATCCACATAATTATAACGCGCCTGGATGCTATGTAATTGTAAACGAATTTGTTCGGTGGTCTCAGGAGATGGATCGGCGAGCCACCGCTTGAGCTCCTGAATAAAAAATATGCTGGACATCCATTCTTTTCCTTCAGCCAGCTGGTCAGCCCGCCAGGCAGAAATCTGGTTAGCTTTTAGCCGGGCAATAGCGGTAAGTTTACCGCCAGATTCCCGCATTAGCGCTTCCTTTTGTTCCCGATAATACCAAAGTCCCCCAACTATTATTACCAGCATTATCACCAGCAAAATCAAATATGGAGGTAATTGTAAATTTGGTGAAAACCTTTTATCCTGTTGATGTGTCATAAGACACCTCCCGGGTGACTTCCCCTAACTAACCTGGCTCAGTCATCAGGTAAGCTATATGAGCAACGCGTTAATCAAATAAATATGGAATTGAAAAACAACATTTTTTCTATGGAAAGTGCACATCCAGATGCAAATATATTTTTTACCATGCAGATTATTTTACTATCAGGTTACAATTCGCTCTTTTCTCGGAAAGAGATGTCAAGTTTTTAAAAAACTCTCAACTCTCTTTATTTTATTGGTAAATTTAGCAGGAAAAGCAGTTTACTTTATTATCGAGGAATTTACTCCGCCACAAAGTAAGCCAAATTCAGTACAAAGAAAATTTACTCTGGCATAAAGTTAGTTAAATTTGTTACAAATTAAATTTACTCTATCATAAAGTTAGCTTACTTCATCAAAAGTGACACCATCTCTGGCTCACAATAAGTTTACTACATCGCTTTGTAAATGGCCACATTTTAATGAAGGGGGCGTTTTTTGGGAATTCCAGCACGACGGGGATATTTAGCAGTTGTGGGGACAATTTTTCTAAA
>CAYRXI010000127.1:0-6596 GCA_964428255.1 uncultured Candidatus Sumerlaeota bacterium
CACGTTTAAGTGAGGCTTCGTCCTTACATATTTCTCCTTCCCCATCGCTTCCTCCGCTGATAGAAAATACAAACTTAATAAAATAAGAGCTTTCAGGATAATTGATTTTAACTATTAACGTCAAGCATTAAATTAAAAATAGGAGATTGGAGGTTGTGTGATTGCATAATTTTAGTTAAACATTTAAGAGCGATGCAAAATGGTTTTACAACTACCGCCAGTCAGTTTCTGATTTTCCAAACAATTATTAAATTGTATTTTTGTGTAAAGGGAAATATAAAGGATAATAGATTTTTTTAATTTTAAAGTAAGGAGGCAAAAAGATGGGAATGCTAAAAGAATTCAAGGAATTTGCGATGCGAGGGAATGTCCTTGATATGGCAGTTGGTATTATCATTGGTGGTGCTTTTGGCAAAATCGTTTCCTCGCTGGTTAATGATGTGTTAATGCCGCCCATTGGAAAGCTCACCGGGAATGTGGATTTTTCCAATCTGTTCATAGTGCTGGGTGAAGGCAAATTTCCTTCGCTTAAGGCAGCAAAAGAAGCAGGCGTTGCTACCATCAATTATGGAGTGTTTATCAATACGGTTATAGACTTCATCATTGTTGCGTTTGCTATTTTTTTGCTGATTAAATCAATTAATGCTCTACATCGGCGAGAGGCGGCAAAGCCAGCTCCACCACCGCCACCCTCAGCAGAGGTTCAATTGCTTAGTGAAATTCGGGATTTATTGAAAAACAAGTAGTGAGTTTAAATGCGGTTATTTTCTTTTTCTTACAAAGACTCGTTTAAACCAGACATTTGCCTGGGATTAGCAGAGAAAAGTCAGTATTATCATCTGGAACTATTCAGGGAGTCTAAAGACCCAGTAAAGGAGTTGTTTATTTCTGCAGGTAACGACCCGGGAAGAATTCATCAACTGGTCGCTCAGGCTCCGCGTAGAGAAATAAGGGAAGAAGAGATTTTATTTCTTCCACCAATGGTAAGCACGCAGAAAATAATCTGTCTGGGGCTGAATTATCGGGACCATGCTCTGGAAAGTAAACGAGACCCACCGAAGAAACCGGTTATCTTCGCCAAATTTCCCAATGCACTTACGGGGCATAAAAATCCGGTACCATTGCCTCTGACCAGTCAGCAGGTAGACTATGAGGGAGAACTTGCATTTTATATTGGTAGACCGGGAAAACGTATTCCACAAGCACAGGCTTACAGTTACATTGCGGGGTATACTATTTTCAACGACGTCAGTGCACGTGATTTTCAGTTTGGCGATGGACAGTGGACAAGAGGTAAAAGCTGCGATTCGTTTGCTCCGTGCGGTCCGTATCTGGTCACTACTGACGAAGTTCCTAATCCTCATAAGCTAAATTTGACCACGCTGTTAAACGGGGAAGTGATGCAAAATTCAAATACTGGCAATTTAATTTTTACTATACCGGAAATCATAGAATTCATGTCGCAGGAGATGACACTCCTTCCCGGCGACCTTATTGCAACTGGTACTCCAGCGGGGGTTGGTGTTTTTCGTGAGCCTCCCAGATTTCTCAGACGAGGAGATGTGGTGCGAGTGAGAATAGAAGGATTGGAGGAGCTGGTAAACGAATTTGTCTGATGGGGCAAAAAGGAGATTATGCCGAGCTTACAGACGCAGAATTATCCGAAGGCGCGTCAAAACGCCAGTGATAGCGACCATCAGCAATGCAAAGAGGGCAGACCGAATTATTCCGAGTAAGCCAGAGTTCAAATACTGATTCAGAATTTTAATTCCCAGGATGGCAAGTAAAGAGTAGAAAATGTCCGGCAAAATATAGGCTAACAAGGCATTTGTGCCAGCAGGATGGACAAAGTTTACTGGTTTGATAATTTGCTTAACATCAACGAGCCAATAAATCAGAACAAACAGAACACAGCAGATGGCTGTGGAGTAAAGGCACCAGGTAGGTGTTGCCAGATTTTTATTAATACCATACAGAGGACGCAAAAGAAATCCGGCTACAAATAAGCCTGCAGCAAAAACAAATATCCAGACAATGCGCTGTCTTAAAGTTTTAGCGGGCGAATCCGGGAGAAAAAGCATTGCTACAATAATGCCTGCAACAGTGATTGAAGAATGTCCGCCAATATGCCCTCCCAGCCAGATATATTGTTTAATGAGCTGTAAAAAGTTAAGCGCGCCAGCTTTGTCACCAATATAGAGCAGGATGAGTAAAGATAGAACTCCCATTAGACCAGCGAGATGTCGTCTAAACATCAAATAAGCGGTAGAAGAAGTTAAATATGCCCACCCGATCAGCCCCAGAATGCCCCACCAGCTGGTTTTCATCCAGCCACCATCACGACTCCGATAAATAATCGCCAGATAGATTAGCACTGCAATGCCCAGTAAACGCAGTGTTAAAAAAAACCAGCGTCTGGCATCCGTAGCTATGGGATATGCATTCCAGACCAGAATGACAGAGGTAAAAAGTAAAAATGTCCAGACATAGTTTTTCATTCCGTTTAGAGAGGGGCTGAGACTATAATTATTGACCATATACACACCAATAATCAGCAAGCCAGCGGTCCGTAGTAGTATATGCTGCCATAGCTGGAAAAGCGATGCCCCCTGTTGCAGGCGTTTGCGAAAGGCAAAAGGAATAGCCATGCCAACAATAAATAGAAAGGCGGGAAAAACCACATCCACAAAGGTCATCCCATCTGCATCACCTGGCATATGCTCGAGCCACCAGGGGACATCCTTGATATGTCCCAGGTCGTTCACGAATATCATCGTCAAAATAGTAAGCCCGCGGAAAATGTCAATGGAGGCAATACGTCGGCTATGATCTATTTGCGACATTTTCTCTACTACTCTCCAAAATGTACATATGTACTGCGAAAAAAGAGCAACAGATATACATCAAACTATATTGACTTTAAGTTTCTGGCTATAACTCTGCAAGATTAGATAATAATATCTTATAAAATTTTGATGGAGCAATGCATAAAGGTAAAATAATAGTTGCACTCAGTGGCGGTGTAGATAGTGGTGTTGCGGCTTATTTACTGAAGCAGGAGGGCTGGGAGGTCATCGGAGTTTACCTTCAGGTCTGGCAGCCTCCTGCTGAGTGGTTCGGCGAGCGCTCTATGAGAAGTCCTACCACTCTTACAATATCCCGGGCAAGATTAGTGGCTGAAACTCTCGGAATTAAACTGATTACCGTAGATATTAGCCGGACTTTTTATCAGAAGATTGTTGAACCGTTTGTTCAGCAGTATTTACAGGGAAAAACTCCAAATCCCTGCGTGGTCTGCAATGAAGAGATAAAACTCGCAGTTTTGCTGGAACAGGCACGAGAACTGGGAGCCAGTGCTGTGGCTACAGGACATTATGCCCGCGTTGAGTTTGACCAGAAAACAGGGCGGTATGTTTTGCTCCGGGGAATTGACCATCAGAAAGACCAATCTTATTATCTGGGACGCATAAAAGCGGAGAGGCTGCCCTGGTTTAAAACACCACTGGGTAATCAGACAAAGGAGACAACCAGAAAGATTGCTCAAGCTGCAGGATTGTGGGAAGTGGTTTCTCGTGAAAGTCAAGATATTTGCTTTGTGCCAGAGCAGGATTATCGGCAGTTTATTATCACTCTCGCCAGATTTATGCTGGGCAAAGAAGTGCAAAAGCCCGGTCCAATTTACAATACTGAAGGTCGGCAAATTGGCGAACATCAGGGGATAATATTTTATACCATCGGTCAGAGAAAGGGGCTGGGAATCTCCGCTTCGCATCCGCTATATGTGATAGAGATTGACCCACAAAGAAATGCAGTAATTGCAGGTAACAGGGAACAAATTTTTGCCGGTGGTTTAATTGGAGAGGAAGCTAACTGGGTGAGCATAAACCAGCCATCAGGAAAAATTGAGGTTGAAGTGCAGGTGCGTTATCATCATCCACCAGCTACTGCACGGCTAATACCAACAGGGAATGATAAAGTTGAAGTAAGATTTCAGAAGCCACAGCCCGCAGTGACTCCCGGACAATTAGCGGTTTTTTATCGGGGAGAGATGCTCCTTGGCAGTGCCTTCATTTCTAAATCTTTACGCCCAGAGAAAGATTAAAGTCAGAATTTAACAAACATCGCGCGTGGCGTAGAGGCAGGGACGCATAACTCACAAGCAATGCATTTTTCAGCGTCAAAGTTTGGTTATCAGAGTTTCAGGCTCCAGATATAGGGCACCAGTGGGACAAATGGTAACGCAGAAACCACATTGAGTACATCGCTCATCAACACGACGCACATCTTTGGTTAAAGGCTGAATTGAAACGCTAAGACGGATTAAATTTTAATGATTATCTGCAAGCGTTTGTTAAAAAATTCAAGGGATTTTCAACCCTTGACTTATGCAGGGTTTTTATTGATACTGAGCTTTAATATAGTTTAAAAGGAGAGGCAACTTGAAGCGGAGTCCGATATTACTAGTTTGTCTTATGGGTTTAATTTTGTCTTTCGGGGAGGATTGGGCAATGGCAAAAAAAGTAAGACCCTGCAGTGGGGCAGGCTTCTGGTTCCCGGCAAACGCCAAGATTCTGGAGCGTGAGGTTCGCCAGTATCTGGAGCAGGCATCGGCAACTGAGCTTGAGGGCACTGTTTGTGGCATTATTTCGCCGCACGCTGGATATCAGTATTGCGGACAGGTTATGGGCGCAGTTTATAAAACTATAATGGGAAAGAGGTACAAACGTGTGGTGCTGATGGCATTCCCACATATGCCATTTGACCAGATTTCGGTGTTGAATGTAGATGCCTATGAAACTCCGTTGGGGGAAATCCCGGTAGATACAGTGATGCGCGATGCTTTACTTAAAAGTTCTATAATCAAGAGCATCTCTCAAGTTCACAGTCGTGAGCACTCTGATGAGAATCAACTGCCTTTTCTACAGGTAGCACTGCAACCGGGCTGGCAGATGCTCAGTATCCTTGTCGGCGACCTAAGAGCCAGCGAATTTGAAGAGGCTGCCAAGCTTATTCGTCCTTTTATTGACGAGCAAACGCTTATCGTGACCAGCAGTGATTTTACACATTATGGATTTCAATACGGCTATGTGCCCTTCACCAAAAATGTTAAAGAGAATATGTATAAGTTAGATGGGGGCGCGATAGATAAAATCATCGTCAGGGATGTTGAAGGATTTCGTGCTTATGTGCAGAAAACTGGAGCCACGATTTGTGGTAAGAATCCCATCTCGCTGATGCTAAAAGTACTGCCAGAAAATTCTACAGGAAAGCTGGTCAAATATATGACATCCGGTGATGTCAGTGGCGATTACGATATGGCTGTGGGATATGCAGGTGTGGTGTTTACTGTGCCAGATAAACAAAGCCAGCCAGCAACAAAAACAAAGGAACAAGAGGCAAAAACTACCGAGACGGTTAAGGCAAAAGAGCATAAGGTGGTTGAACCGGAGGAGGAGAAACTTACAGATGAGGAACGCAAGACATTACTACGACTTGCCCGCGAGGCATTATTGAGTTTTCTGCAACGAGGAGACTTCAAACCCGACCTGAGTAAATACAAAATAACTCCCAGATTAGAAAAGAAAGCGGGCGTGTTTGTCACACTGACCAAACAGGAGCAACTCCGCGGGTGCATTGGTTATGTAGAGGGTATAAAACCCATCTGGCAAGCCGTCATTGACAATACGCATAATGCAGCCTTTGAGGACCCCAGATTCCTTCCAGTTAAGATGAACGAATTTGACAAGATAAGCATTGAAATTTCTGTGATGACCCCGCTAAAACCGATAAAATCCATTGAAGAAATTGAAGTGGGCAAACATGGACTGGTCATTCGCAAAGGTTGGCAAAGCGGGTTATTACTGCCTCAGGTTCCGGTAGAATGGGGCTGGACACGGGATGAATTTTTACGGCATATTTGCCAGAAGGCAGGACTACCAGACGATGCCTGGCGTGACCCTGATGCCCAGCTGTTTGTCTTCAGTGCTCAGGTCTTCAATGAAGCAGAATACCCCGAACTACGGAAAAAATAAATAAAAATAAAAAAGGACCGTGTATAAAAATGTTATTCTCATCTCTTTATTTTTACTATCCCCGGACCAGTGAAATTACTCACTGAGGCATCAGCTATGAGACTCCAGCACGCACAGGATTTGGTTATCAAAAAGTTTATCAAAACTTATCACGAGTCTGAGTAAGATAATTAGGACGAAATAAAATTACTTTATGCCGGGCAAAGTTGCGGTATAAATATCCAGAACAAAAATGCTTTTTTCGGAAAACATAAAAGAAATTAAGGGAGGATAAACAATGACAACACCAAAAACCGTAGAACGTTTTATAAGGCTCTGCTTGTCTTTCTCATTCTTCGTTCTGATGACGTTTAATTTTTCTCTGGCGATTGAAAAACAGTACGGAAAGATTGAGTTCAAACCCAAGACGGCGGCACTTTTCAAGAATGGTATTGGATTCTTTATTTTTGAGGGGACTGGCAAGGTAAAAGATGGGAAACTTGTTTCGGAGTTTTTGCCAGAGGCGATTTTAGGGACATTCTGGCTGGCAAGTCTTGACCCGAAGACCGCAATCATTGAGGCTGT
>CAYRXI010000127.1:6606-6882 GCA_964428255.1 uncultured Candidatus Sumerlaeota bacterium
ACCATCTCTACTTGAATTGCTAAAAGCCAATACGGGTAAAGAGCTGGTGTTGTACAAACGAGATGGCGAGCCACTCATCGGCAAAATTGTCTATTTCCCTGACCAGTTAGTGATAATTGAAACTGAGTCAGCGAAGATTGCCCTTGAACCTGCAGAAATTGCTCAGGTTGAGTTTGCTGATACTCCTACCACCAGCATTAAGGTTACTGAAGAGAAGAAGATACTGGAGATTGCGGTAAAAAGTGAAAAGGATGAAGCGAACCTCCAGATGAGTTT
>CAYRXI010000128.1:0-6800 GCA_964428255.1 uncultured Candidatus Sumerlaeota bacterium
CAATGGGGAAGAAAACCATTAAAGGAATTTACACAGAAGTATTGACATTACCCCCAGACAACGATAGCTTGACAAATGCTCTGAAATTATTCTAATATATCAAACTACCGAACAGAAGCACGACAAACAAGGCTGTAAAATAAAACGAATAAAGCCATGAAGGCTGTGCCATTGAAGGCGCTGACATTCATGGCTTTTTTTGTTGTTTAAAAAGCGGAAGAACGAAAGGGGTAAGGTAGGCACAAGCTTTAGCTTGGGGTTTTTAAGGATTCTGAGCAGGCTGCCAAAAAACAGAGGGCAAAGACAGTTCGGAAGGAAAAAAATAATAGTATGAGCAGGCTGGCTTTAAAAATATCAGATATTCTTTTTGGCTATTCACTAAAAAGGCAGGGAGACCAACCGACCAAAGATGATCCAACCCTGCCCCAAAGGAGACGGTGTGTGAACCAACGCCCCCTTGCTTTGATTTTATCAGAAAAGGGGGTGGGAAAGGAAATTTATCAAGGAGGTATTGATGGGAGGCTTTTTAAAAATCTTTGCTGTTTTTGTTGTGGCTTTGATGTTTAGTCTTTCGGCTGCGTTTGCAGAAGAGAAAAAAGATGTGGAGAAGAAGGAAACAAAACTTGAGGAGATTGTCGTTACAGCTACGAGGACTGAGAAGGAATTAGAGGCAGCGCCTGGAAGCGTCTCGGTGGTTACAAAGGAAGACATAGAAAAGAGAAATATAAAAACAGTTGATGATGCGCTAAATATGCTTCCCGGCGTATTCAGCAGGCGCGGCAAAGGGCTCATGGATACTTTGGCAAGCGTTACTTTGAGAGGATTCCCCAGTCAGAACCGCACATTGGTTTTGCTGGACGGAATTGCTCTTAATGATGCTTATGTTGGCAATGTCCGATGGGGTATGCTTGTCCCAGAGGATGTAGAAAGGATTGAAGTGGTCAGGGGGCCGTTTTCAAGCCTCTACGGCGGCTATGCAATGGGCGGCGTTGTGAATATACTCACCAGGATGCCTGAAAAGAGGGAGTTTACTATAAAGAGCGGCTATGGCAAGCTGGAATAGAGGAGAGGCGATGGATGATTTGAGAAAATTCTATATCTCCTATGGTGACAAGCTATGGGAGAAAGCGAGCCTCTTTTTAAGCTATGGCTACAAGGCAACAGATGGTTTTCCATCAGATTTTAATGTCCAAAGCCTTCAACCGCCGGCAAATATTACTGGCTGGACGAAAACAACAAATGATCAGGGCGCTGTCCGGTATTTAATCGGCGACACAGGAGATAATAGATGGTGGGACGACAATATAACTATAAAGGCACAATATGATTTGTCCAAAGCTTCAAAGATTAACCTTTCTTTTATCAGAAGCCGTTTTGAGTATAACTATGACGAACCACATACTTATCTGAGAGACGCAGCAGGGAATGAGGTGTGGACATACACAGTTGGAACAACGACTGTCAGGGAGCCGTCTTTTCTCTCCGGCTCTGGAGGAAGGGAGCAAAATACTTATAACATAGGCTTTGAGACAGAAATTTCTTCAGTAAAGGTGAAGCTGTCTCTTAGTCTCGTTGAACAGGAAAAGAATTGGTATGTAACACGCGGCTCAACCGCTGCCACTACCCGTGCTGGAGGACCCGGCAAGGTAACAAATACACCGTCAGAGAATTATAATGCCGACCTTCAGTTCACCGTCCCCCTTTTTGAGAGACACTTGCTCACATTTGGAGGCTCTTACAGACAAGCTTATGCAGATACGAAAGAGCACAATCTGACAAACTGGAAGGACGAAACATCAACAACTACGCTTGCTTATCAATCAAAGGGCAAGGACAGGACATATGCCTTATTTGTTCAGGATGAGATAATTGTTCTCGGTAACCTCACGGCATACATAGGCTTTAGGCAGGACTGGTGGGAGACTTATGACGGATATGTAAGTCAAATCGGCACAGCAGGTTATCCAAAAAAATATGAATCCAGAGATGCGTCCTCCTTCAGCCCAAAGGTTGCCCTTGTATATAAACCATTTGAAAAGACAACTCTGAGGACATCTGCTGGCAAGGCATTCAGACCACCTACGATTTATGACCTTTACAGGACATGGACATCATCAACCGGCATAACTTATGCCGCCAATCCAGATCTAAAGCCGGAGACGACAAAATCGTGGGATATTGGCGCTGAGCAGAAGCTATGGAAAGGCGGCAGGGTCAGCGTCACATACTTTGAGAATTATATGAAAGACCTGATTTATAGAAAAACCGTTTCATCCACACTTCAGGAGTTTATCAATGCAGGCAAGGCTGAAAGCAAGGGGGTAGAGATTGAGGCAGAGCAGAGATTTGATAAATGGCTAAGGCTCTTTGCCAACTTTACATATACGGATGCAAAAATAAAAGAAAATGCTGCGAAGCCTGCAACGGTCGGCAAAAAGCTGCTTCAGGTGCCAGAAAAGATGTTCAACATCGGAGGGGAAATAGAAAAAGGTCCATTTTCTGCATCCCTCACAGGCAAGTATGTAAGCAAGAGATATAGAAACGACGAAAATTTGGATGTGGTCAATAATGTTTATATGTCTTATGATCCTTATTTCGTCACAGATGCAAAGGTTTCCTATAAGCTCACAAAATTTGCAAAGCTTTCTTTTTCTGTGGATAACATCTTTAACAGAGAATATTTCTCCTACTACAAAGCGCCGGGCAGGTCATGGTTTGCTGAGCTGACAATGAAGTTTTAGATAAAGCAGGTGAATGCTGATTTGAACAACAGAAAGATTTACATATGGTGCTTTTTAATTCTCTTTATTGTTTCAGCCTCCAGTGCGGAGGCTGAAACAATTACTTACAAGGACAAGTTGGGGCGGGATGCAACAGTCAAAGTCCCTGTGAGGAGTGTTGTGTTTTTTCAGACATATGAACTAATCCCTTCTCTGGGTATATGGGACAAGGTCGTTGGCATTAGCAGATGGGCATATGAAAATGACCTGATGTTGGCGGCAAAACCTGACATTAAAAAGACTATCCCATCTGCCGGCAGCGGCACAGATGTAAACATAGAGGCGATCCTTAAACTAAAACCCGAACTTGTAATTACATGGACATGGAACCCAAATGTAGTGTGGTTTATGCAGGAGAAGGGATTAACAGTAATAAGCATATACCCGGAAAGCCTTCAGGAATTATACGATGTGATGCGGCTTCATGGAAGGTTGTTTAAAAAAGAAAAAAAGATGGAGCAGTCAATAGCAGAGATGGAAAGGATTTTTAGTATCATAAGGGAAAGGGTATCAAAGATACCGAGCGATAAAAGAAAAAAGGTTGTGTGGCTCGGAAGCAAACCCACATCTATAGCCTGCGGTATTGGCGTTACAAACGATATCTTTAATCTTATAGGGGGAATTAATGTAGCGGGCAAAATACCGCAGAGGAATGCGGATTTTTCTATGGAACAGATACTTTCATGGAACCCTGATGTAATATTCATCTGGGGAAATGCAAACTATAAGGCGAGGGATATACTTGAGAACTCTCAATGGGACTCCTTGAAAGCTGTCAAAGAAGGAAGGGTATATAAGTCGCCTAAGTGGTCAACGTGGTCAACAAGGCTTGCGCCAATTGCCTTATGGATGGCGATGAAGACCTATCCTGAGTATTTCCATGATATTAATTATGAAAAAATTACCGATAACTTCTATAGAAAAGTCTTCGGTATTCCATACAGTAAGGTTAAACAAATTGAACCGTAAACCGTTGTTGTATCTCATCATATTAATTTCGCCTCTTATTTTTGGATGGTTTGCTCTTTTTGTCGGGGCATATAATGTCTCACCGATTATGGTTTTAAAAATTCTTTTCAATGAGGCTATACAATCCCCAACTTTGCTGGACGTGCCAGAGAGGGCTATTGTCCTTGACATCAGGCTGCCGAGGGTTATTCTCGCTGGACTTGTTGGGATAGCCCTTGCCGGTTCGGGGGTAACGCTTCAGGGGATATTCAAAAACCCTCTTGTTGACCCATTTATCCTTGGCATATCAGCTGGTGCCGCATTTGGGTGTGCAATCTCTGTTGGTTTCTTCCCTGAATTGCCTATTCAATTTTCAGCTTTTGTTTTCGGTGTTCTGGCGGTTATTTTGGCATATATGATTGGAAGAACGCAGGGAGAGGCTTCCCGTCTTCCGCTGATATTGTCAGGCGTAATCATTTCAGCCTTTTTCACCGCAATGGTCTCTATTGTCAAGTTTCTTGTTGACCCTCACAAACTTCAGAGCATCGTCTTCTGGCTGATGGGCAGCTTCTCTTTATCAGACTGGAGGCTTGTGAAGATTGCAGGGGCGGGCATATTGTTAGGTCTCCTGCCTGTGTTATTGATGAGGTGGCGATTGAACGTTATGAGCATGGGAGAGGACGAGGCAAAGACTTTGGGTGTGAATGTAAAGAGGGAAAGAATAATCTTTATCGCTGCGTCTTCATTTGCAGTAAGCATTGCAGTATCAGTAAGCGGTATCATCGGCTGGGTAGGTTTGATGGTTCCTCATCTTGTTAGAATGATGATAGGTCCTGACCATAAAAGTCTCGTTCCATTAAGCATGGCCGGCGGAGCTGCATTCATGATATTTGCCGATACGATTGCAAGAAATCTCACAAATTTTGACATCCCTGTAGGGATTATTACTGCAATAACGGGGGCGCCGTTCTTTGTGTATTTGATGAAGAAAGGCGGAAAAGAGAGCTGGGGAAGATAAGATGTTAGAGGTAAAAGGGCTGAATTTCAGGCATCAACATAGTGAAACCGATGTTCTTAAAGGGATTGAATTTAGGGTATATGGGGGGCAGATAACGACTATTCTTGGACCTAATGGTTCGGGCAAGACAACCCTTTTTAAGTGCATCATCGGCTTGTGGAAACCCCAAAAAGGCGCGGTCTTCTTTGATGAAAAAGACATATCAAACCTCTCCTATGAACAACGGGCAAGGATATTTGCCGTCGTGCCTCAGCAGCATGAACCTCCCTTTCCTTATTCTGTGCTGGATGTTGTATTAATGGGGAGGGTGTCCCACGTCTCTATGTTTTCATCTCCTTCAAGACATGATTATATAAAAGCCGAAGAGGCGATTGAGGTCGTAGGCGTAAATCACTTAAAGGAAAGGGCTTACACTAAGATAAGCGGAGGTGAGAGACAACTCGTGCTTATTGCAAGAGCGCTGGCGCAGGAGGCGCCCATTTTACTGCTAGATGAGCCTATATCTCATCTGGACTTCAGGAATCAGGTGCATGTCCTGAGCAAGGTCAGGGAGATAGCTATGCAGAAAGGGTTAACCGTCCTTATGACTCTACACGACCCTAATATGGCTATGTTGTTCTCCAAGGAGGTTGTCATAATGAATGACGGACATCTGATTGTACATGGTTCACCTCAAGAGGTAATAACAGAAGAAAACTTAAAGAGAGTCTATGGAATTGATGTTTCTGTAGTCAATTGGAATGGGGCAAAGATAATTTATCCGAAAATAAATTCATGATAGATTAGCAAAGAACTAATAATGCAAAGGGATTTACGGTAATAAACCTTAGATTTTAAGGGGTGCGGCATGAAAATATTATCAATAATGTGGGACTCTCACTGCAATACACTAAAGAAAGCCAGCAAGGCGCTTGCAGGGTTAATGGACGTCAGGATATTTTCTTCAAAGCGTCTTGAGGAAGAACCTGAAAAAATGGATGCGGCTCTTAAAGAAGCTGAAACTGCTGATGCAATCGTGCTTTACCGGTCAACAGAGTCTGTCTGGGAAATGTTGGAAAAGAATCTGCGGGAGACAGGCAAAAAAGTCCTGATTGTCTGTGTGGGATACGACCCATCCTATTGGGCGATCTCTACCGTCAGGGCTGAAATTGTGGCTACAGTTTATTTATACATAACCTACAATGGAGAAGAGAATTTCGCCAATATGCTCAGGTATATTGCACGCGAGGTTTGCGGAAAGGATATTGATGCGCCGCAGCCCAAACTGATTCCGTGGGAAGGATTATATCATCCGGATGCTGCGGATATCTTTAGCAATGTTGCGGAATATCTTGCTTGGTATAGCTCCTATAGAAAGCAAAATAATCTTCTTGAGCCCATAGGGTCAGCAGGTATCCTTTTTTCACGTTTTCACTGGGTCAATGAAAATATAGCGATAGAAAATGCACTGATAAATAAACTTGAATCCCTCGGACTTGCCGTAATTCCTGTATTTTCATATTCTCTTAAAGATGATAGTCTTGGCACAAAAGGCAGCGGACAGATTGTCTCTGAATGTTTTATCGCCGATGACGGCAGCTCGCGTATTGACGCCTTGATTAATCTTCAGTTCTTTTTGCTCGGGGCTGATAAAAAAAGCGCAGCAAGCAGCGAGGCTGCCTCAAGCGGCACAGATATACTCAAAAAGCTCGATGTCCCCGTATTCACGCCTATAACATCATTTTATAAAACCATAGAGGAATGGGTGGATGATTCGCAGGGAGCAGACAGCACTATGATAGGCTGGTCAATAGCAATGCCTGAATTTGAGGGAAGGATAGAGCCCATCATTATCGGGGGATTAAGCAGAGAGGAAGAGGAGTTAGGGCTCAGGAAACCGATTGATGAGAGGATTGAAAAACTCGCGCAGAGGGTGATGAGCTGGATAAAGTTAAGAAAAAAGGCTGTCTCAGAGCGAAAAGTCGCTTTTATACTTCATAACAATCCATGCGCCTCTGTAGAGGCAACGGTCGGCGCCGGCGCCCATCTTGATACGCTTGAGACGGTAGCAAGGA
>CAYRXI010000129.1:0-165 GCA_964428255.1 uncultured Candidatus Sumerlaeota bacterium
TATTCTTCCGATGAAACCTTCCAGTAAAAGCTCAGTGTAGCCGGACCTGTAACTTCAGTCTCCATCCAGCTATAACCATAATCATCAATATCCCCGCTCTGTGCCGCATCATTATCGTAGTAAAAAACATCAGTCTCTCTAAACCATTTGGCGTCTCCATAACTG
>CAYRXI010000129.1:175-6726 GCA_964428255.1 uncultured Candidatus Sumerlaeota bacterium
TAAACGTAGTATTATCTACAGCTTCACCCAACAAGTTCGGGGTTGGAGTTGGTGCCCCGCTTCCTGTGACATAATCAACCCAGCCACAATCACTACCGGAACTTATACTTTCATCTTTAGAATATACCCAGGTGACGATGTGCGTTCCTGGCGGGATATAGATTGTCTTTTGTTGCCAGTCCACCTCTCCACTAATACGATCCAGCCAATTCCCGTCTAAATATACCTTCAGCCAGTCCCAATATTTTTCCGATGAAACCTTCCAGTAAAAGCTCAGTGTAGCCGGACCTGTAACTTCAGCCTGCATCCAGCTGTTTTCGTTATCATTGATATCCCCGCTCTGTGCCGCATCGTTATCGTAGTAAAAAACATCAGTCTCTCTAAACCATTTGGCGTCTCCATAACTGATGAATGACAGAAAGTAATTATCCACTGCCTCCTGCAGAGTTAAATCCGGAGTTGGCGGTTCACCAATTGTGACATAATCAACCCAGCCACGTGCTTTCAATTCCTCAATATCTGCACTGGTAAGCTGCCCGAAAACCATACTTACCAATACTCCAAAAATTAACATTACAACGAATATTCGGGTTCCTTTACTCATTTTATTCCTCCTTTTTTTTAATAGAAACATTTACAAAACCACAAGAAATCATTAATTTTAAAAAAAAGTGATTTCAAATAAAAGATTAACTATTTTTAATGTTTTTTAAGTTATATGGTTAGGAAATAAAAAGACGCCCTCAATGAGGGCGTCTTCTTTAATTGATAATGTTTGCTGGAATCAGTTGTTAACTGTAAGATTAAAATTTTCGGAACTTGTCTTTGGCAGCCCCGCACACTGGACAGCGTTCTGGTGGTTCGCCTTCACCTGTCCAGCCGCATATTTCGCAGATGTAAATCGTGCCCATCGTCAGGTCTTTGTCCATATCTGCTGCCTGTTTAGCGCGTTGATACATACCTGAGTGCACTTTTTCAGCCTCCCAAGCCCATTTGGTAGAACGTTCCGCTGCTTTCTCATCCTGCAGCTTAGCCACCGCGTTATATGCTGGATACATCTCCTCTACTTCAAAATTCTCGCCATCAATCGCCACCTGTAAGTTTGCCGAGGTATCATTGATCATTCCTAAAGTGCGATAGTGATTGGTCGCGTGTACTTCTTCAGCGAAGGCAATGGCGCGAAATAGTCTGGCAATGTTAGGTTTTCCCTCTTCTTCTGCCTTTTTGGCGAATGCCAGATAGCGCATATGTGCCTGCGCCTCGCCAGCAAATGATGCCTTGAGGAATTCCTCTGTCATCTTACGCATATTCTTTACCTCCTGTTTAAATAGGTTACTAATGGTTAGTTTCATTTGTTTCAACTTTATATAAATTAAGTCCTATCACGTGCCACGAGTTTCTAACGAGTTTAGCTGACTAATTTAGAACATTCATTTATTAGTTTTTTCGGCACTTTTAAATCCCAGGGATTTTCGCTTTTGCCGGATATGGGTTTCAATACCATCTACAATCGTTACCGGGTCATCACCAATAGCCATCTTTCCGCCAGTTAGTGCCTCCACTTCTTCAGTCAGCAATTTAACCACTTTTTCTGAGCCGGTTACTGGTGGCACCGGGGAAACATGAGTATAGAGTCCGAAGGCTACTGCAGCGAAGGCATCAATTGTAGCTTTCTGCTCCATATACTCCGGGGCTGTGACCGCCACGGGCAATTGAGGGACATCTACTCCGAGAGAATCAGCAAGTAGTCCTACCAGATAGAGCATTCTCCCGCAGTCGGTGCAAGTACCAAAAGACAGCACTGGTGGAATCCCCAGAGACTTAATTACACTTTTCAATGAGTTACCAGCGAGCTCCTGTGCCGCAAGAGACGTCAAGCCAGCTACTTCAAGCGCACCATTCCCGCAACCACCAGAAATTACCAGAAAATTCCGTTTTATAAGCTCCTTTGCCACTGGTACAGATAGTGCATCCTGTGGACCGTTTTTAAGTGTGGTGCAGCTCACTAATGCCACCACGCCTGAGATTTTTCCATTTTTTATTACGTCCAGCAGTGGCTCAAATGAACCTCCCAGCGCCTTCAGTACAGCTTCATTGGAGAAGCCAATCAGGGCTTTTCGTTTCGGCAGTTGCTCTTGTTGTTGCTTCCTGCGGTGCTTGAAATTCTCTATCCCCAGCTCCAGTAGCCGCCGAGCCACGGCAATGTCACTTCTGGCATTGTAGTGAAGACGCTCCGAAACGCCAGGAAAAGAGACAATCTTGGAGACCGCAACCAGTTTGGACCCGAACTTTTCGGCAAAAAGTGCCAGACTTGGCGGTGAGCAGTTCATATCCATTGCAAATACATCAACAGCCCCCGTTGCCAGCACAAATTCATCGCTGAGCCAGTTGCCTGTAAGACCTGCCAGCAACCGCGGATTATCTACACGCTGAACGATCTCCTGTCCGGTTTCAATTGCTGCAATTAACTTAATCCCTTTGGCACCAGCCTGGCGTGCTTTTTCCTGCCAGTCGCCTCTGGCAAGTTCCTCCAGCACTGCCATACCAACAAAGGGCTCATGCCCGTTCACCGCAATGTTTACAAACTCCGGGTCCAGAATCCCCAGGTCTACCTCTATTTCGTGTGGCATTGGTGTGCCAAATATTGCATCCTGTGCCATCTCCAACGGCAGTTGAGAAGCAAATGCCATTGACGTTCCCATTCGCAAGCCTGCCAGTGCCAGCGCCACGTAGTTCCCATCAATGTTGGTCATAGTGCGGGTAACGGTATCCAGAAGTTCGTGCATTGGTCCACCGGGGAAAATTCCAAGTTTCCTCCACACTTCCTGCCGCCGTTTTGGCGCCCATACTTTTACAGCCTCCGATTCCTCTTCACTACTTTGATGAATTACCTCCAGCATCCGTCTGGCAACTTCTTTTGCCTTTTTCTCTAATGAGAGTGTATCTTGCACACCTAACCCTTTTGCCAGAAAATCAACTTTAGACGGATCTTTTATGGAGAACGGGGTTTTGCCATCTGCGGTTTCTCTCAACATTTCCGCAGTTTCAATAGCATGATAGGTGTAAGCCGCAATGCCGAAATTCAGCTTATGAATCAGATTGCGCATCACCATTCCATCACGGTCAATACCGCACACTCCCCGCTCAACCTTGCCGGGGACAATCCGACACGGACCCTGTGAGCAAAGTTGACAGGATAGACCTTTAACACAAAATTGAGTACAGCGAATCTTCTCCTGGGCTAAATAACGTTCGTACACCGTCTCCATACCTTCACTCTTTAAACGCTGGTGCACAGCATTAATGCTCTCATGATAGCTCAATTTCTCTGGAAAGTTTTCACCCATAATTTTGTCTCCTGAAAGTATATAAAATCATGCATCTTGCCAAATTAAAATAAATATAAAAAAATAATCTTTTTAATCAGCAGAAAAGTCAAGTGAAAAAAACTAATTTCTTTTGCATTAAAAACCAAGTTCATTCAAAAAAGAAGAATTAATTGAAGAATGACTTAAAAACCCCGTGATTTTATTTGGAAGTGAAAATTAAAACTTGTACCGAACGATAGGATAACCTAATAGGGTTATAGAAACGAAAGTTCTGCAACTGCAATTCTCCTTGACGCCGCTCTCTACTCCTCTATAAAATGATATTAGTCTTTTTGCTGAGCGGGAGTAGTTCAGCGGTAGAACAACGGCCTTCCAAGCCGTTTGTCGCGGGTTCAAGTCCCGTCTCCCGCTCCATTTTTTTGATGAGAATTAAGTTCTTACCTGACGGCGCTCAATAGGCTTTATCAGCCAGAGGGAGATTTCAAACAAGAAGATAAGCGGGATAGACAAAATAATCATTGTGAAGCCATCTCCCGGAGCTAACACAGCCGCTACAATAAGAATCCCCACATAAATATACCGACGCAACCTGGCAAGCATTCTGGAATTAACAATCCCAAAACGTGCCAGTAACATAATTATTAGCGGTGCCTCAAAAATCAGCCCCAGCGAAATCATCATTGTTAACAGAAAATTTAGATACTTGAATATCTCAATGCGTGGTTCTAGTCCGGGAAAGGTATAGCGACTGAAAAAGATAAGGGCATATCGAGCAAAAAAATAGGCAAAACCAGCACCCACTGGAAATAAAACCACTGCCACGAGTAAAACCGGCCTTACTATCCGATGTTCAGCAGCAGTGAGAGCTGGTTGAACAAAACGCCACAGCTGCCAGAGCCATATTGGCAGTGATAACAAAATCCCGAGAATTAATGCAGCTTTAAATTGTAACAGGATGGGGTCCAGTGGACTGAAATAATAAAACTGAGACCTCTGATCTTCACCAATGCTAAATAAACGAGTTGTATCTCCATTAGCTCTCTGGAATTCGAATATGATTCTGGAAATTGCCTTAAGTTTTACCTCAGATATATTCTTAATCTGCGAATCAGCTATTTTTAGCGTCCCATCAGGTTGGACTGTTATCTTCAGTGATGAGTCTTCTTTCTCTAATAGATTCTGGTGAAAGGGGCGAGTTAAAAAGGAGAGTATGTTTCTAGCAAATCCAAAACCAATCGCCGTTCCCAGAATCAACACTATCAGGCAGATAATTATTCTTTGCCGCAGCTCCTCCAGATGTTCTATAAAAGTCAACTCTGCATCCTGTTTTTTTCCTGGCATTATTTCTGGAGATTTCTGGTTTTAAGGGCAATGTTACTTTTCTAAGTTCTTAATAAATAGATTACTTTTCAGTTTTGGATTGTTCTTCTGGAGGTTTTTCTTCGGATTCTTCTTCAATTTCTTTTTTGACTCCTCGCATCCCGTTTTTGAATTCGCGGATAGCTTTACCGAGTGCCTGTCCAATCTTGGGTAAATTTTTGGGTCCAAAAATTATAAGGACAATAATTAATATAATAATTAATTCACGATAACTTATTCCAAACATTCTACTCTCGTCCCTTTAAGACAATTTAATATAGCCTATTTTCTGCTATAATCGGGAATGTTGTCAACCAATACTGAGTCGGCTGGCTTAAAAGAGCGAGGCTTTTTATTTAAGTGTTTACTGATAAACAGGCGGATTGCAAGCCCCGGTTTAGCTGCACCGTGAATAACCACAGGCCGGGCAGTAGTGACATCCTTCCTCATAGTGCATTCGGGTACCACATTCCGGGCAGGGTTTATGTCGCACACCGGTATGTTTTTCGGGAGTGCCGGAATTGCTTAACAGCGTAAAGGCTCTGTATTTACCGCTCCCTATTAGGATGAGCATCATATGTTCGTGTACGTTCTTACTGCCGATGGTAATGTTTGCTGGCAAACCTACAGGAGTAACACCTGCAGCTGGCAGGGTCTTTCTAAAAGGTATTCCAGCTGGCGTAGTCCCAGTCGGGAGTGGATGAGGTGTCATACATTCTTCATCAAGACTCACCGGGATTAACAAATACATTTGATGTCCATTTCCGCCGGGAGTATATAGCGGTGGCAAAAAGATCCCCCCCCTTGATGGTGCCGGGTTTTGTCTGGCTATATTAGCCACATTACTGGTCGGGCTGAGAGCTGGAAAACCAGCTTCTGCTGTGCGGGATGAACTTGTGCTTAACATTAACTCTGGTGCTTCCTTTTCAACTGGTCGTTTCACCTTCACCCCGATGTTCAACACCTGTTCCTCCCGACTGCGGTCGCGATAAATTGTAATTCCTTTACAGCCCAGTTCATAAGCCATTACATACGCCTTTTCTACATCTTTTTCTGTTGCATCATGCGGAAAGTTTATGGTTTTGCTTACCGCATTGTCCACGTATTTTTGGAATATCGCCTGATGACGAATATGCCATTCTGGTGAAATCTCATGAGCTGTCACAAACACGCGTTTAATCGCTTCTGGAACTTCTGGTAAATCCCGCAATGAGCCCTTCTCAGCAACCTTCTGCACCAGTTTATCGCTGAAAAACCCGAGCTGCTCGGCTGTTTCCTGGAAAATCGGATTGACTTCTATTAGCTTTTCACCACCCAAAACATTGCGATAAAAACATAATGCAAATAATGGTTCAATCCCGCTGGTACACCCTGCAATTATACTAATGGTCCCGGTAGGAGCAATTGTTGTGGTGGTCGCGTTTCTGAGTTTCAGCCTGTGCTTTTTATATACACTCTTGTTCCAGTTGGGGAAGACACCTCGTAGGTATGCCAGTGTTGCTGATGCCTCTTTTGATTTTATCTGAATAAACCGCATCAACTGTTCTGCTAATTGTATGGCTTCTTCAGAGTCATACGGAATACGTAACCGATACAAAAGCCCTGCCCAGCCCATTACTCCCATTCCAATTTTACGATTCCCCCGTGCCATTTTCTTCACGCGGGCGAGCGGATATTCGCTCATATCAATAACATTATCCAGAAATCGCACAGTCCAGTAAATGGCGCGCTCCAGTCGCTCATAGTCAATTTCCCAATCACTCGCCAAAATTTCTTGGGTTGATTCAGCCACAGAGGGATTGGATTTACGCCTTAGCATTTGTTCCAGATTAATTGAACCCAGATTGCAAGCCTCATAGGGGA
>CAYRXI010000130.1:0-6681 GCA_964428255.1 uncultured Candidatus Sumerlaeota bacterium
CGTCTGGCGTAATTGTGATAATTTTTCCATCTCACTGATTTCAGGATGGATGTAAGGATTGCGAAAATGCTGGAGTAGCACCAGCTGGCGGGCAAAATCTATCACCTCTTCATCATCTTTAAACCCTTTCAGGTTTAACGGATTATTCACTTCCACTCGTCCGCTTTTGCTGTTAAAACTATACTCTCTGCCAAAACACAATAGCAATATCCCCAGGGCTTTCAGTCCATCAGGCTTATAACATTGTTCAAATTGTTTTATCCGCTCCAGTGTTTGCTTGACGTTTTCAGTAGTAAATTCAAATGGATAACGCTGGTGAAGTCGCAAAATGTATTGATGAAAAAATAAGTCCAGATTGTTTATTTTCGCATCCAGCATCTTATCTATTAAGGCGTAGGTCTCTGGAGCTGAAAGCAGGCGTTGCAATTTCTTCCGCAGGCGCACTTTTACTTCGTTTTCCACAGCGAAAGAATAAGAAAAACCTATACTACGAGAAAAATCTATGCCCAATCTTCCGGCTTCTCGTTCCAGATAAAAAATCTCTCCCGAGCGCAATGTCTCCAGTGAATCCGGGTCAAAACCTTCCAGCTGAGGTATTTCCTGACGCAGGCGGTCATCAACTCGTTTTAAAATTTCATCGCGTCCCCCTGCCATTAATACACTCTCTAATCCTCGTGCTGAGTTTTCACGGTCTTCGCGTTCTGTTAAATAAAGCAGCGCATCGTATGCTTCGCTCTTCACGAATGTTTCAGTGTTGGCGTCAGCCAGAATCTCGCGCAGCTTCTTTATAGTCTCAGCTAGCTCTGCCTCGTTTAAGTTGCCTTCTCTGGCGCGTTTAATAACCGCTAATTGTTCTCTGGTCACGGCATAAGCTTTTTGCGCCTGTTCAATTACTGAAAAAAAGGAGTCCAGTTCCTGCTCAATTCGGCTTTTACTGATAACATAAAATGCACCCAGACGCGAAGCCTTCGCACCTTCTTCAAACGTCCCTACTGCCGAAATCATAACAATCGGATAAGCCGGGTCAATGTTCTTTACCTGCCGGATTAATTCCAGTCCCTCGTCCTTTGTTCGCATCCATAAATCAGTAACAATCACATCTGGAGCATCCTGCCTCAACACTGCAAGGGCCTCGTCTGCATCTTCTGCCTCGCTTACTTCATAATCTCGCATCAACAGCATCCTTTTAAATGCCTCGCGGTAATTACGATTATCATCCACGATTAGAACTTTTATTTTTTTCCCTTCCATTTTTATTTTCAAAACCGCTTGTTAATTTAAATTTTAATGCATCTCTGTCGTTTCAATCAAGCTGTCGCTCTCTATCTTTCTGATCAATTCAAGATCTTTATCCGGCCTGTTATAATTTCAGGTAAGCCTTAATAATCCCCCGGGCTGCAAGTTTTCCTGCTGCCACTGCATCTACCACATTGCCCCCCCCAGTTACACAATCCCCTCCAGCAAAAATTCCACGAATGCTTGTCTCTCCGGTATTTTTATTTATCTTTATCAGTCCATCTTCTGTAAGCTGAAGCGCTGGAAGTTGCTTTACAATCTCGTTGTCCAGCTGCTGTCCTACTGCCAGGAGCACCGTATCTGCAGGAAGCGTGAAATTGCTTCCCTTGAGTGGAGCTGGTCTGGCTCGTCCACTGGCATCCGGCTTTCCCAGTCTTGTCTTTATGCACTCAATGCCAGTAACTTTCTTCTTTCCCAGAATCCTAACGGGTTGTGTTTGCCAGAAAAACCAGCACTCCTGCAGACGCGCTAAATCAAGTTCACTGCGGTAACCCCGCATTTCTGTCGCTGAGCGACGATAGAGGACGTATACTCGTTCAGCACCCAGTGTTCTGGCTACAATAGCTGCATCCAGTGCGGTGTTTCCCCCCCCGATAACCACCACCTGCTTTCCTATCTTTGGTCTCTTCCCGCTTCTAACAGAACGAAGAAAATCAATAGCTTTCATTACGCCATCCAGATTTTTGCCGGGTAAATCAATCTCACCGGTAGCCTGCAGACCCACTCCTAAAAAAACAGCTGCATATTTTGTCCGTAACTCTTCCAGCCTGAGGTCTTTACCCACCCTGCAGTTTAGCAAAACTTTAACTTCGCCTGTACTTTGTAGTAACCGGACCTCTTTCTGAACTATGGTGGAACTTATCTTAAATGGAGCAATTGCCAGCGTAGCTAATCCCCCTGCCTGTCCCGCCCACTCATATATATCTGCCGGTATACCCTGTTTTGCCAGCTCGTAAGCACAACTTAATCCAGACGGACCAGCACCCACAATTGCTACTCTATATTGCTCTCGAATCGGGGAACTTTTCTGCATTAACTGAAACCCGCGAGACAGAAACCAATCAGTTGCAAATCGCTGTAGTCTGGCAATCGCCACTGACCTTCCTGTTAGTTGCTTTGCCACGCAGCTGCCCTCGCATAGTTCCTCTACCGGACAGACTCGTGAACAGGTAGCACCCATTATATTCTCTGCAAAAATTAACTCACCGGCACCTTTTAAATTGCCCTCCAGAATGCGCCGAATAAACCCGGCAACATTGAGATTCGCCGGACAGGCTCGTTGACAGGGCGCATCATAGCAAAACAAACAGCGATTTGCTTCTCGCTGAATCGCATCGTAACTTAATTCATCAAGAATGGCTTCTTCTTTTACCATTTATTGCACTTTTTATTTAGTTTTTAAATTTGTCTTTTTAATTAACGCTTTCAAATACCTATTAAATGTCTTTACGAATTCGGGGTCAAGCGCTACTAAATTGTAATCAACACCTAACTAAAAACAACTTCATAAGCTCACTTGACTTGTTGAGCGAGAATCAAATATTTTTTTTGCAGAATGAATGCTAATAAGCTGAATATTGCTCCTCTTCTGGTATTCCCGTTTATCCTCACACTACTATCATTATGGGTATGGGGATATAGCCCTGCTTCCGGCGATGCACCTATTCATCTCTCCTACGTCCACCATCGCCTCAATCCATCTCTTTTCCAGGACGATGACTTCGTCGCCACACTTAATCGTTATCCCTCCTTTTTCTGGCAGTACATTGCCCTGATATCTACCGAAAAATTATTACCGCTACTACTTTTTTTACTGCATCTGTTAAGCACCTGGCTATTTTTTGTGGGGATACTTCTATTAGCACAGCAGATTTATGGAAGTTTAGTTATTGGTCTTCTGGGAAGTCTGCTATTAATTTTATTTAACTTTATCCCCTGGGGGGGGGCTTATATACTTGCCCGGCAACTGGACCACGGAGTTCTGGTTCGCTCTCTTTTATTATTTTCGCTTTATTTAGTTTTGCAGAATAAATTTCTCTTAGCTGGCATCCTTCTGGGGATTAGCTTTAATTTACATCCGATGATTACGGTGTTTATGGCTTTCGCCCTTTTTTGCCTGTCATTTAGTTTTGCGGCTAAAAAAATAAGACGCCTCGCGATTCTGTTTATCACTGCCTTGCTCTTCTCACTCCCTATGTTAATGCGCATCTTCTATAATCTATCTCCTGCAGAGCTCTCCCCGGAGCAGCGCAGTCTCTGGTTTGAATTAGTTCGACTCCGTCTCTGGCATCATTTATATCCACTCCTGTGGAGCAAAAAAATTTTGTTAATTTATGCCGTTGCTTTTCTGCTGTGGGTATTTTCCCTGTGGTATGCCCCTCCCGACAGAAAAAACTTGCAACCTCTTCTGTATTTTAGCCTGGGTATATTTATACTCTGCTTTCTTGGCTTTGTCGCCAGCACCATCTTACCGCAACCCATCATTTTGAAATTGCATCTCTTTCGCAGCCTGAAATTCTGGGCAGTCCTGGTGGCTTTGGGATTCGCCAGCACTCTGTATAAACTCGCCTCTGGTTTACGAACTCCTGCTAATCCCAGACTACTTCTACGGAGAATTACCCTGTGCCTGATTGCGCTGGGGCTGGTCCTAACCTTGATGCGATTTTTTATTTCCGCACAACTAAATTCTGAGTGGAAAAAAATATGCATCTGGGTTGAACAGAACCTGCCCGAAAATGCACGCATTCTTACTCCGCCTGACCTTACGGGTTTTCGCCTGCTGGCACACCGTTCACCTTTTGTGGAATGGAAAGATGGCGCTGCGCTTCTCTGGGATGAAAAATGGGCTGTTACCAGCTGGTGGCAAAAAATCCAGACCATTTCTCCTCGCCTTTCACTTACTTCTCCCAGACTGGCAGTTAAACAACTCACACAGGATTACGACGCTCTTTCTCCCCAGCAGATAAAACAAACCAATGCTGAATACTTCATCGCCCGACGGCATAATTATCCTGAGTTTAAATTACTTACTTCCTCGGGTATATTCTCTGTTTATCAACTGCAATGACCACAAAAACACATATATTCTGCTTATTCCTCCTGATATTTCCTGTGCTTGCATTTTACTATCCATTATTGAGCGCCACTTCCCTCACCACCGGTGCGGATATGACTTCCTTATTTTATCCTGCCAGGGTTTTCCTTACAGAGGCTCTTCGTGAGGGCATTATCCCCCTCTGGAATCCATATAAATTCTGTGGCTCTCCCTTCCTGGCGCCAATGCAAACCGCTGTGTTTTACCCTCCTAACTGGCTGAGCTGCTTGTTATTCTCACCAATCAGCGGCACAAATTTTTACATCCTGCTTCATTTCTGGCTACTTGCCGCTTCTTTCTATCTTCTGCTCACTTCAGGTTTTGCGGTTCAGCCCGCTGTGGCTGTTCTTTTCTCCTTCAGCCTGCCGCTAAGCGGCTGTGCCATTTCGCAGATTGAACATCTCGCCGCTTTGAGTGCCTTAGCCTGGATGCCCCTGATAATACTATCATTCTTGCTGGCACTTAACACAGCTCAAATATCAGCATTTTTGCTCTTTCTCCTTTCTGTCTCAATGTCTATCCTTGCCGGACAGCCGCAATATCTGGCTTACACGTTGCTGTTTTTGATTTGTTATTGTTTCTTCTGGCTGGTTACAACTGACGGGATTATCTTCAAACAGCGCCTGGCTCGGTTGTGTCTGCTTCTGCTCGTTCTGTTATTTACCGCTCTCCTTACTGCTATTCAGCTTCTGCCGGCACTGGAACAACAAAAATCTTCCTATCGCGCTGTAATTGATTTTGGCTATGCTGCTTCTTTCTCTATGCCACCTGAATTTCTCCTCACCTTCATCAATCCACGGTTTTTCCGCCTGCCAGATTCTCCAGAAAATCTTCCTTTACAATTTCCTGAGTTTAATTGCTATTTCGGTGTAGTGCCGTTTCTACTAAGTCTCTGGGCTATGATTTACTTCTTTATCCAGCGTCGGAAACTGGAGATTTTTCTCTTTCTGCTCTCGGTCTTTTTCATCTTCTTTGCACTTGGACACCACACCTCAGTATTTAAACTGGTAATTTCAGCCATACCTTTTCTAACTGGCTTTCGTGTACCGGCACGCATAATATTTTTGGTGGTTTTTATCTGGCTAATTTTAGGTGCCAGATTTTTCTCTCAATTTCTCCTCCACAAAATTCCACCAGCAAAAACAACTGGGGTGCTTATCCTGCTGGTGCTTATAAGTTTTTTTGACCTCTTTTTTAATTCCCGACGCGAAGCATTTAATTTTACTGCCAAAGTTCGCTCTCTACATTACGCTTCTTATCCCTGGTTCAAAACCCTCGCCAATTCACCAGCTTTTTCTCCTCTTAATCCCTTCCCATATCGCCTTTTCCGGTTGATGAGCCGTGATGATGACTTTTTTCTCTCACCCACTCCCTCTGCGGTCAGCCAGCGATTTCTCCGGCTTCAGCCAGATGAAAATGTATTATTCTCTCTTCCCTTGGTTGATGGCTATGAAGAATCCCTGCTTCCTGCCATTCGCTACAAAGACTTTTTGTTGACTTATAATCGGAATCTCCGAAATTTTTCTCCTGACACTCTGCTCCTAACTCTACTGAACGTGCGCTATCTGTACAGTGAACTGCCGGTTTCGTCTCCCCGTCTCCGTCATCTAACCACCATTTATTCCCATTACGAGCTGTTTGAAAATCTTGACTGGCAGGGACCGGTGTTCTGGAAAGACGAACTGGCTAAATTCTTTCAACTTGAACTTCTGGAGGGAATTTACATAAGAAGCGGAACATTACAACTATCCTATGGCACTGAATTCCGTTCAGAATATCGCAAGAGCCACTTAGCCTCATTGCCTGAGGCGTGTAGTTATGGATTGCACTGTATCTGGACAGGCCCCAATGAACTGAGGATCTCATGCTTCAGGGGCAAAGGTGATGTACTTGTCTCCCTGCCTGCTTATACAGGCTGGTGGGCATTCACTTCCACCGGGACTAAAATACAGCTTCAGCCCCTAAATGCCATCCTGCAGATTATTCCCGGAATTGAATCGCCGTGCGTTATCTATCTGCGCTATCAACCCTTCAGCTTCCGCCTTGGCTGTTATCTCTCAATTTCCTCGCTGGCACTCCTCATTTTTATTCTAAACTTTTTACGCCTCTTTTCTAAATTCAGGCATATTGCGCACAAGTAATTGCCCACCCCATCACTGCGTTTCCCTCACCTGCGCCACCTGATAAATCTATACTTCTTAAAATCAAACCCACCCATTTTAAATTTGGGCTCTGCAAGGGTCTGTAAGTGTCCCGGTGGCAATTGTTCCTGCCTCGTGTCTTTTATATAT
>CAYRXI010000131.1:0-2195 GCA_964428255.1 uncultured Candidatus Sumerlaeota bacterium
GCCTTCAGTAATTAAGCGCAAGTTTGGAGATACAATACGCAGTATTCTGGAGTCTCGTAAAAAGATTGAGGCATTGCTCAAGGGGTTAGTATATAACCTCTATCGTCTACTTTTACCCTTTTATGTTAAAGAATAAGTGTTAACCAACGTCGTTTTTCTTATGAAAAAATATTAACTTTGCAACAAAGCAAAAAAACATCAGAAATACTGAAACAGATAAATCACTTTGGCGAAATTGTTCCTTTTATTCTATTTTTTTCAAATGATTGAAGAATCAAACTCTTGGCACTCTGTAATCTTTGTATGCTATTAATTACAACTTCCACATCACCTACTCCATAATGTAAGATATTTGAAACATCACGAACAAATTCAGGTGGGTTTTCTAAATCCGCGTAATTCAACTTCAACCAAACACGAAGACGGGTTTTTTGCACACGGACGCAACAAAAAGTATTTTTACCATAGGAATATCTTATATGGTGCTTAAGATGAGTTTTTTTGAACTGCATTGGGGCCAAGCTCTCTGCAAAATTTATCAATCGCCCAAAATAATTCTACGACTTCTTGCGGTTTGCCTTCAAGGTGATAATCCTCATCATACTCTTTACTCCCTGCTTTAATCTTCTTTATAGGTAAAGACTCTTTACCAACGGCTGATGGAGTCTCAATTCCTGATGTTTGTGTCCAGAGATTTTTGAGCGCATTCTTTATTTGTATTGGCTTAAGTGTTTCATCTCCAGTAATTGAGCGTATAAGTCTAATAAGCTTATTTGGAGGTTCTTGGAAAAGTTTATCAAAGGCTTTTCTTATTTTTCCTATGGTGAATATTTGTTCACCAATATCATCAAGTACACCCTTAGCCATTGCATCTCGTGAGAAGCGTTCAAATTGTTCGGCGACTTTTTGAATTGTCATCCCCTCTGTTTCTGCAGGGTCAATGGAAATCTCAAAAAGTAATTTATCAGGTGCTTGAGCTTTCTCTGTGGTACGATAAACTTTGTATGAAACGCCATTAGTTAGAATACACCATTCCACACCTGCATTAGCAGCATAACCGACTACCTGGGTAATAGATTTAACATCTGTAAGTGGGTCATTAAGCGGTTTAGCTTCTATGAAAAGAACTAGTTTGCGGTTTATTTTAAGCGCATAGTCAACGGACTTGCCATCAATACTCGAATACAACAGCTATACTTCGTCCGGGTCTTTCACATCCCAGCCAAGGGCTTGAAGCATAGAGTCTATAAAGATGGTTCTGGTTGGATACTTCTTCAGGTCGTCTTTTCGGTGTTTATCCAGTTTCCTGCGGAGGTCTTCAATGCATTTTATTATGGCGTCCATTTTTACCTCCCGGTTACTTTCGGCAATTTATTCATCTCCAAAACCCATTTAAGAAAAGATATAAAATATTGCTATAAACTGCATTTATTTTTCAATAAAAATAGCGCACTGATAATTGTATAAATTTCAGGTATTTCACATTTATGTTTTCATCCGGCTTTTACCAGCGAATTCTTCTTCTCTTTGAATATTACAAATACAGTGTAGACAAGCATTGTAAGTAAGGCGATAAGAAGGTAGAGAAGTTTAAAGGAGGGGGAGGGGGACAATTGGTAGCCTGCGGAACAGAGGGCGCAGAGGATGTAAGTGGCTTCGCAGATGCGCAGGACTTTCCAGTGTGAGTAGCCAGTAATCATCAAGCGTTGATAAAGGTGAGAGCGGTGTGCCTGCAGTAGATTCTCGCCACGGCGCCAGCGGCGAATGAGGGTGTAGACTACGTCATAAATAAAGGGTAACAGTAAAATTATGTAAGCCACAAAATCTATGTCAAAACACAGTGGAAGCAATGCCAGTACATAGCCAAAGAAGTGACTGCCACAATCCCCCATAAATGTACGAGCAGGCGGATAATTAAACACTAAAAAGCCCGTCAGGGCACCGATGAAAATAATTAGACCGAGGGATGTGTCAAAAGAAAGAGACAGAAAGACACCTTTGCCGGCGAGTAATACAAAATAGCAAACAATAACGGCAGAGAGAACATTAATAGTAAAGCTGGCTGCTTTGCCATCTATTCCATCCATAAAATTGAAGGCGTTGATGAAAAATAGTAGCCAGAAAAAGGTTAGCGGAATGCCCAGTATTCCTAAATCAAACTCACCAATGAAAGGGAAACTTATCTGGTGTAAGTA
>CAYRXI010000131.1:2205-5868 GCA_964428255.1 uncultured Candidatus Sumerlaeota bacterium
TAAGTAACAATTAAAAAGGATGGGGATTAATGCAATCAAGCATTGTCCGAACAGTTTTAGTGTGGAGGAGAGAGCCAAAATATCGTCAATTAAGCCGATTAAGAAGGCTGGCAAACCGGCGAAAAACAACAGTTTAAAAAAAGTTGGTTCAATGGTTAGCACTTTTTTAGTCTGCAAAAATATAAGCATTAACAAGATGATTGAAACCGGTCCAAGCCCGCCAATTCTGGGTGTGGGCGTGGTGTGAGAGCTGCGCGAGGTGGGAATTGCCAGAAGTTTAAAGCGGCGGGCAAGCAGTATGCTGATGCCGGTCATCGCCAGCGAGAGAAGGAACGGAATAAAAAAATAATTTACGATGATGTTGGAAAAAATATCCGGCAATATGGGGATTCTATTTTCCATTTAGCTCTTTAGAAATGATAGAGTATGCCTCTTCAGCCGCGCGGTTTTCGGCAATTTTTTTACGGCTACCGGTGCCGGTGCCATATTTTTTGCCACCAATCCAGACTTCCACGGTGAAGGTTTTATTATGCTCCGGACCGATGGCTGAAACCACACGATATTCAGGAATGATGTGGCGATGTTTTTGCAGGAGCTCCTGGAGGCGGGATTTATAATCTATGTAATCTTCACTTTCAAGTAGTGGGAAACAGGGTGTGATGATATAGTTAATGACGAATTTTTTGGCTCTCTCAATTCCGCAGGATAAATATATGGCTCCAACAACGGCTTCAAGCGCCGCGCCGACAATAGAATTGCGTTGCCTTCCCCCGCTTTGTTCTTCGCCTTTACCGAGTTTAATCAGCTCTCCCAGTTTCATTTCTCTGGCGCGTCGTGCCAGCATTGTCCTGCTCACAATCAGCGAACGCAATCTGGACATTTCACCTTCTGTGGCAGACTGAAAGTGATTGTATAAATATTCGGCGACGATGGTACTCAGCACCGCATCGCCCAAAAATTCCAGACGTTCGTTGTCTATCAAACCACTCGCACCCATCTCATAGACATAAGAGCGATGAACCAGTGCAGTAGACAATAATTCCCCGTTTACATCCTGTAGTGAATAAGTTTGAATAAACTCCTCCAATGGATATGCCTCTTCTCCGGTCATTCCCATTTTTATGTTTTTTGCAGTATGACTTTTTTAAACCGGCGTTTGCCTACTTTTATGATATATTCACCGGGCGGGAGCTCCAGTTCAACATTTGTAAGGCGCTCTGCATTTATGTCCACACCACCTTCGGTAATTAGTTTACGAGCCTCGCGATTTGAACGAGCTAAACCAGCAAGTACTAACAAACGCACCACCCACATTTTTTCGCCATCAAGGGTTATGGTCTCTTCTTCTATTTGTTCCGGAGCGGATTTGTACTTAAAGATACGGTCAAATTCCTCTGCAGATTTTTGCGCGGTAGCCTCATCGTAATATGCGGCAACGATTTCTTTAGCCAGCCGGGCCTTAAGTTCACGAGGATTTATCTCACTCTGGTCTAAAATTGTTTTTAATCTGTTGATTTCGGCAGGTGGATAGCCAAGCGCCAGCTGGAAATAATCCAGTATTAACGCATCAGGGATACTCATTACCTTGCCAAAAATTTCCTGGGGTGGTTCAGTGATACCAATATAATTGCCCAGACTTTTGCTCATTTTGTTGATGCCATCTGTGCCAATGAGCAGTGGCAGAGTGATAATTGCCTGAGGTTCTTGCCCGAATTCGCGCTGTAATTCACGCGCCACCAGGAGATTAAATTTCTGGTCTGTACCGCCTATTTCTACGTCGGCTCCAAGCACCACTGAGTCATAGCCCTGCATTAAAGGGTATAAAAATTCGTGAATAAAAATCGGCTTTTCTTCTTTAAATCTGGTTTTAAAGTCATCCCGCTCCAGCATTCTGGCAACGGAGTATTTAGCACTTAACTCAATGACTTCAGCAAACGACATTTTACCTAACCAGTCCGAGTTGTAAACCACTTGCGTTTTCTGCTCGTCAAGGATTTTAAAGACCTGTTCAAAATATGTTTTTGCATTTTCCTGCACCTGCTCCCGAGTGAGCTTAGGTCGGGTAACTGAACGACCACTGGGGTCTCCAATCATTGCGGTAAAATCACCGATAAGGAAAATGACTTGATGCCCGAGATATTGAAATTGCTTTAATTTGCGGAGTGGCACAGTATGACCCAGGTGAATGTCGGGCGCTGAGGGGTCAACTCCCAGCTTAATTTTTAATGGTTTCTTTTCCCGAATTGACCGCTCCAATTTATCCATTAGTTCTGTTTCAGGAATAATTTCCACCGTGCCAGCAGAGATTATTTCCCATTGTTGCAGAGCTTCGGCAGAATATTTTTTTACCATCATATTTCCCCTTCTAATTATGAAAAATCATCAAATCAACTTAATGCCCTGCAGGATTCTAAATCAAGGAAAATTAGCGTTATTAATACAGAGTTTATTGAACTGGAAAGCATCTTATAGAATAATTATTGCCTGATTGATAAAATGATAGCACAGATATTATGGAACTAATAATACTCATATTGTTTTTGTTACTACTGATGCCTGGTTCGCTCAAAGTCTTAATTATTCCTGTATTAATTGCACTCAGTGTAATTTTATTTGTCAGTCTCTTATTCCGCTCAGTGGCTACTGTGGTGCTGGTGCCACGGTCATTATTGCTGATAGCATTTAATAAACGCCTAAGACAAAACCACAGTTTAGAACATGCAACAGTAAACGTAATTGAGGAAGAAATTGGCAGAACCAATATCAGCGGATTTGCAGTTAAAGACGGATTTAAGTTATTTTGCATTGCAGATATGCCGCCAGAATTCGTTTACCAAGCAGCACAAGTTGGTTTGGCGCGATTAAAAAGTGGCGAACATAATTTGGCTATTCATCCGCGTTGTGGCTCCTCATTATTGATGACTCATTTTCTGTTCTCGGTGCTGGTGATTGCAGTTTTTGTGGGGATAAATTATCTGAAACCGTTTTATATAATCACCGCACTGGTTGTAATCAATTTACTTAGTCGTCCGCTTGGTGCGTTAACACAAAAATACATAACCACCAGTCCTAAAGTAAACGATATAGTTATTACTGAACTGAAAGTAAGAACTCCAACCGGGAATCCCTTCCTCAGATTTTTCTTTCGGGAGTTTTATATCCACACAGAAAGACGTCAACCAGTAAAATATCGTGTGCTAAATCACAAATCTATTAATGATGCAATTTCTATATCTTCGGGTTAAATAAATAATTGATTATTTTTTATTGAAGATAGGGAGGGTTTTTTAGGAGGCGATTAAAAGTTCTTTTTATCTGGAAAGGCGATGGACTCTGGAACCCCACTTAGATTGATCACCACACGATATTGACGTTTTAGTTGTTCCAGTAATCTTTCCTTTTCCTGAGCGAATAAATAGGCTTCAACATCAGGGCGTGCTTCTTCAAAAGTCAAGCCCGAAGCACGCTTTTTCGCCAGCACTTTTACCAGATGATACCCCAGCTCTTTCTTATCATGTGTAACTTTACTCACCTGCCCGGGTTTAAGTTCAAATATTAAGCCATTGATAGGTTCTGGCAGGCGATTGGTCGGTGGTAACCAGCCAAGGTTAGAATAATGGTAGCGAGAATCTGTTTGAGAGGTATTCACCAATTTTTCAAAGT
>CAYRXI010000131.1:5898-6380 GCA_964428255.1 uncultured Candidatus Sumerlaeota bacterium
GCGCGTTGCCTCAAGGCATTCATTTCATTATAAATCTGCTTTTTTTCCTCCTTCGTCTCGGTACCCTTGAGGATATACACAATATGTTGAACCTGAGCCTGCGGTGGCTTAATAAATAATGCAGAGTTCTGATTGTAGATTTCACGCAATTGCTTCTCGGTGTAAAGTTTATTAATGTGGTCACGGAGAAGTTTTTCTCCCAGCAATGCATCCCGCATTTCCTGCAAAAACTCATCACGAGTATAACCGGCACTTTCTAAGGCTATTTCTACATTTAGGTTAGGTGCGTATTCTGCTTTAAGCTGGTCTAGCTTTTGTTGCAACTCTTCGGTTGATACTTTAAAACCCTGTTTTTCGGCAGCAAGAGCAAGGAGAGTGGTATTTACCCACTCCTCTACAACCTTGCCTTCCGTAAAATTTCTGAATGCAATCTCATCGTCTTCGTTACTTGATTGTGCGGTATCCTTTGCCAGCAGTTTATC
>CAYRXI010000131.1:6390-6667 GCA_964428255.1 uncultured Candidatus Sumerlaeota bacterium
ACTTTACGTTTTAATTCATTTCGCAGTAGGTAACGATTCCCGACTATAGCCACTATATCTGTTTTTGCTGTGCGTTGTAGCGGTTGTGGTGTCTGAGGCAGTGCTCCCAGTGTAATTAATAAAATGAACAGAATTGCTACAAAGAGTTTTACTGATATTATTTTTGAACTTTTCATAAATTTTAAGACTGACTGCCATTTTTTTTTGCATAATTAACCAGAAGAACGGCATTATTTCTGCATACTTCAAGAAAACCCTTACCAACTTCAAAAATTAT
>CAYRXI010000132.1:0-3179 GCA_964428255.1 uncultured Candidatus Sumerlaeota bacterium
CGGAGGAACGTGTTTTATTTCCGAATGATGCCTTTGGACAACACATTGCTTCCCCTGCCAGGTTTGCCGAAGAATTAGGACTGGACATCGCCTTTGCCGAGGCTGCCAGATATTACGCAAATATTGTCTTACCTCTGGGTGAACAGGTGCTGAAGGTGCTGACTGCACTTAAACCTTTAGCTATTGACATTATTGCCCCCAGTCACGGCGTCATCTGGCGCAATCCTGCTGAAATTAAGTTGATTATTGTCGCGTATGAAAAATGGGCAAAACACGAAACTGAACCCAATCGCGCCGTTATCGTTTATGACACTATGTGGGGAGCCACTGAACAAATTGCCTATGCCCTGCGAGAGGGCTTAGAAGATGCTGGCATTGAAGTCTCGATGTGCTCACTCCAGACCAATCACATCTCCAGTATTGTTACGGAAGTGCTGTTTTCTCGCTTTGTCCTGGTCGGCTCGCCAACCATAAACAACTCTTTTCTGCCCACCGTAGGTGCCTTCTTGACCTATTTAAAAGGGTTACGCCCGAAACACCGCATTGGACTCGCATTTGGCTCTTATGGCTGGGGCGGGCAGGGCGCAAAGGACGTTGAAGCTATACTCCAGGAGCTCGGATGGAATTTACCAGAAACACTTATAAATATTAATTATGTTCCCGATCCCGCTGAACTCGCTCAAGTCCGAGAGACTGCTATACGACTGGCGACTCACGCCCGGCAGTGAGCTCAGTAGATGAAAATAATCCAACTTCTTAAACCCATTTTCCCGAACAAATCTCACTTGCATTTGGATTTTGACATTTTCTCTGCCCGCATTTAACATTGTTTAGCTATGATTTACACTTTTATCTTTTGCCAGAGAATTCTTTTGTTCATAATTAACGTCAATATCATATTGGTTGTATAACATAGAACGTGCTTCAATTTATCGGACGGAGGTGAAAGATGAGTTTTGTGCCGTATATTGCGGTAATGCAACTAACATCTCTGGACTATTTCATTATTGTGCTGTATATGATGTTTTCTCTGGGAGTGGGGGTGATTTTTACACGGCGCGCAGGAAAAAGTGTGGAAGAGTTTTTTATCAGTGGCAGGGCATTACCCTGGTGGCTTGCCGGGACCTCAATGGTCGCCACTACTTTCGCAGCCGACACACCGCTGGCAGTGACTGGAATTGTAATCATTAATGGCATTGCCGGTAACTGGCTCTGGTGGTCATACGCTCTGGGCGGTGCCCTGACAGTGTTTTTCTACGCTCGTCTCTGGCGCCGTGCACGTGTAATCACTGACGTGGAGCTGATTGAATTGCGCTATGGCGGTAAACCCGCCTCCATTCTTCGCGGCTTTCGTGCTTTATATCTGGCTTTACCAATTAACTGCATCATTATGGGGTGGGTCATCAGTGCAATGGTCACCGTATTGCACGTCAGTCTGGGCATTGGTACCACGCAAATTCTCATCGCCTCAATCGTTATTACCGGTATCTATTGTATTCTGGCTGGACTGTGGGGCGTTGCCATTACTGACTTCGTTCAATTTATCATTGCAATGGGTGGTTGTATCATACTGGCAATTCTAGCTATAGGCGATGTAGGCGGGATGAGTGCTCTGAAAGAGAAGTTGATTTCGCAGTTTGGTGGCTCTCACGAGGCACTTAACTTTATCCCCAGTTTTAAAGCCACGGGCTCCATCATTTATATGCCTGCGCTGGCATTCATCACTTTTTTGTGTGTGACCTGGTGGGCTAGCTGGTATCCGGGCGCTGAGCCTGGAGGGGGGGGCTATGTGGTTCAACGAATGGCATCCTGCAAAGATGAAAAGCACTCCTTGCTGGCGACGCTCTGGTTTCAGGTGGCGCACTATGCCTTACGTCCCTGGCCCTGGATTGTCGTGGCACTGGTCGCACTGGTTTCTTTCCCCGAACTACGTCAGCCCGGCGCTAACCCCAATGAAGGATTTCCAATGGTGATGGCGAAAGTGCTACCACCCGGTTTAAGAGGCTTGCTGATTGTTGCCTTTTTCGCTGCGTTTATGTCCACTCTTGCCACACAAATCAACTGGGGTGCTTCTTATATCGTTAACGATTTTTATAAACGCTTTATCCATCCTGATGCAGAATCCAGACATTACACCCTTGTTTCGCGCATTGCTACGGTTGTCCTCCTGATTCTGGGCTCTCTGGTATCGCTCCGGGTAAAAGCGGTAGAAGACGCCTGGAAACTGATGCTGGCATTAGGGGCTGGCACCGGTATGGTGTTTATCCTCCGCTGGTATTGGTGGCGCATAAATGCCTGGTCTGAAATCTCCAGTATGATTGCTTCGTTCGTCATCGCCACTGCACTTTATATAACCAAAATCCCCTTAAAAGATTATGAAATTATCCTGATAACTGCGTTTGCATCGCTGGCAGTCTGGCTGTTCGTGACCTTTGTTACCTCACCTGAACGTCCGGAAGTCCTGGAACGTTTCTATCGTATTGCCCGACCGGGTGGTGTGCTATGGGGACCGATTAAACGGCGTCTGCCAGAAGTTGAAACTGATAAAAATCTATTTGTTAATTTCCTTGCCTGGCTCTTCGGGGCTGCGATGATATACTCTGCCCTGTTTGGTATCGGCAGTCTGGTGCTCGGCAATACCCTCACTGGTTTAATTTTACTATTCGGTTCTTTAGGCTGCGGATTGGTAATTTATATTCTCATTAATCGTCTCGGCTGGGAAAAAAAAACCAGATAACATTGTTAAATCTCCTGAAAGGCAATTAAAAATTACGGAGGTTTTTGCGGACGTTCCTGTCAGAATTATTTTTCTGTTTTTCTTATTTCTTAACTCAGTTACGAAGGATTATTTCTGGCAGTGTGGACAGAAAAAGGTACTGCGTTGTTGCTGAATAATGCGCTGAATAACGCCAGTTTTACAACGTGGGCATATTTCTCTTTCTTTGCCATATACCTGCAAAAAATGCTGAAAATTGCCTTTAGCACCACTGCCATCGCGATAATCACTGATAGTAGTTCCCCGATGTTTTATAGCCCGGCGCAGGCAGGCTTTCGTGGCTTGCACCAGTCGCTTTACTTCTGCAAGGCTCAAAGTGGAGGCCATTCGGCGAGGGTCAATTCCAGCTGCAAATAATATTTCGGAAGCATAAATGTTGCCCACTCCTGCAATTTTTTGCTGG
>CAYRXI010000132.1:3189-4853 GCA_964428255.1 uncultured Candidatus Sumerlaeota bacterium
AAGCAACACCGGCTTTACAGGACGTTTTATGTGCTTGAACAACTGCGATGCTGTGTGATGATTGAACTCTGCTGACAAGGGTTCTATACCCAGCTGCGGGACTTCCACCGGATACTTGATAATTCTCAGGTCACCAATTCGGCGTATATCAGTGAATTTAAGACAACCGGATTCGCATTTCAGAATTGCCCGCAGATGTTTTTCTGGCTTATTGTCAGGGAGGGACTCCGCTTCACACGCTTTATTTTCCCATAACAGACTTCCCGTCATCCGCAAATGTATCAACAACGCCTTGCTGGGGAGTGCAGTTCTGGAAGGAGCTAAAATAATTAACAAATATTTACCACGCCTTTCAACACCCACTATCTCCTGATTAACAAGTTCCTGCCAGCACCGCCCTGTAGTTTTCCTGCGCAAGGTGGGACACAAAACTGTTATGCTTTGCAACCGATTCCCGACAAGATACGGTGTCAATTGTCTGCGGATTGTCTCTACTTCTGGTAATTCAGGCATAACTCGGAGCTGTATTAGTGTTGTTTATTCCGTTTGCAATTTTTGCAGATGCCATAAAAGTAACCGTGCATAGCCTCAATTTTATGCCCATCGTACTCACCAGATTGAAACACCGGACATTCCACATCCATTATGTCATATATCTTCTGGCAATGATGACAATACAAATGATGATGAGGAGCAGTGACAAAATCGTAGCAGGCTTTACCTCGCTTAATATTCAACTCCACTACCATCCCGATATCCCTGAGCATTTCCAGTGTGTTATACACTGTCGCAATTGACATCGTAGGATATTTTTTGCGGATATCCTCGTAGATTTCTTCAGCGGTCGGGTGGTCATGTTTCTTCATCAGATAATCTACTATTGCGATGCGCTGTGGAGTTAGCTTAAATCCTTGCTCTCTTAGTTGCTGCAAAATTGTTTCCATATATTTTTACCGCTTTCTTTTTTAATATTAATAAATAACAAATTCTTAAATTAAACAATTATTGTTTACTACTCATTTTATGTCAAAAGTTATTTTTTCTTAGTTGAAACCACCCTGTTAGCTCGCAAATTTTGTGTATTCTTATCAGTGTTTTCTGTTAAAGTAGCTCTACTTTTTTACATATATTCTAACGGGTATTATGCTAAAATTTACGCTGTTAAAACAGCAGGGACGGGCACGCCTGGGGAGGCTTGAGACTTTCCATGGAATTGTTCACACCCCGGTGTTTATGCCAGTGGGCACGCAAGCCACAGTTAAGGCGATGACACCTGAAGAGCTGCAACAGCTGGGAGCAGAAATAATCCTGGCGAATACGTTTCATCTCTATTTGCGCCCCGGTGCCGATATTATCCATCAACTTGGTGGGCTACACAAATTTATGCACTGGGAACTGCCATTGCTCACAGATAGCGGCGGATATCAGGTATTTTCTTTGAGTCAACTGCGAAGTATCAATGATGATGGCGTGGAGTTTACATCGCCAATAGATGGCTCTCGCCATTTCTTTTCGCCTGAAAAATCCATTGAAGTCCAGCAACTACTGGGTGCAGATATTATTATGTGCTTTGATGAATGCATCCCTTATCCGGCAGATTTTACCTATGCAAAGAACTCTACGGAGCGAACCTTACGCTGGGCGGAACGATGCCAGCGAGCACA
>CAYRXI010000132.1:4863-6518 GCA_964428255.1 uncultured Candidatus Sumerlaeota bacterium
TAGAGCACCAGGCATTATTTGGCGTGGTGCAGGGAGGTATGTTTGAGGAACTGCGCTGCTGGTCGGCACGCAAAACCTTGGAACTCAATTTCCCGGGCTATGCCATCGGCGGGCTGGCTGTTGGAGAGCCGCGCGATTTAACCTGGAAAATGCTGTCTGCCAGTCTGAGTGAATTACCCGCAGATAAACCTCACTATATGATGGGCGTTGGCACTCCCGCAGACATTCTGCGTGCTGTCAATGCCGGAGTGGATATGTTTGACTGCGTCCTGCCCACACGCAACGCACGCAACGGGAATCTGTTTACTACCAATGGTACTCTCTCAATTAAACAGGCACAATATCGCTCTGACCCGCGCCCTGTTGATGAAAACTGCACCTGTTATACCTGCCGTAACTACTCACGCGCCTATCTGCGCCATCTTTATATGGCAAACGAGATTTTAAGCTCACGGCTGAACACCATTCATAATCTCTACTTTTATCTATCACTGATAAAGCAGGTCAGATGTGCGATAGAAAATAATTTATGGGAAGATTTCTTAAATCAATGGCTTAATAAGCTGGACAGAAAAGATGCGCAGGAAGAGCAGATTAATTAAACTTTCTTTTCTCCATGCACTGGCTAATACAGAAACAGTTATAGAGCCTGAGTCGGGTAAAAAATATTAAACAGACATCGGAAAAATGGCTTACTAATGCGGTCGGTGGAATACATATTTTTAGTGGAAAGTCCACACAGCTGGGGGGGGGTATGGCAACGCCCCCATCATCTCTTCCGCTTACTGGCAAGAGAGTACCCCTGCTTTTATGTAGCGACTAGATATCTGCGAGATGCCCTCCGTAAACCGACTGAATATCTTAAGGGGAAAGGTATCTCGCATCCCGTGGAAAACCTGTATGTCAGGGAGATTATTTTATTTAACGGAGAGCGGTTTTCTTTCATCCGAAACTATAATCTCAAACATCTGGCAGCTGTGCTGAGACGCTGTGCCAATCGGCATCCGCAAGCCCGAAAAATTCTCTGGCTCTATGATCCTCACCAGGTGGGAATCGTTGATGTAGTACCTCATAACCTGCTCGTCTATGACATAATGGATGAGTACACCGGCTTCCCCTGGTCTCCCGCCACCGTGGCTGTTGAAGAGCAAAAATTACTTGCACGAGCAGATGTGGTCATTGCTGGAACATATTCATTGTATGAGGCAAAGAAGCCTCTGGTAAAAAAGGGGAAAATAGACTGGGTCCTGTCTGCGGTAGATTTTGACCACTTCCATCAGGCAACACTTATGAAAACACTGCCACACGAAATGCAACAGCTACGAAATAATTTTAAATACATCGCAGGCTATTTCGGTGTAGTAGATATGCGGATAGATACAGAGCTGATACGTGAGACCGCCTGCTCGCTGAATGACTGGGCGTTTGTCTTTATCGGTCCTGAAGTTGGCAGAGAAACTTCAACGTTAAAAAACTTAAGACTAAAAAATGTTTTCTTCCTCGGTCCGCGACATTACTTAACTTTGCCCGAATATGCCCGTGCTTTCCACGTCTGTATGATTCCGTTCGTGATTAATCGACTAACACAACATATTAATCCAACAAAAATCTTAGAATACTTCGCCACCGCGCGTCCTGTGGTCTCTTGTGCCATT
>CAYRXI010000133.1:0-841 GCA_964428255.1 uncultured Candidatus Sumerlaeota bacterium
AATTACCTTCTATTATTAAAATTTGATCAGGCTTAATTATCCATTTTTTAGTTAGCTGAAAAGCCACCGGATAAATAGGGATGCCTGCGCTACGTGCCAGCATTATTACCCCCCCCTTAGCTATCTGTCTTGGACCTCTTGGTCCATCTACGGCAATAGCGGCGCTTCCTCTGTTCATCAATTTTTCTTTTAGTTGGAGTAAACTGCGCGCACCTCCCCGGGATGACGAGCCGCGCACAGCTTCAACTCCAAACCTTTTAACTGTTCGTGCCAGTAGTTCTCCATCACGACTCTGACTGGCTAAAACGTACCAGTGTTTTTCTCTAAAAAAACCGCCCTTGGCTCCTGCCATCACCAGCGCGATAAAATCACAATGCCAGAATGCTACAATACCCGCTCCGGGCTTGTGTACAATTTCTTCAAGGAGTTCAGGATTATTATAACTTATATGCAGGGATTTCCCCACTAATTTCACGATTGGTGAAATTACCGGCACAGCAAAATTAAAGAGCAAAAAGTATTTCAACTGTCTTAACAAATATGATGTCCCGAAACGAGATGTGAAAAAATCCAGGTTATCCTTCAATCTGTAGTTTAACATTTCTCCTGACTTCAGCCGGAACCAGTTTTACTCTTATTGCAGATTCACCAATAAGCGGGCACTTGTTTTCACAAATCCCGCAGCCAATGCAGAGGCGCTCAATAACATATGGTCGTTTGATTGGTTTAACATTCCCCTCGTCATCAACATAGTTTTCTTCGCGTAAGATGATGGCTTTAGGTGAAGTCGGACAGGCTTCTTCGCAGACACTGCACTCAATGTTCTGAGCCCAGGGAAAGC
>CAYRXI010000133.1:851-2966 GCA_964428255.1 uncultured Candidatus Sumerlaeota bacterium
GATTGTGGTCAAAATATGCCCACCCAATTACAAATTTTTTCTTCTCGTTAATTGAAAGATGTTCTATGGCTCCTGTAGGACATACCTTTCCACAGAGATTACAATTATAAGCACAATAACCAAGCCGTGGCACCAGAACCGGTGTCCAGAGCCCGCTAAATTTTGCCTCAAATAATGTGGGATGCAAAGCATTCTCCGGACATACCCTCAAACACTGGCCACACCGAATACATTGCTTGATGAACTTGTCTTCCGGCAATGCCCCCGGTGGCCTCAACAGATATTCACCGCCCGAAGGTTCTTCATTTTCAGCCACCACTTTTATTATTGGCAACATTAATGCCGTGGCAACAATTGTTTTTATCAGGTAACGTCTTTGATAATTAATCGGGATGTCCTCAAACGTGCCTGATACATCTCCAGCGGTAAAAGGCGAAAAGCGAATGGCATCCACAGGGCATAGCTCCCTGCATTCAAGACACATAATACATTCCTGATGCGCATTGGCAACAGCCGGGACCCCGATGCTATTCATCCGGCAATGTTCAGCACAAATCCCGCACTCTGTACAGGCTTCACTTACCTTACGTTTGAATAAAGACGGACGGGCTAAAAAGCCCAGCAGTGCCCCCAGCGGACAGAGATACCGACACCAGTACCGGCGCTGGATCAACAGCAGTAATATCAGACTCAACAATATTGCAAAATAAATCCATCCGTATTGATACTGCCGTTGCGAAACTCCCATTATTTCTTGATATATGGATGCATCAATCCTCTCGACAATAAGAAGTAAAAACGGTACCTTATATAATAAAATTAGAATGCCTCTCAGCAAATAGTCCGCATAAGGCAATACTGCATATGTAAAAGAAGAGACAAAAATAGTAAGCGGGTCAACAATTCCGACCAGGTTCAATCCTGTAATTGCCAGTATCAATAGCAAGAGCAAAAAAAAGTATTTAAAATGATGCCCCGGTTTCTGTGCGGTATTTTGCCGATGTTCAGGCAGAATGCGGGCGATAAGGTCAAATAAGGTACCCACCGGACATACCCATCCACAAAAAAATCTGCCCCACAGCAGAGTCAGGATAATCAACCCAATCATCAAGCGAAAATCTATTGGTAGCAGTTGCTTTGTGCTCAGTATCACGCCGGAAAACAGTAGGGGGTCTGCCTGCAGGTAAAAAATGTTGGTAGCAAAAGGCAGAGCAGCCCGATAGGCACTCTCCTCAAAGCTGGCTTTAAGGTATAGTATCAGGTAGATGAAAATCAGCAGATTTATTATTTGTGAAGCTCGCCTTAATATGCCGCTTAACTTCAACCGCTGACGATGCTTTTTCAAGCCTTGATCTCCTTGATTTTCAACTCACTGAGGTTAATCTTTCCCAATCCCATCTCTGCAGCTATCCGTAAATGTCCAATATCTTCCGGTTTAATGCCCAACAGCGTTGCGCCATAAGCGTCAACAGCTATCTGGTCTGTTCCCACCACACATTTTCCTACCAATTTCAGGTCATTTGGACTGCCACCCGTTGGTCCATTCTTCACCATAACCCGGTAAGCATCCAGAACAGCAAGTTTTGGCTTCACCTGTGTCAGCAACTCGGCAAGCGCCAGGTCAATCTGCTGATGCCAGCGTCCGCGATTTCCGCCTATTACCCCCATTAGATTCTTCATTGATAATGTCACCTTTGATATGCTGTGTGTCTTGGCTACGGGAACGTTTATCAGCACATCGCATTCCAGCGCATCTTTGTAAATTGGCCATTCAGTAAGAAATCTGGTTCCACTGAACTTAACGGTTTTATAGAGTTTGGGATTCATAAAAATTACTTCAGCTCCCGCCGCCTTTGCCTTTTCCATTATCCCGCTCCGTTGATAACAACTCTGGGGATTGTTAACTGAATTATCAAATACTTTTACTTTTTTAGCGCCGGCTTCATATGCCATTTCCACCAGTGCTTTTACCACATCGGGATTGGTATTAGCGCCCTGGGCAGGCAATCGGTCCCAGCCTATGTTAGGTTTAACAACTACTACGTCGCCTTTTTTTACAAAACGACTCATTCCTCCATAGGTTTCAATTGCTTTGCGTGTGATTTTCTCCGGGTT
>CAYRXI010000133.1:2976-6513 GCA_964428255.1 uncultured Candidatus Sumerlaeota bacterium
GCACCACAACTAAATCAGGTTTTTCCACATTGACAGGAGTTCCAGAGGCTGGCTGCTTCTCCTCGCCCATAATTGTCAGAGGTGAGACTAAAGCCACTGTCGCACCAGTGCCAATTATTTTTAGAAATTCACGCCGATTTAATTTGTCTTTCTTCATTTTCCTTCACCTCAAAATATTAATGATTATAATTTCTCCTGCACTTCGTCTTCAATCACAAACGCCTTTCCTTTCAGCAGTAACCTTACAGAGATACTTAGTTATGCAATACTTTTATAAAGATGATCTTTTTACTGGTTGTAAGATAAGTAATTAGTATTTAGATGAGCAGAACGGAGAGTTAAGGCATTCTTAATGGAGGCTCATCTCCCTGATTTCTTCAAAACTTAAAAAAGGCAAATTATCGCAACAAAGTTTGTTACAAAAATATTACCTGTGAGGTAGTTTTTGATTATAGAAATTGACGATAGACGGAGAGTGTTTGAGTCGCAGCTGTGTGCCAGCTGAATTTTTTCACGTGTTCCATTCCGCGCCGGATTAATTCCTGTCGTAGAGATTCTTCAAACAGCAATTGTTCCATTGTTGTAGCAAGTTTATCCACGTCGTAAGGGTCAACAAACAAAGCCGCCTCTCCCGCAATTTCTGGCAGGGCAGAGGTGTTGGCAGTAATCACCGGTGTGCCACATGCCATTGCCTCCAGCACCGGCAATCCAAGTCCTTCATTTAGTGACGGGAAAACCAGCATTCTGGCGCAATTGTAGAAGTAAAGTAAGTCCATATCGCTTATATGTCCCGTGATGAGTACTTTATCCTTTAATTTCAATTTCTCAATTGCTTGAAAAATGTCTTCATAAAGCCAGCCTTTATCTCCAACGATAACTAATTGCAGAGCATTAGCAGTCTTAAGTGCACCAGTGGATTCAACCGTTTTTATTAATTTGTAAAACGCATAAATCAGGGTCTTTTGATTTTTGCCAGGCTCCAGCGTGCCCACATTCAGTATTATATCCTTCCCGCTCAAACGATATCTTTGCAAAAAACTCTCAAGTGCTGTCTTATCTTCAATATGCCGGAATATGCTGTGTGGCGCCTCATATATCGGAATGATTTTCTCCGCCGGATAATCAAAAAATCGCAGAATATCCCGCTTGGAATAATTGGATATTGTAATTATTAAATCCGCCAGTTTGATGGTTCGTCTCGTTATAGTTTGCCAGTATAATAACTTGCCCCGGGTATAACGCCTCCCATTGACAAAATAAGACATATCATGAATGGTGACAATGTAGGGACAGGTCTTTCTCAAGGGCAATAAATTTGATGGTGCATGAAATAAAGCCAGCTGATCTCGCCTCAGCTGTGCTGGCAGAAAGGCATATTCATACATCAAGCGCAGACTCTTACTTTTAGCCTGGCTTCCCCAGATTCGTAAATGATAATTCGGAAATTCAAAACGATAATTATGCTGATTGTAAATATTGACATAATTTATGAATTCTATCTCTGGCGCCAGCGGTATTAGATTCTCCAGCAAACAAAAAATATATTGCCCCACTCCACTTTTGGCACCGCGCACCTGTAACGAGTTAATGCCTAATCGTTTCTCCTGCATAGTATTTTTTTTCGCGATTATTCAATAAGGTAAAGGACGATAAATTATTTGTTTTTATGGCGAATTTTTAAAGAAAAATCCATCTTGTTATATTTATTAACTTATTACCAATTACCGTGGGGTCACAGTCACTAAAAAAGGGAAAAATTTTTTAAACTCTTTTTTTGTGAAAAATCACTTTTTCTTGATTGGACAGTACTGCTTGACAAATTAGCACCGCGGAAAATACCATAAACTAATATAATTTTTAGAGGATAAAATCACTGATAAAGAAGAAAAACTTGTAAAGAAGTTTGCCGTCAAAATCAATGAGCTCTTGTTCCCGGAGTTACGTGAGATAAAAAATGGGCTATATTATCTTAATCTGTAAATGTTTGCCGTTGAGAAACAAATAATGATACTGATGACTAAACGCGTTGACGACCATCAGACACAGCTGGTAATGTTAAACCAACGAATTGACCTCACGAACCAACGTATAGATGAAGTTCGCGAAGAATTAAAAACAGCATATTGCGGGAATTCGCGAAACGTTAGATAAACGCATAGACAAGTCAAACAAACGCATTGACATATCTAATCAGCGCATTGATGCATTTCATGATCGCCTGGATGCCCTCTTCTATGTGGTAGTCCGGCGTGATGAACATTACGAATAACGTAGCGAATTAAATAAAGTCATTCAATGTGTTGAACAATTGGAATCAAGCTTGGTCTCCCATTAAAAAAGAATGATTGCAGAGATTAACTTAAAGTCTGCCACTCTACCTTCTAATTTGTTCTTATGATAAGAAATTTCCATTTTTCATTTAATCTTGAAAAAGGAATGATAAATGAAAGAACTCATAATTAAAACTACTAAACGCGTTGAATTTGTGGATGTGACCGCTGAAATCCGCAAGGCAATTGCCGAGGCCGGCATAAAGAATGGCGCCTGTGTTGCCTACGTTCCGCACACCACTGCCGGCATTACCATCAATGAAAATGCTGACCCCAGCGTGGTGAGAGACATTAATTATGCCCTCAATCGGCTGGTTCCCGACAATTGGGATTACCACCATACCGAAGGAAATGCCGATGCCCACGTTAAATCCTCGCTGGTTGGCTGCTCGTTATATCTGATAATTGAAAATGGTTCACTGCGACTTGGCACCTGGCAGGGCGTCTATTTTTGTGAATTTGACGGACCCCGCTCCCGCCACATCTGGCTGCAATTCTTATCTTCAGATTAAAGATTTTTGTCTCACCGAGCATTTCCTGTGTTACGAAAACGCTTTTCGTTTTGTCCCCAAAGGTTAAACTCAATAACCATTTAGAGATAACCCCGTGTCATTAGTAAAGAAAAAATATTACAGAAAGCTGCAAAGATTTACCCACCTCCAGCGGACACAGAGTTCGCACGAGGAATTATCACAGAGAATTAGTGATACGAGATTTTTATTCAGAATTGTGATTTTCTGTCTTCTCACTGCCTCTGTGGTGAATTTATTTAATAATTATCTCTTTGCTCCGTGTTTTAAATTAGTTGCTGTTTTATTATGACAAATAAAGGCAATTTATTTTAACGTAACTTCAATTCTTGCTATAGATTGAATATGAAACACTCCTGTGGAATTAACTATGTGGTATCATTATGACAGGCTCGGAAATGTTACAGAGTTAACGGACGAGACTGGCAATCTCTCCGCCTTCTTTGACCAGGACGCCTTCGGCAACGTCCTCTCCGGTTCTCCTTTCGGCTACCACCTCACCACCAAGGCATTTTATCCATCCTTCGCTCTATACTACCTTTTCCAGCGCTGGTATGATAGCAGAATAGGAAGATTTATTTCACGAGACTTTTCGCATTTTGTGAATCGCTATAATTTTTGTTATGCTTTGTTGTAAAGTTATGTTCTTTGACATAGAATAAGAGAGATTTTACCTT
>CAYRXI010000134.1:0-1917 GCA_964428255.1 uncultured Candidatus Sumerlaeota bacterium
TAAATAAAGTAGATGGTGCTGACATTGAAGATACATGGATGTGGGTGTAGGAGTGGGTATTGGTGTTGGTGCACCATATGGCACAAACGAGATTCCTCTTGCACCTCTATTACTGCTTTCTAAATTATACTCTGCTGCTGCCCTTAGATCACCACTGCCTGTAAAATAAAGCGCTCAGCGAATATTTTAACGCCTTTTTTAATCCGGAATCCACCACCCACATCCATGTATCTTCAATGTCAGCACCATCTACTTTATTTAGTGACTGACCATTGACTTGTACCATTTTGCGAGATATTGCCAGAGTCACACCACCAGCTCGTAAATACCGGTAAAATCGGTCATCATCTTGGTCCAACACATACAGATAAGTAGAGTCAATCGCCAGACCTGAGGGGTTCCCATTCCCCGCAGATTCATTCAGGGGTATTTCCTGTTCAGCATTTATATCTCCTGTGCCACTAAATACAGCTTATAAAGAATAGCGAAAGAGTTTATTGGGTGAGGTGGATTTGTCCGCTATCCAGAAGTCATTACCATCAAGAGCCAATCCTTGAATATTGTTTAAATTATCTCCGGTAACGCTTTTTAACCTTCTTGATTGAGTTCTATTACCTCCAAAATGGTTGTATCGGTAAGCGTAGCCATTAGTGCTATCCACCATATATACATAATCTACTGTAACATCCAATCCACCAGCATTGGCATTATATCCCAGTGAAAACATTCCCATATAGTTCCAGGAAATATTGTACTTAAATATCGCATTCTCATCTGTGTCTACTGTATAATATTGTTGTGCAAAGGAAGGACCTGTCATTACTATTAAAACAAATAAAAGGACAAAATTCTGGATAAACCGAAATGCTTTCTTTTGTTTTCTAATTCTCATTGATAAATTTCCTTTTTTGTTTCAACTTAGTAGCAAATTTAACTTTAAAAAACATAATATCAAACAAAATTAAAAAAAAATGGTCAATACATTTCCGGATACGAATTTCTCTTAAGTGATTGTATGGTGTGCCTTGACTTCTGACAACCAGCTAATCACGATATTTTTGTTATCTTATTTACGCGTTTATCTTTCACTCCATACCTGTTTGTTCCAGAAAAGATTGAAAAATAATGAAATGGTAAATTGTAACTCATAATATTTATTTTAAAAATTATTTTTTAGGTTAGGGGATTGATTATGAACAATATTCCTGTGTTAATGGCAGCTGGGCGGTCTTTAGCTGAAGCCTGGGAGAAGTCCTTGATTATGCTTTATGAGCAGGGATGCCGTCTTAGAACTGAGTATGACAAGCAGGGTGAACCCTTGAGTATAGATGCGACGATGTGCATCGTCGTGGAAGACCCACTCAGTGAACCCCGGATTCACAGATGTTTCCCTGGTGCGCTGGAATTTCTAGAGGAGTACCGTCTGGAGGTAATAGAAGGTATAAAAGACCACTGGATTCGTGATCCTGATGACCCGGCAGATACACGCTGGGAATATACCTATCACGAGCGCTTATTTGCATATTCTTACGTTAATAAAGAGGGTACTCCAGGAAAGATAGACCAGATAGAATACATTGCCCGCAAATTAGCTGCTTCGCCGTATTCTCGCCGAGCTCAGGCAATAACCTGGAAAGTCTGGGAAGACATAAATATAACTGACCCTGCCTGTCTTCAATCAATCTGGTGCCGCATAGTTGTGGATGAGGAAAATGCTTGGTGGTTAAATATGAATGTCCGTATGCGTTCCAATGATGCCTATGAAGCCGCATTTATGAATATGTTCGCCTTCATCTCCTTGCAAGAGCAAATTGCTGAACGTATCAGTCAGCTGGCTCAAGTAACTGTAAAAATTGGCAGGTATGTGCATTTTGCGGATTCATATCATATCTATGGGAGACGGCTTGAGGATTTTGA
>CAYRXI010000134.1:1935-6433 GCA_964428255.1 uncultured Candidatus Sumerlaeota bacterium
CGCTTTTTGCGCGCAGTAAAGACGCGGACTTTTGCCGAGCGCACCTGGACTATGGACCTGGCGCAGGAATTTTTTCTGGCTGCAAAGCCACAAATTTTGCAGAAAGTCCAGCAGGAAACCGAGAAATTCACTCGGCGCAAAGAGGGATAATTAATGCCAATCAAATGTGTAATATTTGTGTTGAAACTCGCTTTTTAATGTGAGGCCTCAAGAGTTTATATAGCTAATATTTGCGCCTTCCGCAGGAGTACTCATATATATTTCCGGCATAATTGAAAAAAAATGATAATAGCGTTGTGAAATTTCTTTCGCGTACTCTGATACAAATTCCTGCTCAACCAGCGCTACGACACAACCGCCAAAACCTGCACCCGTCATTCTGCAACCGTATACCCCTGGAATAGATTTAGACGCTTCCACCAGGTAATCTAATTCAGCACACGAAACCTCATAATCATCCCGCAGGCTATAATGAGATTGATATAACAGGTGCCCCCCCGCTGAATAATTTTTCTCCTTTAAAGCTCTAACAAATTCGTGCACGCGTTGATTTTCGGTTAAATTATGCCTAACCCGCCTCCTTACATTTTCAGGCAAATACTCTTTGTATTTTTCATATATTTCGGGGGGGATATGGCGCAAAGTAGAGAATTCTTTACCTGTTAATTTTTTTATAATCTTAAGTCCCTCCTCGCATTCCTCACGACGCCGATTATATTCTGACTCTACCAGCCCACGCTGACGCATTGTATTAATAATAACGATTGTAATCGCAGTAGAATCCATTGGCACCAATTCATATTCCAGACTGTAGCAATCAAGTAACATCGCCGTGTCTGTTTTTCCCAGTGCAGAGATGAATTGGTCCATAATTCCACAGTTAACACCCACAAACTCGCTGTGTTCTGCCACCTGGGCTAATAGTGCCAGTTCTTTTTTACTTAAGCCAGCTCCCGTTATGGCGTTTAATAACGTTGCAGAACATACCGTATATGCTGCAGAGGATGATAATCCAGCACCCAGCGGGATGTCACCATTGATTAAAACATTTAGGCCGGGGATTTTTATTCTCCGATTTATAAATTGTGCTAAGACTGCGAGAAAGTAATTTTGCCAGTTGGAATTAGGTGGAGAAGGGGCTAAAGTCTCTAAATCAAACGTAAATAGATTTTCATAATTTTTAGAATATAAGTTGAATTTTCCTCTAAGATTAAGGGAAGCAGCCATTTTTATTTCCCGATTGATAGCAACAGGCAGGACAAAACCTCCATTATAATCAGTATGCTCGCCTATAAGATTGACTCTACCGGGTGCGCGCGCAATCCACTGCGGGGATTGTGCAAATTTTTCAGCAAAATCTTTTATTACTATTTCGTCAGGAATCATTGCTTTCGCTCTGACTTTTATAATGTGTTTCAGATAAATTGCGCAGTCGTTCAGCAGCTTCCTCGGGCGAAAAATCACGTTGCGGTGTGCCCAGCATCTCAAAACCCACCATAAATTTCTGAACCATAGCCGAGCGCAACAACGGCGGATAAAAATGCACGTGTAAATGCCAGTAAGGATGCGGTAAACCATCAGTGGGAGTTTGATGAATGCCCATTGTGTAAGGAAATGACACCTGGAACAGATTATCGTATCTAATGGTAATTCGTTTTAATAAATTTGCCAGTTCACTGCGCTCGGTTTTATTCATCTCAGCCAGACTTCCCAGATGTCTTCTCGGCAGAAGTAAGGTTTCGTAGGGCCACTTTGCCCAGAACGGGACTAATGCCACCCAGTGCTTATTTTCACACACGATTCGTTCCTGCTGTAAGCATTCAATCTGTAAGTAGTTACAGAGCAGACATTTGTTTTCTTTTTTTGCATAGAATTTTTTTTGTGCTTGATGTTCTTTTTCAACCTCTACTGGCAGGCTTTGAGTTGCCCAAATCTGCCCGTGCGGATGCGGGTTACTGCATCCCATCAACTCTCCTTTATTCTCAAAAATTTGTACGTAATTAACGTATTCTCTGGAGCCCAGCTCGCAGTACTGGTCTACCCACACCTCTACTACCTGACGAATACTGCTTTCATTCATCTCTGCCAGAGTCAAATTATGCTGAGGAGAGAAACAAATCACTCTGCATATCCCTTGCTCACTAATTGCTACCAGTAATTCCTGATTTTGATAAAACTGTTTGTTTATTTCCGGGAGTAATGCCGGATAATCATTATCAAACACAAACGTATTCTTATAATCAGGATTTTTATTCCCACCAGCACGTTTATTTCCCGGACACAGATAACATTCTGGGTCATAGGCAGGCAATTCTCTGGCTGGGATGTCTGCTTTTTTCCCCAGCCAGGGGCGTTGGAGCCGTTGTGGACTTACCAGTATCCATTCTTCAGTAAGTGGATTAAATCGCCGATGTGGAATTTGCAAGAAATGCCTTATCATTTATGAATCTGTTCTTTGTAAACTCGTATTTAATTTATTCAAAAAACTCGGGAGTAAGCAGATTGAATCATTTCAAAAAGGTAATATATCATTTTCATTCAGCTCTCAAGTCAAGGCTTCTGTTTCAGAGGGTTACCTTATGTTTGCCAGCAAACAAGGATTTACAATGTGGTATTAGATAGCTAATCTTTAATAACGATTAACGATCATTTAAAAAAACCGTAGACATCTATTTATTTAAGAATTTTCCCAATGATCAATTTGCGGCAATAATTTTAGCGGAGTACGATTTAGGATTTCCTTATAAAAAAGAGATTTTTTTTTCCAACCAAACCAGGTTTAAAACCACTATAATAATAGAGTCATAAATTAAAACCCGGAGCGAAGTTATGGGCAAGAAATCCGAAGACTCTGTTGCAGAAACCAGAGCAAATGACTTCCAGTTGCTTTTCAAAAAGGCTGTTGCTGGCGATACAGATGCTTTCTGGTCTCTTATTGAACCATACAGTCGTCTAATTTATGCAATAGCATTTGGAATTTTTAATGACCCTGACCAGGCGCATGATATTTTGCACGATGTGTATCTGGAAGCGTTTCGTTCACTGGGTAATTTACGAAATCCTAAACGCTTTTCTGCCTGGCTAAATACATTGACTCACAATCTTTGTTATGAAGCTCTTCGTAAAAAGTCCCGGGCGAAGCAAAAAATGCCAGATGTATTTCTCCATCAACCCCGGGTTATGCTGGTCTACGAAGTCCTTGTTAAAGAAGAAGAGCTGAGACAATTAGAATCTGCTTTAAACACTTTACCAGAGCCGTTCCGGGTGATTTTAGGGCTGAAATATATGAATCAGTATTCCTGTGCAGAAATTGCTGAGATTCTGGGGATTAGTGTTGCTGCAGTCAAATCGCGCCTGTTTGATGCACGAAAATTACTTGCTGCCAGGATGACCGCAGCAGCACAACCCGGAGATTTTAAAGTTAAAGGAGGTTCACACAATGAATTGTGAAAGCCTTGAACCCAAAATACTTGATTACCTTGACGGTGAGCTAACGCCAGAAGAAAGACACCAGCTGGAAGAGCATCTGGCTCACTGTGAAATATGTTCGGCTCGGCTTGCCTGCTACAAGCAACAAGACCAGCTCTTGAAAAAATATTTTAATACACTGTCACAGGTTCCATTAACCACTCCCAGACCCCGGTTAAATATTAATCAATCACCAGCGCCGCGATTGCGAGTCCCATATCAACTTCTTGCTGCTGCTTCTTTCCTGATTGTAATTTTTCTGGCAGGTTTATTCACATTTCTACATTACCAGTCAACTACTAAAAGCAAAACTGGCGTGGAAATTGGCACTGTGACTAAGGTAATGGGTAAAGTTCAATATTTTGGAGAGAGCAAACTCCAGCCTGTAACCAGAGGAATGAAAATCACCTCCAGAACACGCTTAAAAATCCCTGCCAACTCTTATCTGGAAGTTCAATTAGTCTCACTTCAACCTGACAGGGAAGATAACATAATTGAATTCAAGGATAATACCCTTGCTTCATTTCACGAGTACAATAACCGCATAGAATTAGCCCTGGAGCAAGGTGAAGTCTGGGTTCACCTAAATCAGAAACCGCCTAAACCTGTCATCGTGAAAACCCGCAATTTAGTGATTAACGAGCGTGGCACAATTTTTAATGTCGCGCAAGGCATTACCGGGACGGCGGTTGGTGTGGTTACAGGTTCAGTAGAATTTAGTCTGAATGGGAAGCTTGAGGTTGTTCAGCCGGCTCAATTTTTCACCACCTTTGAAAATAAAAGTGGCGACAATTTATATCGGCATATTCTCTGGAGTCATTATCGGGAGAAACTTCTGGCATTATTGCCAAAAGAACAGCTGGACAACGCGCAAATGATTGCTACCGCACAATTACTTCAAGTGCCAGAAGTGCCCAAAGTGGCCGCGCCAACACCAGAGCCTTCATCAAGTGAAGAATTTTGCAGACTGGAAACTACAGAACTACTGCCGGTTCATACTCGTCTCTTTTTTGAAATCGCCAGTGTGCCT
>CAYRXI010000135.1:0-2037 GCA_964428255.1 uncultured Candidatus Sumerlaeota bacterium
CAACATTAACTCCCACTGAGACTCCACCTTCTACGCCAACACCGACAATTACCCCCACGCAAACTGTAGTGCCTTCACCTACGCCCACGGCAATACCAATTATTGAGTATGATTATGAGGGTAATACAGATGGATGGGTATTTGTCGGGATGTCTATTAATACCTACGATGCTCGATTCGCAGCTGCATTCTCCTCTTATGATACGCATAAACTCGGAGTTACAACTGATGATTCCACCAATCGCTTTGGCTTCTGGTACTCCACGACACCGCTACCATATCTGCCGGGGACATTGTATAAATTCTCCTGGGAACTGACGACCAATCAAGCCAATCCACTGACGGTGCCGATTATCAGACTGCGATTAAATGAATCCACCAATAACTCCTATAGCACTGAAATGGTGCTGACTTCGGTTAGTGGCGATTATTCCCCCCCGCAATTTCCAAACACGAGGATTTACAATCAATATTTATATCCGTTGCATTCTGGAGCTCTGACACCCTCTTTTGATGTATATGATGCCGATTTGAATGAATTCGGGACTGTCTATTTAGAATATCTGGTTGTTAATAGCTATGAAGTTCCGCCCGCTGTTGAATGGACTATGGAATTGGTGCCGTCATTCAATGCCTGGGGTTTTGTGGGGAATATCACTCCTTACAACACAATGATTAGCGGAACCAGTGGTGGTTTGCAGCTTACATCCTCCGTTGCCGAGTCGCGTGCCTTTGCCTTCTGGTATAGTCCAGATATTCTCTGGCAGCCGGATAAATTGTACCGCGCCATTTTTACCATTGCTTCCAGTGCCGCAGCTCCAATTTATGGTGGTGTGCGTGTGGCAAGCTCGGACTTTAACTGGACTTATCGGCTGAAATTCTATGCTGGCACCGCTCCGGACACCAATGGAGAACAATATCCTATCTATTTTGAGCCCGCAACTAGCACAGGCTTCTCGTTAATTTATGAAGGTATGGACTTTGAAGCTGACCGTGGCGGAACCAACACTTTGACTAATGTAATTGTTGAATATCACGAACCACTACCCTAAGTTTTGCTGAATTAACCAGAAAACCAAACAGAACTGTGATTTAGCTCATTTAGTAAAATAATAGAAGTCCGCTTGACTGGGTGAAACGTTTTATCGCAAGTGATAATTTTTATAATTATTCCTCACTCCCCCTTTTCCAGTAAAAATCATCATTTCGATCTCCAGCAAACCCTCAGAAAATTTAATTTATTCTTGAATGTTATCCGTTAAATAATAACCATAATATTTATATTATGAGATAAAGCGAAATACCTTAAATGTGAGGTAAGAGAGCAATGTCAGTAGAAGAATTATTAGACAGAAAATTAATGAGAACTGAGGATTATATTGCGCTGGAAGAAGACTATGGTGCCAAAAACTATCATCCATTAGACGTGGTCTTGACTCGTGGCAAAGGGGTCTGGGTGTGGGATGTTGAAGGAAACAAATATATGGATTGTCTTTCAGCGTATTCCGCTGTAAATCAGGGGCATTGTCATCCCAAAATAGTGCAGGCTTTAATAGAACAGGCGCAACGCTTAACACTGGTTTCGCGCGCCTTTCGCAATGACCAGCTGGGGCTATTCTACAAGGAAATTTGCGAGCTCACAAATTCGCATATGGTACTGCCAATGAATAGCGGCGCGGAAGCCGTTGAATCGGTAATCAAAGCCGTGCGGAAGTGGGGCTATACTGTAAAAGGTGTGCCGCGCGGGCAGGCAGAAATTATTGTCTGCGAAAACAACTTTCATGGACGCACGATTACTATAGTTGGGTTCAGCTCGGTACCACAATATCGCGACGGGTATGAACCTTTTACTCCGGGATTTAAACTAATTCCGTTCGGAGATGTAAAAGCACTGGAGGAGGCAATAACTGCTAATACTGTAGCATTTCTGGTAGAGCCCATACAGGGAGAAGCCGGGATTATCGTCCCGCCACAAGGATACCTACGCCAGGTGCGTAAAATCTGCGATGAGCACGGGATTGTTTTGATTCTTGACGA
>CAYRXI010000135.1:2168-2465 GCA_964428255.1 uncultured Candidatus Sumerlaeota bacterium
GGAAAACTTCTGGCAGAGGAACACGAAGGCATTGTGGCAGATATCTCGCTGGTAGGCAAAGCTCTCTCCGGTGGGTTATATCCAATTTCTGCCGTCCTGTCCAATAAAGAGGTACTGGGCGTCTTTCAACCCGGTGACCACGGTAGTACTTATGGCGGTAATCCGCTTGCCTGTGCGGTGGCGCGGACGGCGCTTAAAGTCCTGATTGAGGAAAAAATGATTGAAAATGCTGCCCAGTTGGGACCTTATTTTATTGAGCAACTTAAACGAATCAAGAGCCCTTATGTTAAAGAGGTT
>CAYRXI010000135.1:2475-6374 GCA_964428255.1 uncultured Candidatus Sumerlaeota bacterium
GGAATTGTATCCGGAGGCTGGCGGTGCTCGCCGCTTCTGTGAGAAACTGCGGTATAAAGGTTTACTTTGCAAAGAAACTCACGAAAACGTTATTCGCTTTGCCCCCCCCTTAATCATTACAAAGGAGGAGATTGACTGGGCTCTGGAACGAATTGAAGTCGTGCTTACCAGCAATTAAAGCTATGATGCAGTAGACTCTTGAGGTTCTATATTTATCACGGAGGGAATTGACAACTTCTATAACCCCAAAATGCATGAATGGGAAATACGAGAGTTAATGTGTGATATTGGACGCCGCTGCTGGCAGAGGCAGTATGTCTCTGCCAATGAAGGAAACTTCTCAGTTCGGTTAAGCGAGAACGAAGTCCTCACCACTCCCACACTCTTGAGCAAGGGATTTATGCGCCCGGAGGATATATGTAAAGTTGATATGCAGGGAAATTTAATTTCCGCCCGCCCCGATAGAAAGCCCACCTCAGAAGTGCTGATGCATATAAACATTTATAAAGAGCGCCCGGATGTGAAGGCTGTGGTGCATGCCCATCCGCCGCACGCTACGGCATTTGCTGTTGCCAGTGAGCCGATTCCGCGCTGTATCTTACCCGAAGTAGAAATCTTTGTCGGGGAAATCCCCTTGATGGAATATGCCACCCCGGGCTCTTTAGAATTATTTGAGACCTTACGTCCTCGTCTCAAAGACCACCACACATTTCTCCTTGCCAATCACGGAGCTTTAACTATCGGCAAAGATTTAATTCAGGCATATTATTTAATGGAGATTGTGGAGTCGTACTGCCACTTATTGCTACTCACCAAACAAATTGGCAAAGTGCGCAAATTAGAGCCCGAGCATATGAAACGCTTATATGCCATTCGCGAGCAATTAGGCTATGCCCCGGGACGTCTCCCCTGCGATGAATGTACAGCCTGCCCGGCATCACGTGCACCGTCAACTCCAGAGTCTCACCCTGCAGAGGCTAAAGCACCTGAATCTCACAACCCCGATTTAATTCAGACAATAGTAGCTGAAATTCTACGCCGCCTAAATGTGCCTGATTGAGATGAAAAGCTACACAGAGCCTGTGCAATCTCTTTTTATTTCAGTATGGTTGGAAACGGCGTAAACTCTTTCACACACTATTTAATCACTGCTTATTTACTTGAGAACCCCTCACGTGAACTTAAATAATAGTGTTTGGGCTCATCAAAAATTATTCACCCTTAATTCTTTCTTATCTCGTCACAGAATTTATAAGGGATGCTGAGCTGATATCCCTTAATTGGAAATTCTTCCTAATTTATTCCTTTTACAGCTAGCATTTAAAACAAACAACGCTTTTTCATAAGCCACGGTGCTTTCAATACGGCTATATCTCACTTTTCATAGAACCCGGATTAATTCTACTTCTACCATTCCTCCCTCTATTCTCGCTTAATCGCTCTGAACTATTTTTAAACTATTATCTCCCTTTCATGGTGGAGATTTCTTATACTATTCTAACTATTTCGGCTTCAGTGGATCTTGCATTTTCTAATCTTATATGAGAATAAACCTTATTTTTTTTCATAAAAACCTCTGAATCTATCCATTTAAGTAAGATGAATTGAAAAGGTAATTGGGTGTGCTTAACATCTTATTTTATGGTTTATTTAGTTTTTAAATTTTAATTTTGCTATTATTATTAAATGTTATTGTCGTCTTTAACAGTTTAGTTTAGGAAAGATACAAGAAAAGCAGGTATTTCAGATAAATGAGAAAATATTCAAAAACAAGAGAAATTAAAATGGCTCAATTAACATTTTTTAATAACGAGGATAAAACATTAGTAACAATAAAAGACGCAAGCGACTGGGCTTCTAAATATTTAAACCACAAAGTTACGATTTCAAATATTTCTTATCTAATCCAATATGCAAAAATTAAAAAATATGGAAATGATAGGAATCCTTTAGTAAGTATAATGGAGTTAAAAGAATATTATGATTCTTTTTCAAAAGAAAAGCAGTGGAAAAAATTATTAGGTCAAGATATTAACTGGCATCTATCATTTGCGCAATATAAAGAAGCAGAAAGAACAAAACATGTTCATAGATTGCATCCGTACAAAGGAAAATTTATTCCCCAATTAGTGGAATATTTTCTTGATTCTCATATAGATGAATTTAAAAAGTAAGTTTATTTTCATAAAGGAGATATAGTATTAGACCCATTTTGTGGAAGTGGAACAACATTGGTTCAGGCAAATGAATTAGGGATTCACGCAATTGGTATAGACATTTCTCCATTCAATGTTTTAATTTCAGAAGTAAAAATTGAAAAACATAATTTAACTCTTCTTGAAGATACAATTAATACATTAATCTCAAAATTATCAAAATTTCAAAGCACTAAAAGAAATATTATTTTTGAAGAACATTTACTTGAAGAACTTGCAAAATTTAACAATAAGTACTTCCCTTCACCAGAATATAAAAGAAATGTTGCAAAAGGAATAATCAACGAAAACGAATACGCAAAAGAAAGGGAAAAAGAATTTCTACCCATTTATAATGAACTAATTCAAAGATATCAGATAAAAGTACAACATGACAAAAGAAAAACTTTTTTAGATAAATGGTTTTTAGATCCAGTGAGAAAGGAAATAGAATTTTTAGCACAAGAAATAAAATCAATTGATGATTCAGATATTAGAAAAGTTTTAACTATAATTTTAAGTAGAACTACTCGTTCTTGTAGAGCCACAACGCATGCTGACTTGGCTACTTTAAAAGACCCTGTCACCACTCCATATTACTGTAAAAAGCACGGGAAAATCTGTAAACCAATATTTTCTATTTCAAAATGGTGGGAATTCTATACTCAAGACACTATAAATAGGCTTAAAGAATTTGACAAATTAAGAACTAACACTTTCCAGATATGCTTAGTGGGGGACTCAAGAACGATAAACATTTATGAAGAGGTCAAAGTTAAAAATCCCGAGTTTGCAGATATTATTCGGAGCCACAAAATAAAGGGAATATTTTCTAGTCCACCTTATGTTTGACTAATTGATTATCACGAGCAACACGCTTATGCGTATGAGTTATTCGGATTTGAGAGAAATGATGAATTAGAAATCGGTCCGGTTTTTAAAGGACAAAGTGAAGAGCAAAGAATGTCCTATGTTAAAGGGATAGCGGAAGTTCTATTAAATTGCAAAACTTATCTTCGGGATAATTATGACATCTTTTTGGTGGCTAATGATAAATTCAATCTTTATCCCAAAATTGCAGAATTTTCAGGGATGAAGATTGTAAATGAATTCAAGCGTCCTGTTTTATGTAGAGTAGAAAAAGACAGAGAAACTCCTTATTCAGAATCAATTTTTCATCTAAAAGAGAAATAAAGAATAAGAGGATTATATCTGTTAAAATTTTAATAAGTTGAAGAAAAAACCCATCTTAAACGCAGTGTTTGCTCATTAAACTTTTTAAGAAGATGAATGATTTACAAAAGAAACAAATTATTAATGTCATCAAAAATTGTTTAAGAGAAAAATTTAAAAATTATAAGCCTGAGTCTACCAATATGCCCTTTCATTATCGCCTTCTTGGTAAAGACAGAATGGCTTTATTTTTTTTATCCATTCTTTAAACACAACTTTTGGAACTTTTATTTTTGAACCGGTAGCTGAAACACTGGCAAGTTTGAAATTTTCAATTGGCCAAAAACAATTTGTGGTAGGAGATGCAATAAGCGAACAAGCACAAAATGAAATTCAACACATTATTAATCAACTAACAACCGGAAGCGACCCAGATAAAGCAAAAGAGATTGAGAGAATAAGAAAAGTTTGCAGAGAAGGCAAGATTAATAAATTAAAAACAGTAAAAGTAGATTTATTTGTTAAAAGCAA
>CAYRXI010000136.1:0-6367 GCA_964428255.1 uncultured Candidatus Sumerlaeota bacterium
CACCAATCCCGACCGAGACGCCAACACCAGTGCCAACTGAGACACCGACACCAATACCAACGGAGACCGAGACACCAATCCCGACCGAGACGCCAACACCAGTGCCAACTGAGACACCGACACCAATACCAACGGAGACCGAGACACCAATCCCGACCGAGACGCCAACACCAGTGCCAACTGAGACACCGACACCAATACCAACGGAGACCGAGACACCAATCCCGACCGAGACGCCAACACCAGTGCCAACTGAGACACCGACACCAATACCAACGGAGACCGAGACACCAATCCCGACCGAGACGCCAACACCAGTGCCAACTGAGACACCGACACCAATACCAACAGAGACCGAGACACCGATACCCACAGAGACACCAACGCCGGTGCCGACTGAGACACCGACACCAATCCCAACGGAGACCGAGACACCAATACCTTCACCTACCCCCGCACCAGGAATAAAGGTTCTTCTGTTACATGCAGACGAAGGTGATGGTGAACCAATACGAACACAGTTATTAGCTTATGGCGACATAGATCCCTGCGATACATTTGATGCTCGTTATGATACACCTACCTTGACGCAACTTCAGGCTTATGATGTAGTGATTACTTGGTCTAATTATGTTTATAACGACCCACAAGCCATTGGCGATGTGCTGGCAGATTATGTGGACAGCGGTGGTAAGGTGATCAATGTTATGTTCTCAATGGGCACGCATGGTTTTGAGATGACAGGACGCTTTATGGCTGAGAACTATACTGCAATTAATGGTTCCGATATAGCATATGACACTTTTTGTTTAGGCACTTACGACCCATCGCATCCAATTATGAACGGAATAACTAATATTTGTGACTTTTATACGTTACGAGAAACATATTTAACACCTGATTCCACTGAAGTTGCCCGCTGGGAAAATGATGAGTTATTTGTGGCGGTAAAAGATAGTCTGCCCGTAGTTTCCATCTGTGGTTATATTGGCTATTACAAGGAGTGGACAGGAGATATGGATACATTAGTTCATAATGCGATTTTGTGGCTGATGGGCGTTGCACCAGGTCCCACTCCAACGCCAACGCCGGTGCCAACTGAGACGCCAACGCCAATTCCGACCGAGACACCAGTACCAACCGTAACACCAACTCCGACGCCCACTCCACCTATAACAATTCCTGTTGAGTTTAATTTTGAGAGCGATGACGAAGGCTGGAGGCCAGCTGGCGAGATTCCACCGTTTGATGTGCCAATATTTGATTATCTTGGCGGAGCGCTATGGCTGGGAGCTGGCGGGTCATTCAACTCATTCTCATACTGAGAGAGCCCGGAAGTAAAGATTGAAGATGGAAAGCTGTATCGGTCACGCTGGACGGTTGGCGGTTCAGTGATTAATCCGGATGATGCAGTGCAGTTCCGTCTGCGAGTGAATCAGAAAGGTTCGTGGTCTGCCTGGGACCGTGTTGTGAATAGCTATCTATTCCATGGACCTTCAGCATTTAATCCGAAAGAATACGATGTATACTTCAATCCCAGAGTTACCACTACCAAAGGTAACGGAGCTAATGATGATGTTGTAGTGTTCTCCTTTGACATAATGAGTTTTGATGTTCTTGATGACTTCTATTCCTTTATTTATCTGGATGAATTAGTGGTAGAGGAAGTATCAGCTACGGTAGGCGGACTTGTGGCAAATTTTGAGTTCCAGGTAGATAATGAAGGCTGGATTTTCCAGGGTGGAGAAGGAGCATTTGATACAGCTGCGGCACTCATCTTACCCGAGAGACTTGCTCTGTCACCCAATGGTTCTGCTAATTGCTTCTCTTACTGGTGGAGCCCGGATGTAGCAATTAGCGATAGCAATCAACTCTATCAGGTGAGCTGGAATGTTGAGAGTAGCTGTGATGATGCTGATGATACTGTGCAGTTCCGTCTCCGAACGAATCAGCGCTATGCCTGGACAGGCTGGAACAGAGTTGTTAACAGTTACTTCCAGAATGCCCCGGCTGCTGGTGACCCAAAGGTCTATGATGTTATCATCAGTCCCAACATAATTGCAGGCTTTGACAATAAGCTGATATTCTCGTTTGACATAATGAGCTTAGACTCTGCGGACGATGTTAATTCGTGGTTATATCTCAATTCTGTTGAATTAAGAGAAGTGACCGTAACACCGTAGGTCTCTAAAATATAAAGGTTTTGATGATAAATCGGTTTTCCTGAATTAAATGCAGTGAGATTTATTCTCACTGCATTTTTTTTGCTGTTGCATTTGAAAAGAAAGAATGTCAGCAAGCCAGAAAAGACAGAACATCTTGCTGGAAATTTACGATTATTTGTTCTCTGTGTTTGGTCCACAAGGGTGGTGGCCCGGTGAGACCATTGAAGAAATTATAATTGGCGCAGTGCTGACTCAAAATACTAACTGGTCAAACGTGGAGAAAGCGATTAGTAATCTACGTGCAGCTGGTTGTCTCTCGCTAAAAAAAATCACTCAACTTTCCGAGACACAAATTGCCAAACTTATACTGCCGGCCGGGTATTTTAACATAAAGGCACGGCGCCTGAAAGCTACCGCTCAATTCTTTGTCACCAGTAAGATACTGGATTATGTTAGGTATAATCTTCAGCTCCCGAACAACTTGAGAGACAAGCTTCTTGCTGTGTATGGGATTGGTAGAGAAACAGCAGACTCCATCTTGCTGTATGCCTTTAATCAACCAGTATTCGTGGTTGATGCATATACCAGGCGTTTCTGCCGGCGCCATGGTTTATTAGACTCAGCGACAGATGATTATGAATCTATTCGCGCCTTTTTTGAATCCCACCTGCCCAAACACGTGCAGCTATTTAATGAATATCACGCATTGCTGGTTAGATTAGGAAAGACATACTGCCGACCTCGCCCTCTATGTGCTCAATGCCCATTAAACAAGAAAAAATTCTTCTTACATCCCAAAGCCGTGGAATAAAAATAAGTTCAGCATCTTTGTGTATCTGGATAACGTATTTTGAATTGTATCTGTTAGAATTTACTTATGCCGGCGTGCTTTTCATCCAGACCAATGTAAATTTATCGCTGGATTCTGAAAAAAGATTTCAGTAATCTTAAAAATTATTATGTGGTTGAAACACATACAAGTGTCCAATTTTCGCAACCTGTCAGCAGTAAAAATAGACCTCACTCCCGGACTGAATGTTTTTTCCGGCGAAAATGGTGCAGGAAAAACTAATTTTCTGGAGGCTGTTTATTGTTTATTAAAAGGACGTTCGTTTCGGACAAATTATGAAAGAGAATGCCAGACTTTACTTACCTCTGATATTACTGAAGAAAAGGTGACAATAGTTAAAGGATTGCTGATAAAGCAACAGGTTGAGCATTCACTACGCTATGTCTTGGCAGGAGAGAGCAAACGCCTGTATGTGGATGATAAAGTCGTGGAAAGGCTGGCTGATTACTGGACGCAGGTGGCAGTGGTTTTATTTAGTTGGGAAGACCTTAATGTTGTTAAAGGAGCTCCTGCAACACGCAGAAAATTCCTTGACATTCTGGCATCGCAACTATTCCCCTCTTATATTAAGAGTCTCCAGAACTTTCACGTACTTTTAAAACAGCGTAATAATTTACTCCGCAGTATTGTTAATAAAGAAGCCAGCCAAACCGAACTGGATTTATGGGACGAACGCCTGACTGCTTCAGCTTCCGAACTTTTTACTTTGCGCTGGCAGGTAGTGGAACAGCTCAATCGTCAGGTGGGATTAATTTTTACACGGCTAAGTGGGAAAAACGAATCGGTACGATTAACTTATGAAAATTTTTTATCTGCCAGAGACCTTGTCAGCAAGGAAGAGGCTCAATCTCGCTATCAGGATTTACTCGTGGCTAATCTGGACATAGACCTTGAACGAGGTTTGACTACAACCGGTCCGCAGCGCGATGACGTACTGATTGAAATTAATGGGCTGGATACTCGCAATTTTGCCTCCCACGGAGAGCAGCGCACCGTAATGATTTCATTGCGCCTGGCAGAGGCGCAATTATTACGTGAGTATTTTAATGAATCCCCTATTATTTTACTGGATGACGTTTTGTCCGAACTTGATGAGCGACATCAAATGTTTCTTCTTAAGGAACTACCGTCAGATACGCAAACATTTCTCACTACTGTTAATACTGCTCAAGCAGTGTTTGATAATTTGAATGGTACGTTTTTTACTGTAGCTGATGGAGGAGTAAAAAAATTGTGATTAGATACAATTAACAATCGTAAGAAAATGAAGTAGAAGGTATTATTAAAGATGTTTAATTTAAGTAGTGATATTATGAAAAAGAGAAAAGGAATTACTTTATTAGAACTATCGTTTGTAGTGTTAATTATTGCTATTTTAATCCTGGGAATGGTGCCGAGTTTTCTGGAACGACAGGTTCGCTCACATATTAGCCGTGCAAGGGCTGACCTGCGCGCATTTAGCCACTGCGCTGGAATCTTACTATGGGGACAACAAAGCCTATGTTACCGGGTATGGGCATCAAGTTCCGCCCTATAGCTATGGTTTGTTTTTATTGAGCTCTCCCATTCCATATATATCGCAGGTATTTCTGAAAGACCCCTTTTATCGCCCTGTTAGTTCAGGTAGCTCAGTTGCGTCGTTAAATGTTTATATGCGGGCACGTATGTATCTAACTTTTACGAAGATAGTGACAACGCTAATCCCATCGGGCGTTATGGAAAAGTTGTCGGCTGGACTGTGTGGAGTCGCAGACCAGACAAACAAGCCGGAATAGGAATGAAATATCTAGGACCCGAGAACACTGCGACATACGAGTACATTGATGGTATCATTAAGTTCCCCTCTCCAACAGGAGACCCGGTTAAAATGGTAGATTCTGTGTATGACCCTTCAAATGGAATAGTTAGTAATGTGAATATTTATCGTGTCGGGGGCATGCTTAATGAGGCATTGAAAGCCATTCAAGGGAAAAATTAATCACGGAAGGTGCGTTGTTCAAAGATGTTTAAACATAAATATTGAGCATTTTGAAAAACAAAAAGCTCTTTGACAGAGAAGTAATCGCCAGAAGAGAAAAGTAGAATTTCAGCCACCTGAGAAAAGCCTCTGTGAATTTGCAGGATTCTTGAACGATACGAATGATTTTACCAAAGACCTGCTTTATCGCTGAATGACCAGCTCTTACACCCAACGCTTTCAGGAGATGCCATCCAGAGGCGTCTGCTCCACAAGTTCCTGAACTTGATTTCTTTTTGATGAATGAAGATTTCCGCTCTTTTTAATAGAGCAAAAATTGTGATTAAACACTATTGACAATAATCATAGAGATGAAGTAAAAGTATATTTTTATGAATTCAGTTTAAGTTAAGTTAAGGAGGTGAAATTATGCGAAAGATAAAAGGATTTACACTTATAGAGTTATTAATCGTAGTGGCAATTATTGCAATTTTAGCGCTGATTGCGGTGCCGAATTTTCTGGAAGCGCAGGTTCGCTCTAAAGTCAGCCGTGCAAAGTCTGAAATGCGTTCATTAGCCACCGCGCTGGAAGCTTATTATGTTGACAACAATGCCTATGTTACCGGGTATGGGCATCCTGTTCCGCCTTATGGCTATGGCTTGTTTTTATTAAGCTCTCCGATTGCTTATATGTCTCAGGGAATGCTCAAAGATCCTTTTTATCGTCGTGCCGGTTCTGGTAGTTCTGGTGCCTGGTTAGATTTGTATATCTATCGCGGGCATGTATCTAACTTTTACGAAGATGGCGATAACACTAATCCCATCGGGCGTTATGGGAAAGTTGTTGGCTGGACTATGTGGAGCCGCGGACCGGATAAACAATCCGGAATAGGATTGGTATATCCTGGACCTGGTAACATCGCGACATACGAATACATTGATGGTATCATTAAGTCTCCATCTCCTACTGGCGACCCAAATAAAATGGTGGATTCCGTGTATGACCCTTCAAATGGAACAATTAGTGGAGGTAATATTTATCGTGTCGGTGGTATGCTTAATGAGGCATTAATAGCCATTCAACGGAAAGATTAATTTCGTAGGGAATAAAAAGTCTTTTATATTTTTAAGAGCGCAGTGATTAACTGCGCTTTTATTTTGAGATTGCTTAAGTAAAAGATTTAGGACGGTCATACTTTAAGGAAAGCAACTTAATAACGATCTTATTTTTGTGTATAGGTAATGCCTGTCGCAGTCAGATGGCCGAAGCCTTCGCCAGGTATTTCAGTCAGGTACGGTTTAAGAATTTATTTGTGCCGTATAGTGCTGGTACTAATCCAGCCAGCCAGATTCCTGACGAAGTAATTACTATTATGGCTGAAGAAGGGATTTCGC
>CAYRXI010000137.1:0-1188 GCA_964428255.1 uncultured Candidatus Sumerlaeota bacterium
TCTCGGTAACTCGTGTTCCTGTAAATCTTGAGCAGCATAAAGATGCGGACTATTGGGATGAGAATAACCAGGTAAGAACTTCTTTGCCAATTTATAACCTCGTTTCAAAACACGGATAAGCCGTAATTGAGAAGCATCCATTCTGACCCACCACCAGAAGGTAAAATCTCTCTTAGTCTATGTCAAAGAACTTAACTTTGCAACAAAGCATATAAATAATGTTATCTTTAGTAGCGAGCCATATAGTTTTATGCCATTTATCATAAGTAATATCCCAACCTAAGTTGATATAATCAGGATTAAGAAAAATCCCCCGTAATCTCGCCTGATTTTGAAATTTCATAAATTTTCTTCGTATAAAAAGTAAGCACGTAGAAAATATCACGTTCAGAATTATAAGTCAAAGACTCTATGACATATTGAATGACAGGTGAGTAGAATTGCTTCCGCAGAATTCCTTGTTTATTAAAAACTAAAATGCGGTCTTGAAAATAAGGATCAAAATTATTAATAGTCCAGAATGTTTCTTCCTTTTCATCATAAGCTAGAATACCAAATTCAACATCGCCTACAAAATGTGATTCTAAAATTGATACACTTGCGACACCTGAGGAAAAATAATAAGGGGGATTAAATAGATTATATTTCTACAGTATTTCATCGCTACACATCCTAAATAAGGTGTTGAATGTTCAAACAAATTACCCCCAAGTGGTGAGTTAATCAAATATAACTAAAATACTGTATGAACTCAACTGTTTTGTGCATAGCCGAAACCCAAGTATTGCGGGAAAGTAGAGAAAGCAAAAACGTGGAAGCCGAGAATTTTTCCACGGGATTTAATCCAGCTTCTGTTATTACTCCAACACCTGTTGTGTAAATATTATGAATGTGCTTTTTACCAATCTCAAAGATCCGCTGGATTTTGACAATTATCGCCAGGCACTCGGGTGAATGCCTCGGAACAAATTCCACATCGAACTCAGATCGCCAGAAGAATAAAAAAGCAGCTTATGCACGTAACATCTTACGCCACGCCGCCAGAGCATTTGCTGAATATGTAAACTCACATTTCAAAGAGCAAATTAACTTTACAAATTCTCTCATCATTTCCGGGAATTGACCAAATAAAAAATCTCATTAAAGATAAAACTTTACATATAGTGTCTGTGGTTATGGTGATGTCAA
>CAYRXI010000137.1:1198-5015 GCA_964428255.1 uncultured Candidatus Sumerlaeota bacterium
ACTCAATTTTAGAAACTTCGCTTTGACTTTACAAATAAAGACACCATCTAATAGTCAAAAATTCAGTTTAGCAAAAAATAATGATAAAAAGGTCAACCTTTGTACCAAAACAGACGTCTAAATAAGCATATTTCTAAAAGGAGGCTTTATGTTATTAAGACAAAAGAAGGAGAGGATTAACAGAGCAGTATTTCTGGGTTTATTATCGTTAATTATAGCCAGTCTGTGTCTGGGATTTGCTCCGGTGGAAAAAGACAAGATAAATAAAATAACTTATACGGACGGCAGCCGTTCGTTTAAGTTGAGCTCTATCGGAGCCAGTAGACCTGCTAAATTAGCAAGGGAACAATGGGACAAATTCACTTCAAGCTACGGTAATGAATTGAAGGTAGACTGGAATGAAGAAACAGGCATACCACGACGTATCACTGGTGGGAAGATAAAAACGGCCTTAACTACTGCGGCTACGGATGCGGAAATTGAATCGTGGGCAAAAAAGTTTGTGACGCTCCACCAGGAATTATTTGGTATCGGGGCAGAAGAGCTACGTTTAGTAGATTTGCGGCGTGCTGATGGGCGGTTGTACGTGATGTTCCAGCAAGTTTATAAGGATTTGCCTGTTTATAATTCAGCTTTAAAACTGACCTTCAATCAGGCTGGTGACCTGGTATTAGTTGCCAATAATTGTTATCCTGCAATCCAGTGTAATCTTGAGGCAAGACTTTCGCCGGAAAGTGCGGCGCAATTAGCTGCTGAGCGTATCAGTACCAAACAGCAAAACAACGGTCAGAGAGTTGAATATATTCTCAAGGATGTAAAAAAGGTAATTTTTCCAATGCCTGCGGGTCGGGAAGAACCTTATCGTATATGTTATCTGATGAAGATTCATCTGGATGCCCCTCTCGGCGATTGGGTGGTGGTGATGGATGCGGATAGCGGAGTAGAATATGTGCGCTATAATAATTATCGGTTTGGTACGGTGTCAGGTAATGTAACGGCGAAGATTTTACCTGCGTATTACAACGATGTGCCGGTGACTGTGGGACTGAAAAATGAGGATATTCATTTATATGCGCGCACCCCGGTGTATAGCTGGAATATGGACACTAATCCCAATTGGACAACTTCCTACTGGCAATGGGGAGTTCCCACCGGTGGTGGCGGCAGCGGGGGCGACCTCGGACCCACATCCGGGTATACTGGAGGTAGAGTTTATGCTTACAGATTATCAGGTGGCTATGAGAACAATATTACCAGCACGCGCTACCTGACCACCTCTGCGATAAATTGTACAGGGCTTAGCGGTACCCATTTAAGTTTCTGGCAATGGCTGGGAATTGATTATGCTGATTATGACAAGGTTAGACTACAGGTTTCCAGGGACGGAGTTCAGTGGACAACCCTCTGGCAGAACTTGAGTTCTTTAAGAAAACCGGGGACTTCGTGGGAACGCGTGGTATATGACATCTCGGCGATTGCTGATGGACAACCGACCTTATATATCAGGTGGGGATTAGGTCCGACTAATAGTTCTACATCTTTTTGCGGATGGTTCATTGATGATGTGGAAATTTATGCAAATGGTGGCACCAGCACTACTTCAGCCAGTGGCGATTATACGCTCTCTTATGAAGGCAGTGATAGCATGAATATTTATGCCGGGATGAGCGGACCGTTTGCAGAAATTTATTACGAAGATGGTAAACTGCTGAAATATGAAAAGACAGTGCCTTCAGGAACGCATAACTGGTGTTGGGTTATCCCTCAGCTCACCCGGGTAATGTTCTGGGATTTAAGTTCAAATCCCGGCTGGAGTGTGCAGGGAGGATGGGCGTTTGGCGTTCCGCTGGGCAATGCCGGTGATCCTGTAAGTGGCTATACCGGTAGCAATGTATATGGATACAACCTAGCAGGTGCGTATGCCAATAATATTACCACCACTTATTATCTTAAGACAGCTGCCATAAACTGTTCAGCATTTAAGGGGACGCATTTACGATTCTGGCGCTGGCTGGGCGTTGAATATTTTGACTATGCTACCATAGACGTGTCTAACGATAATTCACGCTGGACAAATGTTTATTTAAATATGGGTTATCCTGCAGATGTTGACACTGCCTGGACACAGGTGACGTATGATATCTCTGCAATAGCAGATGGTCGCCCAACAGTCTATATTCGCTGGGGAATGGGACCTACTGATTCCACAGTTACATATTGTGGCTGGAATATTGATGATGTGGAGATTCTGGCAGATAACAGCAGTTCGGACATAAAGCCCGGGGTGTATGATTATGATGAGGTTAATCTCTTTTATCATATGAATGTGGCGCATTCGCATATTAAGAGTGTTGATACGGGCTTCAGCGGAATGGACTATAAGATGCCGGGCATAGTGCGCTATGGGACGCAGTTTGCTAATGCTTTCTCAGATGGCGAAGGGATTTATTTTGGTGAGGGTGACAATGTCTCGCTCCGCAATACAGCACTGTTTAGTGATGTCATCTATCATGAATACACACACGGCGTCACGCACAAGATTTATCCGGAACCGATGCTCCCGTATGTGGGCCAGTCAGGAGCGATGGACGAGGGCTGGAGTGACTACTTTGCCTGTACCATTACTAATGAGCCCTTGATTGGTGAAGGCGACCTTGTCATCGGAGAGCCGTATTTGCGAACCCTGGATAATAACCTGCGGATGCCTGATGATTGGTATGGCGAAGTGCATGAAGATGGGCAAATCATAGGCGGGGCAATGTGGGATCTCCGTAAGGCGCTGGGCGCAGCTACTGCTGACCGCCTGATTCATTTCGCCCGCTATAATCGTGCAGAAAACTTCCTGGATTACTATGAGGACATCCTGATAACCGACGACAATAATGGCAATCTAAATGATGGGACGCCAAATATGAGTGCAATTGCCAATGCCTTCGGGAAACATGGTATTGGTGGTTTAGTTATCCAGAACTTGAGAAGCGACGCCACAAGCGAGCTCATAAAAAATGGGAAATTGGATGCTGGCGAGAAGGGAAATCTCCTTACCACGCTTAAAGCCTATTGTCTCGCCAGTAATGTCCAAGCCCGGCTCACTTCCAGTGACCCGTATGTGATTGTGGAAGATGGCAATTCCAGTTACGGTTCGCTGGGCTATGGGCAGGAAAAAGATAATTCCGCAGACCCATTCAAGGTTTCTATTCATCAGTCTTGTCCGGAGGATGAAATTCTGGACCTCACGCTTAACATAATGGCTGATGATTACGTGAGCTATAGTCGTGAGATTAAATTAATTAATGCCCCTGACCAGATTGTTTATGATGATGGTATACCCAATATGTTTTTCGGCTACGGAGCTGCAGGGGGCAAGATTGCAGTGCGCTTTACTCCGTTCACTTATCCGATGAAGTTCACCGCCATTCGGCTCTGGCCAGCCTCTTTCTCAGCCGGGGTTACCATAACTCTCAACATCTGGGATGATAATGGACCAGGCGGCAAACCGGGCACAGTGCTAATGGCACGCACTGTAACGGTATCAGGAAAAGACAGCTGGGAAGAATTTACTATTCCCGGCGGCGGGCTAACAGTAACCAGTGGTGATATTTACATCGGCTGGACAGAAGGCTCACGGGTGTATTATAATGGGGTAACCACGAAAAATTCAGACAAGCGTTCCTGGGTTTACGATACCTCTTATGGCTGGTTGCAGCTGGATGAAGAGGGCTATGTTATGGATATTCTGGTGAGAGCCAGAGTTTCTCTGGAAGGACTATATACTTCAGCTGGCAGCAGCTGGCAGATGTATGAATAGTCTGCCTGT
>CAYRXI010000137.1:5025-6063 GCA_964428255.1 uncultured Candidatus Sumerlaeota bacterium
ATAGCAAACCATAAAGCCAAATTGAGAAGTAAAGAATTAGAAGTGGGATTTAATCTTATACAGAATAAGGCGCGAGAGAGATTCATCTCCAAAAGTATCCACACGAATGCGAATTTCGGTGACCTTGTCGGACTGGCGATTTAGTTTGATGGTGATTTTTCTATCTCCGGATCCGCGTGCGATAATAACTCCGGAGAGCGCATCTTTCTCGCGGCTGGTAATGGAAAAATCCAGGTCTACTAAACCAGCTTCACAGGCGTTCCAGGCGCGGTCAAAGGGAACAGCTTCTGTAGCTTTCAATTCTCCCATCAAGTAAATAGCAGTGCCGGCGCCTGCAGCGGCTGCTCCGCCAATTAACAACAGGGTACAACCGCTAATCGTTAAGAGAGTTATTCCCAGAAACGTGAAGATAAGGGATTGTTTCCACTTCATAAGCGATTTGTTTTCATTCATAAGATAAACAATTAAAAAAATTTTTTAAAGATAAGAGGTCTAATTCAACAAAAATAAAGTAACAATAGACTGGAGAGACTTATGCTAATGATTAAAGATCAACATTATGTGAGGCTTGTCCTGAATGATTCAGGAGCTAATTGGAATGATTTAATTAGAAGAGCATCCAGTTTTTGAAATCAACTTCAGGCTGTCCGGCATAGACATATTTTACTGCATCAGCATAAAAAGCAGTGTTGGGGATAGTGCAGGAGACATCAACTAACTCAATGTGCGAGGCGGAGCCTACCGGACAGTGATAGCGCCCCAGATAAACCCAGGCGTTCTGGACTTGAGATTGGTCCAGCAAAATTTCAGACATTCCATTAGTATGATAGATTAGAGCTACGATTTGAGAAGCAGCGGGCAGTTTGCCCTGAGATACAGGCAGGTTACCATTCCATATGGCATAAATATCATACAGCCCTTCCACAGGTAAGTTCGGAATAAAGAAGGCAACATCATCACGAGTAGCAGCAGGATTTACCACCATCATAGCAGTGCCATCATATAATTGCTTGGAATAACAATCATCAGAAGTAGCAG
>CAYRXI010000138.1:0-6013 GCA_964428255.1 uncultured Candidatus Sumerlaeota bacterium
GCAGTATTCTGGAGTCTTGTAAAAAGATTGAGGCATTGCTCAAGGGGTTAGTATACAACCTCTATCGTCTATTTTTACCCTTTTATGTCAAAGAACAATTGTTAACCAACGACGTTTTTCTTATGAACAAATATTAACTTTGCAACAAAGCAATAAAAAAACCAAAACAACGATTAATTTACTACTCCCCTTTACACTAACAAGTGTTCTTCATAATTCTTTACCTCCTCTTATATTAATTTTTCCCTCTCCTTAATGGAGAAGAATCCACTTTATAGTAATTTTTTCATTTAACGACAATAAGTGGTGTGTGATACATTTTAACAACCTTTCATTTTTGTGAGTCTCCCTCAATATTCCCAAAATATCCCATTTTATTCCTGATTAGATTTACTTTTAAGTTCATTATATAAGGATAATCGGTAACAAATTGAATAATTGCTTCTTTAGATGAAGGTTACCAGAAATCGTTATAGTTGAGGAATATTCAAGACCATCGCACTAGCTGTTAGATGATGTGTAGGAGCAATTAGCATTTGCTGTAGTGAATATTAACTTTGACGCTTATGGAAGGATTGTACAAAAGAGATTATTGCTATTGATAGCAAGGAATTTAGAAAGGGGAAGTGATTTTGTAGTCTCAGGGAGGTTGTGGAAGAAATATTGCCTATTGTGAAAAGTTGTCTATACAATTTTAACTAAGGTAATATTAATACTGGCATAATTTGTGGTTAAAGGAGCAGGGAATGATTGAGATTACTGGAATTGGCTTAAAAAAATTAAGCCGGCATTATGAGAGTCCCGAGAGAGTATTTTAATCCATAGAGACGCAATGTGAGATGGTTTATAGGATCATCTGGTAATGTTATTCCTTAATTAAGGCGGCGTAATCTTCATTTACTTGGAATGAATTCAATGAAAAGAGCTGGTGAATGAAACGTTTCTAAATGGCTATTATAAGAATTACTTGGCTTGTTGGAAGGTGAATTGCTATATTGAACGTAAATTTGTCAAAGTCATTCAACTTTGTAAAGAATCCCGCAAATCCACTCAGACGCTTCGCAAGGGACCGGTGTATACAGCCTCTACCACATAGTGCTTACTTTTTTCTCAACGAGCTAGTTATTATCTTGCTATCTTAATCACAAAATAATCAATAACACATATTTCTTTATAAATATTTACTATAAAAAAGTCAGTAAAAAGAAAAATTTTTGTTCTTTTTTAACTTCAGGATTTTCAGGGTATTACATTTTTTCTACAAAAATTTTTACCCTTAAAAAATCCCTCCTTATAAAATTTCAGATATTCATCTTCCAAAAGCAAAAAAATCATAAATTATTGAAAAATATGCACTTAAAAGAAAGGGGATGGTGATACCGTCTAAAATCAAGAAAAATAAGGCGAACATATAGCGAAAATTGCTGTTTTATGACGAGTTTTTTCATTTGTATTTATGTTGGTAAATCAAGAAAATGCACCCTTTCTGTTTGACGCTTTCTCTTTGTTATCGCTTTGGCAGATTCTCAATATTAGAAAAACAAGACATCCTAGCTAAAGAGAATTTTTTATGTGTCTAAAAAATTTTTATATGATTTTCCCCGCTAGCTTAGTGGTGAAAAGTGCAGAATGAGGTTCTCTCAACTGGTCAAACTTAAAGTGCATTGCGAAAAGGGCGGTGTTACATAGCCAACCGTTTTTAGATAATAAAAAACAGGAGAGAAATTGTATCTTATATTTTGAGCTTATATTTTAAAAATTATGCCAGTATTAGGGTTACGAGTAAGGGTACCATAATGGTTAAGACCATTCCGTTGAAAACGGCGAGCATAGCGTATTCTTTGCCGGCGAATCTGGTGATAATGGGCAGGGTGGTGTCCATAGTGGTTGCACCGCCGGAGGCAATGGGTGCCAGTCTGCCCAGATATCGCGTTAGAATGGGGGTAAGCAGTAGGGTAAGGATTTCACGAATTATATTCGCCAGAAGCGCTACTACTCCGAGGGTTTCGCTGTGAATTTGTTTAATCAGGACACTGGAAAGACTGTAATAGCCAAAACCAGCACCAACAGCTAAGGATTCGCGGAGTTTAAAATCAGGAATCCACAGGACAATCAGCCCAACTCCCAGAAATGTTCCACAGATAACTGCGAGCGGAATTAAGACAATTTTGATATTGGCACGCCTGATGATGTGCCAGGTTTTAGAATCGCTACCGATGCCAATCCCGACCAGAAACAGCATCAAATAGAGAAGATATAGACTTAAATCAAATTTCACTGGGTTAGAGTGCAGACCCAGCAGCCATCTGCAGCAAAAAATCCCCCCCACAAAAAATGTGAGCATAATCAGGCTATTTTTCATTGTCTGAGGCTTTGAAGAAATAGATAAATACAAAGTAAGCCAACAGCACACTACCGAGTATACCACTTACGGCAAGTATGAGCGCCTGTAAGCCCAGTTGCGCGAGATTTTGAACAATTTCTTCATTGACGCCAACCGAAACGCCCAGAACAAATAAAAACAAGTATATGATTATGGTTGTCAGCTTATCTGCGAGACTTATTAGCCCTGCATTTCGGCGCAGGATAAAACCAATAAGCATTCCTGCAATTAAAAATATTATTACTTTGAACATTTTTTAACTCATTTCATACACGCATTTAATGAGAATATAGCCAGAAAAATTCTGGTGGGGAAATCTTAAAAATTGGTGTTCAAAATTGATGAATTATAACTGGTAGTATTCTTTGTAAAACCGCTGAAATTCACCCGATTTTATACGTTCCCACCACCAGCGATTTTCCAGATACCAGTTAACGGTTCTTTCCAGTCCTGAATGAAAATCCGTGCGTGGTTGCCACCCCAGATTGCGAATCTTGGCAGAATTAATGGAGTAACGGCGGTCGTGCCCTTTGCGGTCAGTAACGTAACGAATAAGAGATTCCGGTTTATTCAGGAGACGAAGGATTTGCCTGGTGAGTTCAATATTGGGCAATTCGTTATCCGCGCCAATGTTATATATTTCGCCAATCTTTCCCTGATGTAACACGAGGTCAATGGCTTCGCAGTTATCTTCTACATAGAGCCAATCGCGGACGTTCATCCCATCGCCATAAAGCGGAAGGGGTTTATCTTCCAGAGCATTGGTTATAAATAGAGGGATAATCTTTTCCGGGTATTGAAAAGGACCATAATTATTTGAGCTCCGAGTTATCAGGACCGGGAGTTTATGAGTTGTCCAGTAAGCCATCACCAGCAGGTCAGCTCCGGCTTTACTGGCAGCGTAGGGGCTGCTTGGATTGAGGGGCGCAGTTTCACTGAAAGAACCTTCAGCTATTGAGCCGTAAACTTAATCCGTGGAAATTTGCACGAAACGTTCAACTCCCAGTTCTTTCACTGCCTCCAGTAGGGTAAACGTTCCCAGAACATCAGTTCTAACGAAGGCATCGGCATTCAGTATTGAGCGGTCAACGTGAGTTTCAGCGGCAAAATTTACAATGTAATCCACATCTCTGGCTGCCATTAGCACAGCGGATTTGTCGCAAATGTCTCCTTTGATAAAGGTAAATCGGGGATCGTTCATCACGACTCTTAAGTTATCCAGATTGCCTGCGTAGGTTAGTTTATCCAGTACCCGCACCTGATAATGAGGATATTGGCGCATAATATAATGCACAAAGTTAGAGCCAATAAATCCAGCACCACCAGTGATTAAGATAGTCTTCATAGCAGTTCACAAGTTTTAAATTTGCATTCAATTAATGAATTTGCAAAACTATTTCTTATCTTAGCTGGCTGGGACGTTTGATGTCAATTAACAACAATGCCAGATTGCTGATAATTGATGAGTATAATGCTGATGGTAAAATTACTCAATCCCAGCTGTTAGCTGAAGCAAAGACTTATGTAACGCATTCCCAGATAGAATGGCTATTTTTTTATAAAGGCAATATGGGAATTATAACTGAAGAGTATGCAGGACGGTTAATTACAGGCTATCCCCAGCTGGCGTTCGGGAAAAATCGTCAGCCATTTTCTGATAATATCAGTAAGGAGCTCTTCGTTGAATTTTTCTCCCGCTTTTTGTTCGCCAAAAACATTCGGCTGATGCTTATGACTACTTTCATCGGTCTTGGGTTAATTAAAAGATTTGCTCGGAGCAGAAAATTCAGATTAGTATTTTATCAACCTGCTTTAACGGAAGTATCTTCAGACTGTTTGCAGGAATTGCGCGGCTTAGAAGTGTATAGTCTTAAGGAGAATGCTACTCTTCAGATAAAAAAGGTGAATGATTTTAATGCATTAATTGAGCTACTTCTAAAACAATTATCATTATAATGCCTGATAGCATAAATTTTAATCCTCCATTAAGCCGAAAAACTGTTCGGTTACTAACTTCTATTGAATTGGTATCTGCAATCCTAGTCGTTTTTCTTATATTTTTATATGCTCTGGTGAAGACCAGTTTAATTATAGCTGGCGCTTACGCATTTTTAGTCACAATCCCGTTTGCCACATTTTTACTCGGACCCTTCTGGGGACTATTACTGTATTTACCGACAACTTTTGTCAAAGGCATCCCTCTTGGCGAAACGCCGTTTACGGTGAATCAGCTGGCTGGAGTATTGTTTATTATAGGGTGGTGTCGTTGGTGGTTGCAGGGCAAAACCCGATTCAAAGTCACTCTATTTTTCTGGTTACTTACCATTGCCTTTATCTATTTTTCTCTTTCTGCGTTATTTAGTGAAGACCCGCCTACAACACTTGAATCGTTCAAGACGATTGTAATCTATTACATCCTGAGTATAGTCATTGCCTCTATGCTCAATAGCCGGCGTGATATAGCCACCTTCTGCTGGTTAATCGTGGGGATTACTTTTATTCATGCCACTTTTGGCTTCTACGAATTTTTTAGTGGAAACGATATTCTGGTAAAGACCAGGGCACGATGGGAAGGAACATTTCGCATAAATGGTGCTTCAGCCAATGCCATTGTTTATGGACAGCTATTAATCTTTACTTTGCCTTTTGGTTATTATCTATTCACTGAAACGCGCAATGTTTTGTTTAAACTGATAGCGTTAGGACTTACTCTCTTTATACTACTGGTTTCAGTACTTACACTTGCACGACAGGTAATAATTATATTGATATTGCAGTTGTTTATTATTCCCGTTTTATTTAAAAGCCGTTCCTCTCCAGTCTTTCTGATATTACTGTTAGTAGCTGCCTTGCTGAGTGCGCCCTATGTCGGCTATAAAATCACCCGCCGAATGGAAACCTTAAAAACCGAGCAGCTTCGCCGTGACCGCTCGTTGCTTGTTCGTCTTGATGCCATAAAGGTTGGCAAAAAAATATTTGCTCAAAAGCCGCTGTTTGGCATTGGATTGGGGGCTTTTCCTACCCGCTGGGGGAAATACGCCGGATTTGACACCTTTTCTCTGCATCTTGAACGTGTAGACAAAATTTATCCGGATTGTACCTATAACCAGCTTATATCCGAGACGGGGTTGATTGGTTTTATACTCGCAGTGACATTATATTTAGGTGTAGCAGCCACTGCCTGGAAAAAACGAAGGTTAGCTCTTCGTCAGGGCAATATTCCGCTGGCTAATTGCAGTAGTATTGTTCTGGTGCTGATTCTGGTAATGCTGATAAAAAATTTTATTGTGGACACTTTTCTGGAAACCCGCACTTGGATGTTATTTGCAATGACGATGGCGCTGCTGAAGCCCGGTTTTATGGAGGAAAAAACTGCCGGGGATATCAAGCAGCCAGAGGAAAATTCAGACACCCAGCCACGAGAATAATTACTATGGCTAAAATTGTTTGTATATCGCATTCAGCTGAGCTATCTGGTGCTACTGTGGTTCTTCTCGGAGTGGCAAGATTTCTGGCTGAAAAAGGGCATATCGTTTCCATTATTTTCCCGGACAACATAACACACATCCCCGCAGAATTGAACTCATCCCAGGTAAAAAAAACTGTAATTTATAATCCGGAGATTAGCCT
>CAYRXI010000139.1:0-5865 GCA_964428255.1 uncultured Candidatus Sumerlaeota bacterium
GTCTATTTGGCGAAGTAATTCACAGTGTTCAGAAATCCCGCAAATACATTGAGGCGCTTCTTAAGGGACTGATTTACAACCTCTACCACCTGGCGATTACTTTTTTGTCAAAGAGCAGAGTATTTTAAAAAATTTTCAGATATTATCTATTGGTATCTTTGCAACAAAGAATTTATAATACTTAAGAATTTTGTAAGGAAATGTCAAGATGTATCCTCCGGGCAAGCGATAGAGTAGAATACAGGGATGAATTCAGGTTTGTTAGATAAAATGAGTAAAAAAATTGCAATAACTGGCTTAAACATACTCCAGGTTTTATATTGAGATTCTCAGTAGCTTAGAAAGCATATGCTTGATTCCTATTGTTCATCTCTTTAAAGTATTGTGAAAAGTGAGGTTTCTTTTTCTGGAATGTTAATATAAGTTTTGCGGTTCTGATGAGGAAGAGAATGGTGGTTATTTATCTTTGTTCCTCATAAGCTTGGTGATCAGCTCTGTCTGGAGGATTTTTTTCTGCCAATCTATGTGATAAAGCGGACAGGGTTGCTGGTCTAAATGATATTTTTTGGCATTATGCAGACAATATGTTTCGGAGGGATTTAGGTTATTCCGGTAAAAATATACGCAATCTATCATATTGCAATTAACTTTTATTTTCTTTGGTTTCACTTATTCGTCCCGGCAAAACAATCTACCATATTTTTTATAGCTAAAATAGTCATTTGAAAACTATTGGCACGTGACTGTAAGGAGATAAAGGGAGAGTAATTGAAAAGTTATTAACCATGTTTATTATACATTTGTAATTGGTTTGCAGTTGCGGAAAGAGTTTCTATCAGAGATAATAGTTTTTGAGTTTATTATAAAACATCGGGAAAAGTGCAACCAGACCTGAATGATATTTTAGACGAATCTCGCATTATTGATTTAAAAAGCGAAGATAAAGAAGACGCTCTGATGGAGCTAATTGAGGTTATATGTACCTCACCCCTGATTACGGATAAGAAAGAATTTCAGGGGGCAATCTTTGAGCGTGAAAAAATAATTTCTACAGGATTGGGCATCGGCGTGGCAGTTCCACATGTCAAAATTGCCTCGGTTAAGGATTTTGTGGCGGCGTTGGGGCGTTCCTTCAAGGGAATAGATTTTCAAGCCCTGGATGATAAGCCGGTCCATATTATAGTCATGATTGGTGCTTCGGATAAACAAGCCGGCGAGTATCTTAAGGTCCTGGCAAGGATTATTCAGATACTTAAGGATAAAAATCGCCGTCGGGCAATTATGCTGGCACAATCTCCTGCGGAAATTAAACAGATTTTGACCGCTGAAGAGGGCACTTACTAAATCGGAGTCAATTACAACAAAAATGAAACTCGTAGACCTGTTTAAAGAAGAGAGAATTATCCCGGAGTTCACAGCAAGCAACTGCAGCGAAGCGCTTACTCGTTTATTTGAAAAATTGCAACCCGAGATAGAGAGTAAGGCGCAGTCCAAAATCATAGAGCAGCTGCGGACTCAGGAGCAGAATCATCCCACTTTATTAAATGGCAAGGTATGGTTGCCGCATTTGCGTGCGGAAGGAATCAAATCCATCAGTATTGTTCTGGGGATAAGTTCTGAAGGGATAGAAGTCAAAGGACTCACTGAGAGCCCAGCACTGGTCAAGTTAATCTTTTTGGTGCTAACGCCCCAGACAGAAAATACAATGATGCTACAAACCCTGGCAGCAATTGCCAGGTTATGTAATAACCGTGATACTCTGGAAGCTCTCTGCCATGTACGGAGCCCGCAACGAGCACTCCGCATCATTGCTGACTCTGGCGTTGAAGTTAAAAGGAACATTTATGTAAGTGATGTGATGGAAATAAATTTTATCCGGTTGCGGGAAACAATGACCTTGCGCTATGCCACTGAATTACTGGCAAGCTCTGGACTGAATGCCTTACCAGTGGTAAGTGATAATGACGAGTTGCTGGGGGAGCTATCACTTGGAGATGTGGTGCGGCTGGGGTTACCGCAATATATTGGCTTACTGCAGGATATGAGTTTTGTTGAAGCACTGGAGCCGTTTGAGGATTTCTTTCGCCAGGAACATCAGCTTCAGGTAGCCCAGATTTACACTGTGGAGACACTGACTATAGAGCCGGAACGGTTAATTTTAGAAGGGGCACATAAACTCATTGCCAATAACAGGACACAATTGTATGTGGTGCAGGGCAGGAAGATAGTGGGTATACTAACCTTAGCACAGATTATTCGAAAGGTCTTTCTGTTGTAATTTAAAGAGTTTATTGCAGTATAAACTCTATGCTATTCTTCTAAAGCAGAGATTATTGAAGTTTGCGATTTTTTTAGTTGTGAATCATTTGAGGTTGAAATATAAAATATAAATCTGATAAAGTATTTTAAATTACCTGGGGCGTTCGTAAGGGAGTGAGATGTATTGAGCCAACAATGGATGAATCCGGGAACCCAATAATTTCCTTGTGGAAGAAATGCCCGCTTGAAGGTTAACACAACCTTCAAGTAATAATAGACGAGAGTCTATTGGGGACTTCTGAAGCAAAGGTGAAGGGTGCCCACCTGGTAATACCAGGTTCAATCCAATCATTTCCTACGGCGTCCTGGGGATTTTTTTTGAATTAAGCTCAGCCCGAGTGAGAGTCTCAACGTCTCGCCATTTTCAAAGTTTTTTCGCAATTTGCTACAGTTTCCCTTTTCAATTCCTCGCTTTTTTTCTCTAATCTCAATATTTACTTACTTTAGTTAATCTTGGATAAGGAAAAGCCCAATATTTAATAGCCGTGCTGAAAAAATGCAGTTGCGCTGAATAAAATAGTTAAATATCTTTTATATTTGCAAATTGTTGAAGGGAAATGCAGGTAACAGAGATAGACTTAGCTTCACCAGCAAGAGAGCAATGGGATAGCTTTGTAGAGCAGGCACCCGCAGGCACAATTTTTCATTCTTCTAAGTGGCTCGCTTTATACAATGCTTTAAATATCCCGAGACAACAGCAACGAGTAATCTGCTGTCGCCAGCCATCTGAAGGCAAAATAATCGGGGGCTGCACATTTCTGGAGAAGCACCGCTATGGGTTTCGGCTGGCAGTGAATGCCATTGCAACTCAATACGCCGGTTTCTTGCTCCCCCCCCCAACAGCTGAAAAGTTGTCAGCTACACTCACTATGCAACGCTTGATTTTTTCTTCGCTGGCACAATATCTTAGCCAGCGATTTCACCAAGTATGGTTGTTTAACGCCCCAGGCATAATAGATTTGAGACCCTTACAGCAAAGCCGATGGCTGGTTAGTCCGGCGTATACTTATTTTATCAACACAGAAAGACTGGATTCACTCTGGGAGCAAATTGACGGGTCGATTCGCCGGCAAATTAAAAAAGGAGAAAAATCGGGTTTCAGACTTACTGAAAATTTTCAGGCTGCTGAGTTTCTCAGTTTACTTACTGAGTCTTTTCGTCGCCATCGTGCCTCTAATCCTATTCCGGCTGAGTTTGTTATTCAGCTGCTTCAATCTCCCGCATTGCAAGAAAACCGTCTGTTGATTGGTGCTGAGGATAGTGCAGGACAGCTGGCAAGTGGCATAGTTGTCCTGCACGATAGAAAACGTGCCTATTATGTTTTTGCTGCTACGCGTAGTGATGTCCTCGGTTCCGGAGTGCATTCCTGGCTTATCTGGGAGCTCTTCCAGCAGCTAAACCGTCGGGGTATCTTTCAATTTGATTTTCTGGGTGCAAATATTCCTTCCATTGCACGTTTCAAGGAAAAATTTAACCCGCAACTGGTGACTTATTATTGTACGATTTATTGGGGTTCTCTGCTCTTGCGCGGACTGAAATGGTTGAAACAATTAATTCAGAGTTGAATCCCGCAGGTAAAATCTTTAACCTTGTTGTTTTATATTTTTTGTTATCAGGAGCATCTATGAAGATTCATCCGACAGCTATCATTCATCCAATTGCAGAATTGGCTGAGGACGTTGAAATCGGACCTAATTGTATAATTGAAGAAGGAGTCCGAATTGATTCTGGTACCATTCTCCAGGCAAATGTCTATGTGGCTCGCTGGACTGAAATCGGAAAAAATAACCAGTTCTATCCGGGAGTAATTATAGGCCATACCCCACAGCACCAGAAATATGACGGCTGCCGAACTTATACAAAAATCGGTGATAATAATATTTTTCGCGAATATGTTACCATTCATCGCAGTTTTTTGCCCGAGCAAAGCACGCTAATTGGCAACGATAATTACATTATGGTAATGGCGCACATTGCGCATGACTGCCAGATTGGGAACAACTGTATCATAGTAAACGGTGCTATGCTTGGGGGTCATGTTATAGTGCACGATGGGGCATATATCAGTGGCAATGTTTGTGTTCATCAGTGGGTGCGTATAGGTAAACTGGCGCTCATCAGCGGGCTGACACGTGTTAGTAAAGACGCGCCTCCTTTCGCGATTATTGAGGGAAACTCGTACTTTCGCGGGATAAATGTGATTGGCATGCGCCGGGCTGGTTATACTCAGGAACAACGTCAAGCCGTACAGCGGGCATATCGCCTGTTATATTTCAGAGGGCTGTCTGCAGCTGAAGCTATCGCAGAACTGGAGAAAATGAATATCCCGGAGGTTAGTGCTATTGTAGACTTTATCCGCAACGCCAAACGAGGATTCTGCAGGCCAAAACCTCGCCGAATTTCCGTGGATAACTTAAATAATTCTGATGAAGATAATGAATCCAACTGATACTTCCCTGTCTGTGAAGCCGCGCATAGCGGTTATTATTGTAAATTATAACTCCTGTTCAGATACGATAAGATGTCTTGAGTCATTGTTCTCTAACCCGCTGGAGACCGCCAGCCTTGAGGTGCTGGTTGTTGATAATGCCTCCACAGACAATAGTGTGGCGGGGCTATGTCAGCGCTTTCCACAACTCCACATCATTGCTAATAGCGAAAACGTTGGCTTTGCCCGGGCTGTAAATCAAGGGCTGAAAAGTGCTTCCGCAGCTGATTATTATCTCTTACTTAATCCTGATACAATAATTCCGGCTAATCCCCATCTCACCCCCTCTAATCCTCTGGACTTTATGGTCGAGTTTTTGAGGCAACATCCTGAGGCTGGAGCAGTCGGCTGTCGTCTGCTACTTGCTGATGGCACCACTCAAATTTCTTCCGGTCGCTTTCCTTCCCCTCTTACTTATCTCACTGACCATTCATTGCTTCATCCGCTACGAATTTTCTGGCGGAAATTCAGAAGAAAACTCGGTAAGAGTACTCCTCATCCCTTCCCTAAACTATTTGCTCAAGAAGTAGACTGGTTAATGGGCGCCTGTATATTATTGCCGGCTAATACTTTGTGTGAAGTGGGTTATCTGGACGAAAACTTCTTTATGTATGCTGAAGATGCTGACCTGTGTTATCGCATCCGGGAGGTAGGGAAGAAAATTTATTATTTACCAGATGTATTTATTTATCATTTTCACAAGGGAACCAGCCGCAAATTTCTACAATTTACTTTTGTTCAATTATTTCGTTCTTTACTCCTGTATCATTACAAACATTCATCACCACTAAATAGATTAACAGTTCGGATGTTTATATTTGTAGATATGGTCATCCGCTTCTTATATGGCTTTCTCTGGCTGATTACACTGGGAAGAAAACCTGAGCTCATTCAACGTTTAAAGGCTACTCTGCAGGTTATGGGGCTTGTTATCACATTAACAAAAGGGAAACAGCAAAATTAACCTGGCGTTCTGCTTTAGATTTACAGCTCCAGAATATCAGTTAGCCACAAATACAGTGGCGCTAATAATGATTTCAAATAATCAGAAGCGGTAT
>CAYRXI010000140.1:0-3707 GCA_964428255.1 uncultured Candidatus Sumerlaeota bacterium
CAGGTGTGCCAGAGTCTCCAATCGGTTCTGAATAACCGAAATGTTCTCAAGCTGGAGCTGTTTGATAACCTCCTGAAGAAACTGGCACTTCTTTTGCCGACTTTCTACTAGAACCGTGCGTAACGAGGAGAAAAAAACATGGAGAATAATGCCGGGTAGTCCAGCACCACTTCCTGCATCAAGGAGATATTTATTCTGCAGCGTAAAATCCGGCGGCGATTGAGCAGCAATTGTCAGTGAGTCAACGATATGTCTGCGAATAATATTTTCCACCGAAGTATCGCTTATCAGATTCATCCGCTTGTTCCATAACTGCAATAAGTCAAGGTAGGTCTTTAGTCGGGTAATCTGCTCGGCAGTAGGAGAAATCTTTAGCTCTGCGAGCGAGACAGTGAGAATATTAATAGCATTATTCTGCATTTATATCAGGTGAAAGTGAGAGGTAATAGCTATTATACGAAATACAGGAGTATAATGACGGTGATGCCCCATAAAAAGACATCAACCAGGAGCGGTTTATCCGTCAGCAACACCAGCTCCGGCGCACCGCCTTCCTCCTTGTGATAGGCAATGTAAAGATAGCGAAAAATTCCATATAGCGCAAACGGCAGGGTATAAATCATTTTGGGATTTCGAGTATAACCTATGGTTGTCCAGAGGGCATAGGAGATAACCGTTGCTGCAGTTACTACTGCAATCATCTGGTCTACAAAGGCAGCAGAATACTCCTCCAGCACCGGGCGATGGTCCGAGGCTTTCTCGTTCAGCAGAATGAGCTCGTGACGGCGTTTGCAGATAACAATAAACAGCGCCAGGAAAAATGTCACTGATAAAAACCACGGCGTAATTGGAACCGCAATCCCGTGAAAGCGTATTGCCTCAATCCCGGCAAATGCACGGAGCACAAAACCAATTGCCACCACAATAATATCTACAATCACGATATGCTTTAAAAAATATGAATAAAAATTAAGCAGGAGCAGATACGCAAACGCTACACAGCCAAAGAGAAAATTTATGGAAAATGCCAACCCTAATCCTGCCCCCACCAGAACCACCGCCCAGATAGTCGCCAGCGGAACAGAGAGCGCCCCTGAGGCGATAGGACGAAAACGCTTGCGGGGATGCTGCCGGTCAGACTCCACGTCACGAATATCATTAATGACATAAATAGCACCAGACAATAAACAGAAACTGATAAAACCCAGCGTAGCATCTATCAGCATTGGCAGATTGGTAAGATTGCCCGAAAAGATAATTCCTGCAAACAGCAGCAGGTTTTTAATCCATTGTTTTGGACGCATTGCCTTTATTAATGCAATGACCAAGCCTCTCCTCCAGGGAAAATTCTATGCTATATATCTGTTAAACAAAACGCGATAAACAATTATCAACAAAAAACAATTTTTCTTTAAACTGGCAACTGCCAATGCGGAGTTTATGCAAAAATTTCAATTTATGCTAATTATGTTCAGGTTAATAATTGTCGTCAATTATCTTCAGCCTGAAATTAAGTTGACGCAGTTATATAAAAATATGACCGCAAATATAAATAGCCCCACAGCACAGGTCAGAAGCAAGTAGCGATAGAGCTGTGCTGAGATAAATTTTTTACCCTTGCCCAGCGTAAACGAAACGATAGTATACCATAAAAAATCTGACAAAATATGCCCCAGGAAAAAGGCAGCCACACCCAGCCAGCTGAATTTAATGGCAACTGCCAGATAGCCCATTCCAATTGTTACCCACCAGATTGTCCAGTAGGGGTTAGATACGCTGATGATGACTCCCATCAGTGGAAGTGTTCGGAGATGTTGAGATGGTGGATTAATGTTGTCTGTGGGTGACAGCGATAAGTTTTGGCGACTACTGCGCCAGGTGAGGAATGCCATTATCAGCAGTAAAATCCCACCACTGCCAAACAGCGCTATCTTGACCTCACTCAAAGTTAAGACCGTGCCCAGAAATAATAGCAATCACCATAGTTAACTCAAGAACTCCATGCCCGAGCACAATCAGGGGACCCACCCAGGGACCACGTTTAATGGACTCAGCAATGGTAATGGTTAATAGCGGTCCGGGCGCCATTGCCCCGCTCAACCCAATCACAAATGACCCACCGGCAATCATCATTAATTCTTTTATTGCCACTGTCGTCACCAATCCACGATTCACTAAATGCTAATAAAGTATTTATCTTCACCGCGAATCTCAAATAAAATTGATTATGAATCTCTGGTTATCTTGGAAACTATTTCACCAAACATTATCCTTGAGCAAACCCGGTCAAATAACATATAAACTATAATTTGCTATCTTTTTTGAAGAAATTTTCACAGGAGTGAAAAATGTTTATAAATTTAAAACGAGTCGTGTTTTTAATTTATCTACTCTGGCTTCCGTTAATTCTGCAAGCACAAATGCCAATGCCCGGAGCAACTCCAGCTGCTGAACAGGAGCAGCTCTTAGAGCTGAAACTCAATACTAACAAAACAACTTACGCCTGTGGTGAGCCCATAATCTTAAATGTGAGAATGCAGAATCTCACAGATAAGCCAGTCCAGTTTGCAGCGGTATTGAGCCCCACAGCAGATATAGAGATACAATTGTATCGCCCGGAGGCTTTCCCTCGCCGGTATACTGGAACCTTCAAACCGGCACTCTATCCCCGAACTATTTACTGGCTTGACTCCAAAGAAGCACGTACCCTTCGATACCTATTGCTCTACGATGAGAAATCTCCCCAGGGATTTCTGACTGCCGAACCGGGACCGCTTAGACTGGTATGCCGGATGATGTATACAATAAATGACCGAATTCAATGGATGGAAGTATTCCCACCGGTGGATGTAAACATTGTCAAAGAGGAAGGAGTCAATGCTGAAGTATTTAAATTACTGCAGAAGGAACAATATGCCAGAGAACTCAATGATGGAGTTGCTTCTAAAGACTCAGTAGATTTATATCAGCAAGTTGCGGATAAATACCCGACAAGTGTTCTTGCTCCATATTGTTTGTACGCCATTGCCGGGCATAATTTTAATCAGCTCCGCCAGGATGCTAATACTACTGACAGCATCGTCCTTAACCCATTAAACCGTATCCTCCAGCAATATCCTGAATTTCTACTGATGGATAGTGTGTATTACCGATTTGCAGTGTTATACAATTTCCGCCAGAACGACAACGAGGCTTTACGCTGGCTGGTTCGGCTCTATAATAAATTTCCGGACAGTCCAAAACTAAGACCGGGTGACCCTCTTGTCAGAAAATACATTTACAAAGACCAGCAGCTGGACTTTGACTCTCCACCCAAAAAACCTGATGTCAACTGGATGATGCACTAAAGCTATGCAACAATTCTGGAAAAAGAAATGGTTTATATGGTTTCTGGTAATGCTGGATATTATTGCCTTTTTCCTTATCTGGCATTTCAGCTATTATTTGCGCCAGTGGCTGAATCCATATTTCCCTAAAGTTATCAATCCGCCGCATTCTTACACAAGCATCAGCCCGGTAATTCTACTTATGTGGCTTTTGATAACAGCTTATTATGGGTTATATTCGGTTCGTGAACGAAGTTCTAACTTTGACCAGCTGGTCAGGATTTTTAAAGTAACACTTGTAAGTCTGGTTGGATTGTTAGCTCTGGCAACTTTGATTAAACATCTGGAACTTGGCCGCTCTGTCATTATCCTTGCCACCTG
>CAYRXI010000140.1:3717-5820 GCA_964428255.1 uncultured Candidatus Sumerlaeota bacterium
CTGCGGGTTGTTTATCTATCTCTATGTTACACGTACTTTTATACGTTATTTAAAGCGGGACCAGATAAAGAAAGGGATTGGTTTTACACCAGCCTTGATAATCGGTGCAGGTGAAGCCGGAACTAAAGTAAAAAATCAGATAATAAACCATCCAGAAAGTGGGTATCAGTTGTTAGGATTCATTGATGACGACCCACAAAAAGCCGACCAGAAAATAAATGGCATTCCTGTGCTGGGTACCATTAAACAACTCCCGGAAATAATCAAACAATACAAAATTGAGCACGTCTTTTTAGCCATTCCCTCGCTGCCTTCAACTAACCTGATAAATATTATAGTGCGGTGTGAGTCAACAGGAGTGACATTTGATGTGGTGACGGATATGTTCGGTGTGTTAACTTCACAGGTAAAGATTGACGAGATTGATGAAGTGCCTGTAGTTCGTGTGCCAACGCGCGGGCTTTCCCCGTGGCAGAGTGCCATCAAACGATTGATGGACATCACCGTAGCATCATTGCTGCTGATTATCTTTGCCCTGCCAGTGCTTATCATCTGCATCTTAATAAAACTGGATTCGCCCGGACCTATTATTTTTAAACAGCAACGTCTCGGAAAAGATGGCAAAATCTTCACGATGTATAAATTCCGCACAATGTTTAAGGACGTAAATCCCTACGAGGAAGCTCCCAGCAATGCTACAGACCCACGAATCACCAAATTTGGTAGATTCTTGCGAAAAACCAGTCTGGACGAAATTCCGCAATTGATAAATGTGCTTCGCGGGGAGATGAGTATGGTCGGTCCCAGACCGGAGATGCCGTTTATTGCCGAACGCTACGAAGAGTGGCAAAAACGCCGTCTGGAAGTTAAACCCGGGATTACCGGTCTCTGGCAAATTGCCGGACGGAAAAATCTCCCACTTTATCTGAATCTGGAATATGACTTTTATTATATTCGTAATCAATCTCTATTGTTAGATATAACTATTTTGTTAAAAACCATACCGATTGTTATTTTTGGTAAGGGAGCATTTTGATAGCCACAACAGGCTTTACCACAAAAAAACAAATCCAAGCTTGTAATAGAGGATAAGGACAATGAGGAAAATAAAAGTAGGTGTAATTGGCGTGGGCAATTTGGGTCAGCATCATGCCCGGATTTATGCAAATAGTGAAAACTGTCAACTTTTGGGTGTAGTGGATATCAACAAAGAACGCGCCCAGTATATTGCTAAACAGTATAAGACCTCACCCTATTATAGCCACCTGGATTTGCTGGATAAGGTGGAAGCTGTAAGTGTGGTGGTTCCTACCGTACATCATTATGAGATTGCGCGGGCGTTTCTGGAAAAGGGAGTCCATTGTCTGGTGGAAAAGCCCTTTACGATAACCGCTGAAGAAGCAGAAGAGCTGGTGGAAATTGCGAGAAGGAAAAAACTTGTATTACAGGATGGTCATATTGAGCATTTTAACGTTGCCGTGCAGAAACTAAAAGAAATTGTGGACCAACCTATGTTTATTGAAACGCATCGTCTGGGTGGATTTCAGCCCCGCGTAAAAGACATCGGAGCTGTTCTGGATTTGATGATTCATGATATAGATATTGTGCTGCGGATAGTTAATCAGCCAATAAAATCCATAGAAGCAGTGGGAGTACCGGTTTTAACTGATAAGGAAGATATCGCCAATGCACGGATAACTTTTGCCAATGGCTGTATTGCTAATATTAACGTTAGCCGGGTTGCCCACAAGGATATGCGAAAAATTCGGGTATTTCAAAAGGACACTTATCTTTCACTGGATTACCGACGTCAATTTATGGACGTTTATCGTAAAGTTCCGTTGGAAAATCCCCCCCCCGGAATGCCACCAGCCAAGATTGTCCACTCGCGTGTTCGTCTAAAAAAAGTGGAACCGTTAAAGTTAGAGCTGGATCATTTTCTGCAATGTGTGGCTACTGGAGTTCAGCCTTTGGTTGACGGGAAACAAGCTCTGAGTGCTCTGCAAATTGCCATTCAGATTTCCAATATGATAAAAGAGCGCTGGAATGAACTTAATCTCCTCTGAAAAGCCCAGATTTTTTATCATTGCCGGAGAAAACTCG
>CAYRXI010000141.1:0-2275 GCA_964428255.1 uncultured Candidatus Sumerlaeota bacterium
GGGTTCATTAAATAACAAATTCCTCGGTCAACACATCATCATCGTCCGTGTCTGACTGCTCGGGTGGACGGGCAGGTGGCTGGGATGGGGTAAGAAGTTCTGCTTCCATAACTTTAATCTGAACATAACTTATGTTAGTCTTTGAACCTCCATCTTCTATGCTCTTCCTGTATTGCTGTAACACACCACTAATCTTAAACCTGTCTCCCCGATTCGCATTCTGAAGCGTTGCGATGACATCTTCGTCAAAAGCAATGAACGGAAAATAATGTCGTGTGTGTTTAGATACACGAACCTTGAAAGAACCCCTGATGTATGGTGTGCCTTGTTTGGTTGTGCTTTGGACAATCTTTTGTGCCCGTCCTACAAGTTCAACAAGGGCATACTCCCTTATAGCATTCGGGTCATCTATGGGTATGGCTTTATTCATTGTTTTCTTCCTCCTCTTTTTCTTTGTCCTCTGGAACACCGGTCTTTTTTATTGCGAACCGGGTTCCGCTGGCTTTAAGAAGAACCAATGCCTGTATGTCAGAATTGCTCCGGGCAAGACGAAGCACCTTCCGACGGTCAGGAACAAAATACCCGCCACCGAACGGGTCTAACCCCATCGTAGTTAAAGTATTGTATAGCATCATAGGGTCTACATCCAGAGATGTAACCGGAACGAACTCCGCTTTGGCATCCTCGGTAGCAACACTGCCAACAACGCTCACCTGGGCTTTAAGATTTGCCTTTAGTGCTCTAACTTTGGCTTCAAGTTTGACAACTTCACGCAATAGTTCTTCCGGGGTCTCGGAGACATTTGGCGATTCCGGACAAGAAGGCGAGTAAGGACAAAACCAACACGCAACACCGCCCCTGCCTTTGGGTTCAGAATCGGCAAGAATAAAAGAAACGATATGTTTAATATGATTCCTAACCTCTTGGGGGTGTAGCGGTTCAATATCCGCCACAATCCCCCATCTGGCAAAATATACCGAAACCCGGGGTGGTGTATAATTCGTCCAAAACGGCATTGAGTAGGCGCCTAACTGCCATCGCCACCTTGTAGAACTGGTATCGTATGAACTTTTTACATCCACTATCCAGTTCTCATCAGGACAGTATAAATCGGCATAACCGTGAACCCTTATTTCGTGCGTCTTGTAGGTAAACTTATCCTCAATTTCCTTCTGAACCTCCCATTTGCGTCCCTGAAGTTCGGCTGGAATGCGGTATTCTTTTTTATCAACCCAGAACACATCCTCTTTATCCCTCAACGCTGAAAAAATCGCCTGCTCAAATGTAAGACCCGCTTCTGTGGCGTCCTCAAAGTATGTCTGGGGTCTTTCTTTCCTGCCATACAACCAGTGGAAGCGGGGACAAGACACACCGAGAGTAGAAGGATGAATTGTAAGCGTGGGGGTAGGTGTTTCTTGGTCTTTTACTTTGACTTTCTTTCTTGCCTTCATTTCTTATCCTCCTCTTTTCCGGAAGGGACAATGGGAACATAATGCCGATACCACTCCTCCACCTGCTCATCCGATAATTCAGTAGAATCCTGAACACCAAAAAGATGCTTCATCTCCTCACGCAAGATGGCAACACTCTTACCAGCACCAGTGGCTATACGCATAATCTCCCGTAGTTTTTCCTGTCTGGTCAGGGTCTTCTTACCTTCTTTTTCTACTTTTCCCGCCAACTCTTCCGGCGTCTTTTTCCGCCACTCTTTCCTGCCGGTGATGGGATTGATAACCTGAACTGCGTATTTGGCACGCCAGGCTTCAACAAAACCAGTATCCCACAGTGCCAAACCCACACCCAACCGCTTGCCCACCAGTCTGCGTATGGCATTAGACTGGGTGGCTTCTGTCGCCTCAACTTCGGTCATCTGCGGGTTTTGTGGATAAAAATCCTGTTCTCCGATGGCAAAACCCACTATGCACCCAGAAATAATCAAAACATACTCTCTCATCACCGTCATCGCACCACGGGTAGACGGCGAGGTGCGTATTTTGGCTTCACTGACCGGCAGAAGCATCCATTTAGTCCTGCCAAACGCCCTGTTCATCCGCTCGGCATAAAAAGACCAGGGAAGATATATCTGTCCGGTGGGTAGAATAAGAATCTGGTCTTCGGGGATTGGTTCACGCAGTATCTTTTCTGCTTTTGGGGGGATTTTTAGATACTCTATCGGTTTGAGGCTTCGTAGTATTGCGGCTAAAACCTCATTCCGCACCTTGATTTCTGGAATTTCGGGGGTTGGAGGAACAACTGGAAGGGTGTCGTCTGTTTT
>CAYRXI010000141.1:2294-3324 GCA_964428255.1 uncultured Candidatus Sumerlaeota bacterium
CCTGCCTGTCTGTCCGCACAGGCGGGCGTAGGCGGAGCGGTGGGTATGCCTGTCTGCCCAGACGCAGACAGGGTGGTGGGTATGGTGGGTGCAGCGGTTTGCGGGTTAATTTTGTTGGGGTCTTTGGGGTTAGGGTTAGTGTTTTGGTTATTCATAATGTTACTCCTTTTTTGTTTAACTTTTACTATCCGGACTATTTTTTAGTCCTCACTATATATATTACTCCTTAATTTAGTCCTCACTATATTATATTACTTATTATGTAAAAGTCAAATTTATTTAACAGCCCACTTCAAAACCAATCCAACGGCTGCCGAGACAAGTGTCGCTATTATCGCTACTTTACCGGTTATTACCCCCAATTCGTGATTAAGTCTGTAAAGTGCATCCTCTATCCGGGACAACCGGGCAATTATGCTACTGTCGCCCTCATCAAATATTTTCTGGCGTAAAAAGTCCAACTGCGCCCGAAGTTTGACCAGTTCTATATTGTGCTGGTAATATCCCGCCTTCTTACACAAACTACTGGTTTTGCGTGTCTTGTGTTTGTTTTTTCTTTTCACTCCCATATCTCCCTTCTTCCCTCCAATTGTTTTCTTTTTTCTGCCTCTTGTTCTGCCATTCCAAACATCCTTTTGATTATGTTCCATTCACTATCGCCCGCCTGTGCTTCAGGCGTAGACAGGGTAGGACGGGTAGAAACGGAAGAAGCGGTAAATTCCATCGTCATAACATACCGTAAAGCGTCAAATAAATGGCAGTATATAGAATCTTTAGCCCTGTCGCCCTTTGCATCCCAGCGATACCCACCTCTAAAACCCTCAATCAACAACTGACAACTCGGGTCAACAATCAAAAGCGGTTCGCCACTCTCGGACTTGCCAGTAAGTTTCATCTCCAAAATGTAGATACCTTCCTTAAAACTGAATAACTTAAATTCCGGTCTAAATCCGTAATTTTCCAGCGTTTGGATGGAGGTCAAACCGGACTTGTCGCTTCTTTGTTTTCAGGCAATGTCGCACACATCCCG
>CAYRXI010000141.1:3334-4042 GCA_964428255.1 uncultured Candidatus Sumerlaeota bacterium
CGGAACTTCGCCTGCGGGAACTTGTTAGATATTGGCAACACCCAGTTGCGTAGCCAGTCGTCAATAAGAACATTCTGCCCAAGATGCTCGCACAAAACCCGCACCTGCCGGGCAGGCGTTGTTTCTGGGTCTATCTGCACCCACACGCAAGCAGGGTGGACATATCCAAAATCAATGCCTCTATATACCGGCAAATCGGGGTTGAATGTCACGGGTCTAATGTGGTCGTCAGTGAAATAACGGGCAAAAATCGCCTTGTAATCACCCTCCGCCTCAAAGTCTATCTCCATCTCCTTACGCCAAGCGTCTGGTGCCATCCCCTTTCTCTTGTTTTCTATTACTTCCGGGGTGTAGGCGGGGTTGGCAGAATAATGCCACACCAAAACCCTAATTTTGTTTTTGGGATTAACCCAAGTCCATAACCCCCTTGCGGGATTGGCTATCTTGGCATAAGACGGGAACTTAAGGGCAGGAAGCGGGGCAGGAGACGGGGCGGAAGGTGAGTTGAGAAGTGGTTTGTCGCTCATATCAAATCGTAAATCTTGGCGTGAAAAAAGTCCTTGCCGTTTGGTGTGGAGACCACTGTAAGGCGGGCGTTGGGTGTAAGACGGGGAATGATGGCGGTATAACTTCGCTCACCTTCAGGCTGAAACGCCATCTCGTCAATGAAGGCATTGGTGATAGTCCACTGCCGGGGCTCGTCGCCTG
>CAYRXI010000141.1:4052-4883 GCA_964428255.1 uncultured Candidatus Sumerlaeota bacterium
CGATGATAAAAGACGGAGTTTCAACACCGTTCGCCCATAACCTAAACTTCATCACCGGCGGTTGCTGGGAGGATGTCATCGGTGTCTGGAGAAATCGGGGGAGGTTCTGGTAGATAAAATCTGCCCGCCCGAGCAAAGACAGAATTACACCTTTAGTCTCGCCATCTTTCGCACTACTACCCCCACCAAATCCCGCCTTCGCCTCTTTTGATGACTGGAAAAGACAAAACCGCCCGGGATGATACATCACATCCCATAAATGAAGGGCAACAAACAACCAAGACGCCATCTGCTGGCTGGACTTCGCCACAAACATAATCTTCTCTCGCAACCACAAATCTATGATATGCTTAAAAAACTCATAACGAGGAAATGGCTGGCAGGGAAACGGTGCACCGGGGTCGTATGTCTTAACAAACTGAAGCCAGAACCAAGGGTCGGTAACTACCCTTTTAATTAACTTCCTTTTCGCCTGCTTCAGTTGGTCTGGGCTCAATGTGTGTGCTCTCGCCCTTGTCATCGTCATTATCATTGCCCTTATCCTCATCCTCAATATGTTTTGCTAATAAATCATAGAAAAGTTCATCACCCTCACTACCAGCCAACTCACCACCTTTAGAACTATTTTTTATTCTGTCGCCCCATTCCATCACTAATCGCACCCAGTCCATCGCTAATCGCACCATATTATATAAGTCCTTTAACTCCTCCCTGTTTCTAATCTCTCCAGCACCCACAATTTTAGCCCGCACCAACGATGACATAATTTTCTGCATCCCGCCGATTAAACTGGTGGTCTCCTTTTCAACCACCCTCGCCACATTGGCGCTC
>CAYRXI010000141.1:4932-5415 GCA_964428255.1 uncultured Candidatus Sumerlaeota bacterium
TGTTCTCGGGAAGAGAATAGCACTTCTTACACCTTTTTTGTCCCTTAAGAAATGTCTCAAAAGTCTCTCCGCATACCTCACACTTCCGGGTGAGAATGCTTTTTTTCCGGCAAGCATCACAAGACTTCACCAGAGGCTTACCCTCAAAAACCTTGCCACACCACTGGCACTCCTTTTTTACTAACCTCGGCATTTTCTCCTCTCCTTTACCTAAAGTTTACGGTATTTTCATCTATTACCTCCGGAATTATCAATCCGGGGTCGGTGTTGTATTCCAGCATTAACTTGGTCCTAATATCATCCAATCGTGTCCAAATACCATCTATTTTGTCCGGCGGGGCATTTAACAGTTTCCGGCTGGTAATTTTGTAGTCTTGTAGCAACAAGCGTTTTCTTCTCCGCCAATTGTAAGCAGACTGTCCTACAACATTTTTGACAAAGTAGGCACGGTATGACCCCCAAGGACTTGTGCCAATAAGCCGG
>CAYRXI010000142.1:0-5402 GCA_964428255.1 uncultured Candidatus Sumerlaeota bacterium
ATATAAGCAGAGTTATTCGTAAATTAAAATATTTTTAAATAAATAATACAAAAATATAGGATGGGTAAAATGAATTATCCAAATTGTGAGGGTAAAAAAATAAAATGTATAAAAAGAGTGATATACTGGTCCATAACAGGTTTTAATTTGATAGAATTACTGATTGTTGTGGCTATCATTGCCATTCTGGCACTTATTGCTGTCCCCAATTTCTTAGAAGCGCAAACTCGTTCTAAAGTCAGTCGCACTGTTTCTGATATGCGCTCGCTTGCTGTGGGGTTAGAAGCCTATTATGCCGATACTATGAAGTTACCACCGGGCGCCAAAATTACCAATCCACTTTATCAAGCCCAGACATTCTGGATTACCACACCGGTGGCATACTTAACCTCTATACCCTACGATATTTTCTGGAGTAAGCCGACAAATCCGCTATTTCTCGCAGGTGGTCCATTCGGAGTTGGTGGAAAATTTTTGCACTATATTTATGATTCACCTACACTCAGCTTTTATGTGTTATTTAGCTATGGACCGGATACACAGCCCGAGATGATTCTTCCCGGTCAGCCCCCTTTGTTCTATGATGCTACAAATGGGACGGTCAGTAGAGGTGATATTTATCGTATTGGACAGGCACGTTAAACATAGTAGAATGCTTTTTTATTGGTAATTATGTTGTCAGCATAAGCAAAATGAATACTGCAGCAATCTTTAAGACAACTCTGATAATTGAGTATATCATTTTCACCATTATTTTGTTGCTCTATTTATTGCAGTCACGGAAAAACACTAATAGGACGATTTTTCAAGAAACGAAAGATTACTCATTTGCAGTAATTGCCCTGATCGGATATGAAGTCATCACGCTGGGCTTTTTTTTGTGGTGGCACCAGACTATAAGCTGGGCGGCATTGGTTCTCCCCGTCTATTTTCGTCTGATTGGTGCATTGCTGGGGATACTGGCGCTGGTGTGGTTTATTGTTATTTATAAGCACCTGGGAAGCAACTATTCAGCCAGGCTGGCTATTAAGGAACGACACACTCTTGTTACCACTGGTCCTTATCGCCTGGTAAGACATCCAATGTATAGCGCATTTTTTCTGCTACATTTAGCCACTTTTATGCTTACCGCAAACCTGTTCATCGGCGTAACCTGGCTTATCGGGTTAAGTGTGGTAATTTATCTGCGGTGCAAAAAAGAAGAGGAAGTTATGATAAGAGTCTTTGGGTTAGAATATCTTGAATATATGAAACGCACAGGCAGATTTATCCCCAGATTTGATAAGCTATTAACCAGTAAGGGATCATTAATTCCAGTAAAGAAAAACAGCTAAAGTTCATCTACACAGGGTAGAGATTTGAAATTTATCTATTATTCGAATAAAGGTGAAAGGTCTTTTAATTAATAGCCTTCCATAGTAATTCCTGCAGGTTGGAAACAGTTATTTTACCGTTACCTTTTTCAGCCATTGTAGCAGCAGTTGTCTTCAATACCTGTTCACAGGTGGCGCAGGCAGTAACTAACATTTCTGCTCCAGTGCCTAGTGCTTCTTTGATGCGAGTTTCAGCGATTGTAGCTGAGAGGTTATTATCCGAGACAAGTATCCCCCCCCCACCTCCACAACAACGCGAAGTATCCATTTTATTTTTCATCTCTACCAGCTCCAGCCCAAGCCGTTTAATAATCTCACGTGGTTCTTTTATAATTTTAGCTCCACGCGATAAATCACAGGGGTCATGATACGTTACTTTTCCATTTAATTTTTTTATCTCTATTCTGTCAAGGTATTCAGCAATTAACTGCAGGGAATGTTTTGTTTCAATTTTGTAGTGTTCTCGTAAAAGCACAGTACAGGTAGGGCATAATGTTATAGCATAATCAAAAGGAAACCGTTCCCTGAATTTTTCTTTATGTTCCTCAAATTCCTCCACAAAGCCGAGCGCCTCCATCGGGTAGCCACAGCAGATCTCTTTTACAATCCGGGGCTTAATGCCCAGTTTTTCAAACAGCCGAATGTACATCTTCGTTTTGTTAGGCCGTGCCAGAAATTGACAACCGATGAAGACCGGAACTTCGCCTGGCCGGCTAAAATCTATCACTTCCGTATCAGCAAAGATGTTTCCGGTTTTTTTAATGTTCTCAATGAAAGCAACGTGACTATCGTAGGCAAAACCACGTGCGACCAGGTCTGCCCGAGCTGCCTTGACTACCTCCGGAACTTTTACCTTTGAGGGGCAACGTCTGTTACAGTCACGACATAAGGTGCACTGGTAGATTGCCCGAACAACTGAATCGTCAATTTCCAGTTCCTTTTCCAGAATTCCATAAGCCAGTATCATTCGTCCACGTCCAGAGGGGGGATCTGTGAGTAGATTCAAAAACGTGGGACAAACATTTTTGCAATACCCACACAGGGTGCAGGTTAGCATTTCATTTTCCCATTTAGCCAGATTGCCTTCCAGAGTGCGGTTTGAATCAGTGGGATAACGCAGTTCATGAACAAATCCCTGCTCCCAGTCCATAACTTTAAAGGGGTTCATAATATTATTCGGGTCAAGTGCCTGCTTAATGGCTTTCATTACGGGGATTGCAGTTCGGCGTTCGCGGTGAAAGTCCGGTGCCTTCGTAATTCCAATCCCGTGCTCCCCAGTTGTCGTGCCACCAAGCGAATGAATTAAGTCATATATTTCCTTTACTGCACTTTGTGCCTGTTTCCAGTGGTCTGGCTTGGTAGGATTCATTAATACTTTGGTATGGAGATTTCCATCACCCGCATGACCATAAGGCGGGATTATGAGGTCATACTTCTGCGAGATAGCCCAGATACCAGCCACAGCTTTAGGGATCTGTGACACCGGAACAGCCATATCATCTGCCAGCATTACAGTAACGTAATCTTCTTTTAAAATGCTCAGTGCTGGAATCATTTGTTTGCGGGCTTTCCATAACTCTGTGATGCGTTGTTCGTCTTCCGTAAATTCAACGGATACCGCACCGGCACTCTTACATATCTGCCCTACCACCTCCACATCGTGTTTTACATCCTCGGGCGAACCATCCAGTTCAATCAACAAAATCCCTTCTACCTCTGGAAGTTTCATCCCGGCCGCTTTATTTACTGCCTTAATGCAGGGAGCTGACATTATTTCCAGCTGCGAGGGGATTAAGGGACGGGCAATGATATTAGCCAGACATTGTCCAGCTTGCTCTAAATTATCAAATGCTGCCACACAACCAGCGATTTTGGCTGGCTTGGGCGCAATCCGTAAAGTTGCTTCTGTAATGATACCCAGGGTGCCCTCAGAGCCGCAAACCAGGCGCTCTAATTGATAACCACTGGAATGTTTAATTGTTCGGGCGCCAGTGTTAATGACTTCCCCGGTTGGAGTTACAATTTCCAGTGCTAACACATAGTCACGTGTGGCACCATATTTAACAGCCTTTTCACCTGAAGCATTCAGAGCTATCATCCCACCCACCGTAGCCACTTCGCTTGATGCCGGACCCGGGATAAAAAACTTAAATGGCGCCAGTGCTGAATTTAAATTATCACAGACCACACCGGGCTCTACGATGCAGAACAGGTCACCTATGCGGATATCTTTTATCCGATTCATTTTTTGCAAATCTACGACAATCCCTCCGGCAATGGGCACAGCAGCTCCACACAATCCTGAACCAGCACCGCGCGGAATCACTGGCACTTTATACCTGTTCGCCAGCTTAACTATCTGTTGCACCTGCCCTGTATTTTGTGGCTGAACCACAACGTCAGGCTTGCGTCGGTGAATTCCTCCATCAAAGGCATACACGTAAATCTCAGCATTATTTGTTTTACAATACTCCTCGCCCACTATATCCCGTAGTTCGGATATTATTTCCTGTGATAGTGCCATTTTTATTTTATTCTCCAATTAAAGGAACTGTTATACTTCCATCCATTAAAAAAATTATTTTTGCTTGTTCGCCTTTTTGTGCAATGGCTTTGTCAATTGCCTCCTGCAGGTTATGGAATGGTTTAATAAAAATTGCCTCCAGGTCCTTATCCTCCAGGTCCGTAACGCCCCACATCTCCGCATAGGTGCAAATTTCTGCCATTTTGGCTGCTTTGTGATACCCTAATTTATAACTGCGTGAGATTTTATCTAATGCTTCCTGAGGTGTCTTGCAGGAGGATAATAACTCAAAGAAAGTCGGCTCGCCAATTCCGGTACGACATCTGGAGACCAGAATAATAATCCCGGTCTCTTTCAATGCTAGTTTGCCATTATCCAGTGCCTTCTGTGACTGGTAAAGGTCAACATCCATTGGATAAGATGCCACGCTCACTACAATGTCAGCCTTTTGGGGAATTTTAACGCAATATACTTCCTTGGCACTGGCAATTGCCTGATAAAAAGAGTCATGAATATGGCCACAGGTTACTGCATATAATCTACGTTCACCATCCAGAACGGTTTGAATGGAAAAAATCTCTTTACTGGCAATTACCTGCAGGGCATCAATCATATCCTCGTGAACGGGATTGCCCTCCAGAGCTAAAGCCTGTGCCTCAAGTTTCAGTGCATGTTTATGGTTCTGTTCAATGGTCTTGTGTGAGGCAATGCCCGGCAAAAATGACTTTCTCCCACCTGTAAAACCTGCAAAATAATGTGGCTCCACTGAACCAATAATTACTATTTTATGTGCCTCTATTCCCAGACGATTAACATACATTTCGGTACCATTTTTAGAGGTACCGATGTAGACCATCTCCTCCTCGTTTTTGCTATTATGAACAAAGATACGGTCTTTAAGCTGGTTGTAATATTTGCCAAAGATGAATTCAAACTCTTCCTGTGTAGGTGCACGATGCACACCAGTGGCAATTATAAACTTTATGTCCAGCCCGCATATCTGGTCATAAATAATGTCCAGAATCTTGGCTGTCGGAGTGGGACGAGTGGCATCATTTATAATAAACAATACATCTCGCGCGTCTTTGAGAAATTTCTTAAACGATGGGGAATTAATCGGTTTCTCTAATGCCTCCAGTAAAATGTCAGTTTCATTTCGGACTGATACTTTGTTGGGATACACTACATTCTGGATATATCTATCAGCTACCTGTATGTTCAGCCAGCCGTCTTTTTCATATGGTATCTGTAGTTCCATAGTCAGCTTCAAATACAATCATTTTTATAATTTAAGTAAATTTTTAAATTCAAATTATTATTATATAATCTCAAATTTAGAAATCAATAATTTTAACCTCAATGAAACTTTTAACTTTACGCCATTTATATTTTTTAATCTTTATATTCCCAGGGTTTAAGTATATCGCGTAGGGTACGTCTATAGCGGTCATACTTATGTTGTTCTGCCTCCGCTTGTTGCTGTTGCTTTTTTATTTCGTGCCAGG
>CAYRXI010000143.1:0-4990 GCA_964428255.1 uncultured Candidatus Sumerlaeota bacterium
GGAAGACCGTATGTGTCTTATCGTGAGACAATTACCAAATCTACAGAGGCAGAAGGGAAGTTCATTCGGCAGTCGGGCGGTAAAGGACAATATGGACACGTTTGGTTACGGGTTGAACCAATGCCACCTGGCTCCGGCTTTGAATTTCGCAACGAAATTCGTGGCGGGGACATCCCGAAAGAATTTATCCCCGCAATTGAAAAAGGTGTTATTGAGGCGATGCAATCAGGTGTACTGGCTGGCTATCCAATGGTTGATATTAAAGTTACTCTATTTGATGGCTCTTATCATCCCGTAGATTCTTCAGAACTGGCATATAAAATCGCCGCCTCCATCGCTTTTCAAGAAGGAGTCAAACGCTGTGAGCCACATCTCCTTGAACCTATTATGAGTCTTGAAGTCATCACCCCGGCAATTTATATGGGCAATGTAATTGGTAATCTGCAGCAACGCCGGGCACAAATTGAAGATATCCATATGCGTCAAGATGTGCATATTATTCGTGCCTCAGTCCCCCTGGCAGAAATGTTTGGCTATGCTACTGACCTGCGTTCGCTCTCACAGGGAAGGGCTACTTATACAATGCAATTTTCACATTATGCCCGCGTGCCGGCTGAAATTGAAGAGAAAATAAGTGGCCATCGGAGTGAGTAAGTTTAACACGGGGACCAATTCCTAAAACTCAATCCTGTTATTCCTATTCAGTTAATTCTTTGTCACCTATCAATGGTAAAACCTTGGTTACTTTAAAGAACACCAGGTATAAATTTTGGTTTGCATCCTCTGAGTTATATTCTCTCCGTCTTAGTTTAAAAAGCAATTCGCCATTTTTCTCCTCACGCAGCTTGGTGAGATAGAGCCGCAGTCCTTTATACCCGGGCCCTTGTTCAATAAACATATATGCTGCCGACGGATTGGATTGCAAATTTTGGTGTGTCAGGCGTTCTGTCATTATGAAGGCAATACTTCCATCAGGTAAGATATGTGGACGCGCATATACTGCCACGTTCACATTACCAGCCGCGTCAGCAGTTGCCAGTATTCCATAACCTTTCACGTCGTCAAAATATTTCTCAAGGTTCATTTGTAATCTCCCATTTTAGTGTATTTTTTAATTACTAATTTAACCCCAATATCTTATCACAAATTTGCATAGGTCAATTAATAAAGTTTTTTTGCCGCATAAAAGTAATTCTGTTCGTTGTCTGCCATTATCAGGGGTTTAAAACCAATTTGCTGGCTCATCTCTGTCAGCTCACTGACCCTTGGCAATAGGTCATTACATAGGGGAAATGGCAATCTTGAATGTTTCTGGTTAATGGCTATTCGTGATACTGTATGAAAGATAACTAAATTGCCCTCAGGTTTAAGAATCCGGTGTGCTTCTCCTAGTGTCTTTATCTTGTCGCTTATGTGCGGGAAGGAGGAGTAAAATATTACCCAATCGGCAAACGCGTCTGGTAGTGGAATTTCCTCGGCAAAACACTGAATCAATAAAACTGGTGCAGTATTTTTGGCGCCACAAAAATGCCTTAGCATCTCCAGCGACGAATCAAGAGAAATTATCATCTTTGCATTAGGAGAGAGTAGGGGAGAGAGAACTCCAGTTCCACAACCAACGTCTACAATTATTCCTGCAGGTTGTATATTATATCTGGATAATATCGCCAGAACTTTATGTTGCTGGTCGCCAATATACTTTTTACTGCCCCATTCTATGGCTTTTTTATCAAAGTATTCTGCGCGCAAAATATTATGCTGATAATTCATACTATCTTTTTGAATTCCGCAATCCGCTGTTCAAGATATTTTATCAGAGGGGGTACAATTATTAGCTGTAAAATGAATCCCGGTATCCCCTGGATAACTACAAATACAGAAAACATTCCGGAAATTACCAAAAATTGCTTCTCCAGGAGATAGAGGATTATAAATAACAATATCCGGTCTACTACCGCAGAAATAATTAATGTCACATAGACATTTATTTTTAGCTTTTGGTATAGAAGGATAATGATTAGTGAAATTACAATCAGTTCTACTATCATAATTGGCAGGATAGGAGGAAAGAGGGGGGGCATTTGTAAGATTAAATAGCTTAAAATTGGTACAAGTGTAGCAATTGAAAGCACTACCCGCCAGTTAGCAAGACAGGCGAGTGCAACTATTGGTAAAAACATAGGAAGGAAAATTTTCCCGGCATTCACCAGATGAAATAGTGATGATATTACAAGTGCCAGGGCACCAAAAATACCCCCCAGGATTATATCATATCCAGTATATTCACGATTTGCCATTAATCTGTGCAGGACTTCATCAGGTAAGACTTATTAATAAATGGTTTTGCTTAATTCTTCCCGATTGCGGCACTAACGCATCCAGGGACCTGTCCCCCAACACGGGCGATATCGCCACGGCTTACAGTGCCATTACTCGGGTCATAAAGCATATTTACTCCTTGCCAGCCTTCAGGTGTTACAAATTCTCCTGCCACCGCAGAATTACAAACAGCATCAATTAATTTGCCCTCAGCTCGTCTGTCCACACCAACGCTTCTCAAGAGCCAGGCGCTTTTAGTTTGAGGAAGATTGAAGAATTTCACAAAAGGTCCGTCAAGTCGCCAGTAAAAGTAATAATCGTGCCCCCAGGGACGCGGTACCCAGGTCCCATCCGGTGGGAAGATGAGTTAAGTAAGCAACAGGAGTGGTCAAAGGTACATAGTTTTCAAGGCTGGCAGGTCCTTTTTGTTGCTGCGGACTAAATACACCATACGGATATGCGTTGTTGTCAGTAAAATAAGCCTCTAATGCAGTAGCCAGGGTGCGAAATTCTGCTTTAACTCGGGAAGCCTTAGAGCGTGTCTGTGCTTCCAGAAAGTTTGGCACTGCGATCAGGGCAAGAATAGTAATAATCGCCACCACAATCAGCAATTCAATCAGGGTAAAACCTCCTGTTGCTTTTTTTCTGACAAACATTTTGTACCTCCTTTTTTGCAATTTTGTAAATTGTAATGATTGTGTGAAAGGTAATAAAAACTTTTCAACTGATTTTTTTGTCAGGCTGGAACTCCGCCCATAGCCGGGGTAATATCTTACCCGCAGATTCACGAAGAGTTACATTGGCAAGACAACTTAGAGGTGTCACATCTGGATTTATCTCAACTAACAGCGCACCCAGAGATTGTGCCGCTCTTGCCCAGTTATTTATATAGGCAAATACCGCAGAAGTCCCGATAACAAAAGTTACTGCTATCTGCGGTGGTGCGAAGATGAATTCTTCTATCTTGTGGATTATATCTTGCTGTAAAAATTCTCCAAACCAGACAACATCCGGCCGCAGGATTGCATTACAGCGGGGACATTTAGGTGGCACCTCTTTCTCTGTATCTATTTCCTCTCTGGCAAACACAATTTGTTCTTTTGTGCAACGCGTGCGCCAGATTGAGCCATGAATCTCTACCACATTTTTACTGCCAGCAACCTGATGCAAACCATCTACGTTTTGTGTGGCGACCAGCACCGCTGGAAAATGCTGTTCAAATTTAGCTATAGTTATATGTGCAGGATTAGGAAGCGCCTGACGAATAAGCTGGCGTCTGTGGTTATACCATTCCCAGACAAGTTTCGGATCTCGCGCAAACCCCTCTGGAGAAGCCAGTTCTTCAGGTTTGAAATTGCGCCACCAGCCATCTTTTCCGCGAAAAGTTGGAATACCACTCTCTGCCGAGACGCCAGCGCCAGTGATAAACAAAATTTTTTCTGCTGCTTTTAATCGCTCAAGTATTAAGGGGAATTTATCTTTGCCTTCCATTAGCTCATTAAAATATCAGTGTAATATTTTCTCAGAATTTAGTCATTGGTATATGTTCCCACTGACAGGGTGGTTTGATAATTAAATATGCAGGAAGAAACTCATCTCTGGTTTCCACTTCCATTGTCTGGAAATTTATATGTGCGTCATAGACCTCTCTCTGGTCACGTAAATTATATAGAATAACAGACAACTCATATTTACCCTTCAGCAACAGCAGCGGATTAATCTCTATGACAAATCTCCCACTGCCACACAGTTCATCGGGGATACCTTTGCTCCTGGCACTGTTGATTTCGGCAACAGGTATATCTCGTTCTACGTATCTGAATAATACTGATAAACAAGGATACTTTAGTGCCTGTGAGGTATTATAATTAATCAGTATTCGCATTGAGTCACCGGTATTGAACATTGATTTATGGTTCCCGTTCATATCCTGGATCACCGCTGAGGTGATTATTCGCGGTTTATTTATTTCGGTTAGTGACTGAAAATATGGATGACTCATTACTGCTTCACTTTTTTCTTTGGTATCTACGACCTGGCGATAATTATGACACACCTCAGTTGGCACGCCATATTCTTTAATCTTTCCATTTTCCAGCCATATTACCTCATCGCAGAGCATCTCAATTAAAGTGATATTGTGTGATACCAGCACAATGGTCTTTCCCATCGCCCGGAGTTTCTTTATTCCTTCAATGCATCGCAATTGAAACTCCATATCTCCGACGGCCAGAATTTCATCTACCAGTAAAATGTCAGGTTCAGAATGTATGGCAATGGAAAAGCCAAGACGAGCAAACATTCCCGCAGAATAATGTCTTACCGGGGCGTTAATGAACTCTTGAAGACCAGAAAAATTTATAATTCGTTCAAGATTGTTCATAATCTGCCTGCGGGTCATTCCGAGTAGTGTTCCATTCAGAAAAATGTTTTCTATGCCACTCAGGTCAGGATGAAATCCAACCCCTAACTCCAGCATTGCAGCCACTTTTCCTTTGGTATAAATTTCGCCCGTATCTGGATAAGTTATGCCTGCCAGCAGTTTGAGCAAGGTGCTTTTGCCAGAGCCATTATCCCCGATTAAACCCAGCATTCTTCCCTGTTCTACTGCAAAACTAACATCCCGCAATGCCCAGAATTCTTGCTTAACCAGTTTTTCAGCAGCTGGGAA
>CAYRXI010000143.1:5000-5365 GCA_964428255.1 uncultured Candidatus Sumerlaeota bacterium
TTATTAACAGCGATAGCTTGCAATTTGTTCCTGCTTTTTAATAAGTTAAATTTTTAATAATGTTCGCATCATTACTACTAGTTGTCAATTGCCGACAGGAATTCATTTAATACCATTTTTTAAATGAAATTAGAACCTTCATATTTAAAATTATACCGTAGTGGAAAATTAAAAGAACGAGTGAAACTGGCTCAAGAGATATTAAAAAAATGTGAACTCTGTCCGCATCGCTGTGGAGTTGACCGTACCAAAGGTGAAAAGGGAATGTGCCGCTCCGGCGCAGAGCCAATGGTCTCAAGTTTCAATCCACATTTTGGCGAAGAACCGGTTCTTGTAGGGAGAGGTGGCTCCGGGACAATTTTCTG
>CAYRXI010000144.1:0-5300 GCA_964428255.1 uncultured Candidatus Sumerlaeota bacterium
CATATGAATAAAGTCCGCTCGGCAAATTTCGTAAAATGGGCAATATTCACAACGATTGTGAATATATACGTCACGGGCTACAAAATTTCCATATCGGATATTGTTTAAATAATTGAACATATGTTGCTTTACTATATCTAAAACTTCATTGAGCAAATTGTCAGAATCTTTTTGTCTTTTACGCTTGCCAGTGATTTTTTCTATGAGGTCTTTATATTTTCCTGCTGAAATAAAACTGGTCATTTCGCAAGTATCCTGGTCCACTAATACATAGTATAATGCACCAATCGGTTCAAATTTTTTACCCAGCTTTTTCTTCAAAAGTTCTTTTGTCACAAGTAAATACACAGGTAGCTGAAAACTTATACCTTCTTCTATATCTCTTTTTATGGGAAGATTAGAAGAAGTTTTGTAGTCATAGATGATAAATTCACTATCACTTAGGTCAATTCTATCAATACGCCCCTGAAGTTTTATCTGACTTCCATTATGTTTCAGAACAAATGGTTCAGCAGTGGAAATGTCATCACTCTGTTGAGATTTAGTCTTCATTCCGAAAGAGACCTCAAAATAGGCAGGCAGGAATTTGGCAGTTTCTGGATTTTCCATCCGCTTCATTTCCAGCTTTAAAAATGCCTCCAGTAATCCCCCGATATTTTCTTTCATATTACCCAGTATATTGTCACATTCTACTTCCCAGAATGCACCCTTATAAGGTAGCTTCCCAAGTTCTTCTACTGCAATTTTCTTTAATTCAGTCAATGCCGATTTAAATTTATTTTTATTGTCTACGGGGATTTTCCCCTCCGCTTTTAATTGATTATAAAACCGAAACAAAATTTTGTGAATCACTTTACCCCGATCCAGCGGTGAGATTCCTTCCTCAAATTCAATTAACGGCTCCAGCTCCAGCAAATAAGTACAGAAAAAAGCAAATGGACAGCGTCCATAGGCTTCAAAGCGAGAAATAGAAAAAACTCTGCTGGCAAATTTTTGTAAATCTTCTTGAACTAATGGGTCATTAAGGTACCCTTCATATTCGGTAAAATCCGGATTTAATTCCCGTGCAAGGGTCATCTGAATTGCTCTGGTCAAATGACGAGTTAATTGAGGGGAGAATCGGTCAGTCAGAAAGTTCTCTAATTCTGTTATCTGGCTAATATTATTTTTTTCGGAAATTTTACTCTTTAAAACTGCACCAAGTTGTTTTTGCATATCTCTGAAGGAATAGAGAGCGGTCTCTGGAGGCAATTCTATCTCCTGCACTTTTGCAATACGCTTCAACTCTTCTATAACGATAGAAGGCAGAAGTTTTTTCTCGTCTTTACTTTGTGGATAGGTACAGATGAACTGTGTTTTTGCCTGTCTTATATAATTGTGAAAGAGATACAAGTCTTCGGAAAGAGCTAATTCCCGTGCTGGGACCAGACCTAACTTGATTCTTTGAGACTCATCAAGCAACACGCCCGGTCTCATCAATTTGGGGAAGACACTATCAATCAATCCACCAAGTATAATGTAGTCAAATTCAATGCCCCTAAGATCAAGTTTCCCCAGTACCTGGACACCAAATCTTTGATTCTGGCTAGGCTTATAATGTTCTGTTGAGACCAGAATATTCAGTAATTGAAAAAATTCCAGAGGAGTCAGTTGTGTATCCAGTGTAAATTGATTCTGAGTTTGAACCAGCGAAGCAAAAAGGAAGTTTAGATTTTTTATGGCTTCCAGTTCGGCTAAAGCGGTTTCAGCAGTTAGAGGGATACAATCCTTTTGATTAAGCTGCTCTTCCCAGTACTTACTTGCAATAACTGGAAGCTGAATTTCAGTTACTACTTTTTGCAAATGAGTTATGAATTCTGCAAGAGTTTGCTTTTTTTCCAGGATAGAGACCAGGTTAAAGAATAACTCAATATTTGCTTTTAGTTCCTGAACTTGCTTTAAGCGCCATTGTGCCTTTTCTGGTGGCATTTCACTATATTCTGCATCAAAATCTTCACACCCGGCTTCCGTAGCTGCGGTATTTATCCGGTCTATCATTTTTTTTTCTTCCGCGGTCAGAGCTTCAAGCCAGTGTTGTTTGTCATCTACTACCCTGTAAAAATTGGCTATCTCCAGCAATAATCCTCTATTTAATGAAAAAATGTCATTGTGGGTATAAGTTGACCCTGTAGAGACGTAGGGACTATGAAAGAACTTTATCATAGCTCTACGCTCATAATTAGTAGTAATAACATTTAGTAAGGCATTGATAGTCTGCCAGAAGAGACTTTGTGAGAGAGGTTCGGTATATGAAGTAGAATATGGGATGCCAAATCTTGCAAAAATTCGGCGAAGCAAGGGTAGATAATCCTCCAGGTTGGGGAAGCAGACACAAATCTGGTTAAGTTCTACTTTAGGGTCTGTCAATGCAAGGTGTTTGATCCAGCGACAGATTTTCTCTACTTCATCTGTTGGATTCTTACCGATTATTAAGCCAACACAGGACTCTTCAACACGATTGGGTATATCAATTTTCTCTGGTTCACGATAAAAAAGATAGCTAATTTTTTCCGCTGGCGATTCTGGTAAAGAATGAGAATCCCGAATAATTTCATTCGCAAAGGCAATTAGTTTTTTAGCCGGCTCGGCTAAATGTTCAAATACTTCTGGGCGTGATTCATCGTAATCAAGTAAAATATGACATTCGTCAATTTGCTTTGCTAATAATTGTAATAATGAATACATAGGAGCTGAGAATAGGTCAAATCCCAACCAGACGAAAAAACGCAAACGGGGAAATACATTCCTGAATTTATGGGGTTTTTGTTGCAGAGTTTCGGTAATTGCCAGAACTTTATCAGCAAAATTCAGCATCTTTTGTTTTGAAAGCAATTCCTGATATCGTTGATACACTCTATATAATATGGAAATTTTGGCTTGGGTAGGGTCTGCTATATTAAGAATTTCTTGCAGTTTGGCAGGCGTAATCCCAGCGCCTTTGATTTTTTCTATTGTTGAATAAAATTCCTCAGCTAATTTAGCCAGGGGAATCCGGATCAAATTTAAATTAGCATCATCATACTTACTAATTATCGACTTTAAAATAAAGTAGATTATGTGAATACCATGAGAACTGCTAATTTCCTGGCAGGGGGAGTCAACCAATCTGCTATATAAAACGTCAATCGCCTGGTTGTAGCCTAAAATAAGCGGAGCAGCAATCCAGTCTCCCTGGCGGGTAAGAAGTTGCTGCTTAAAAAAATTAGCCCAGCGACTGGTAGGCAGGATTACCATAAAGGCATCAAATTCTCCCTGCCTGGCAAATTCCAGACAACGTTCACCCAGGTGTGCGATATGTTTTTTATTGGCAGTGCCTAAATATAAACAGGTCTTATTCATAGATTGAAAACTTTAGATTCGCAAATAATAGAGGCGATTGTATAATAGTATCATACAATATTCATAGCTATTTTATAAAAGGCGTGAAAAATTCTCAGGATTCACTGATTTTTTCTGAACGTTCCTTAATAATTGGAAGTTTAATAATAAATGAGGTACCCACTTCAGCTTCTGATTCGCACTCAATAGTTCCCCCCATTTCATTTATTATGCGCTTGGTAATCGGGAGCCCCAGACCTGTACCCTTGCGACCTTTAGTGGTAAAAAATGGCTCATAAATATGCGGGAGTAAATATGCCGGAATTCCACAACCATTATCCTGTACAATAATAACTATTTGATTTTTATATTGTTCCAGTTACGTGGATATCAAGATTTCACCGTCTGTTTTATCCTCAAGGGCTTCTATAGAATTGACAATTAAGTTAAGAAGACAGCGATATAAGCCATGAGTATCCAGCCACGAGTTTCCTATAAAATCATCCAGATTCAAGGTAAGTTTTATCTGGTTTTTTGGCTAATTTAGGCTGGACGGAACGCGCCAGTTGCCTGACCATAACAATTATATTACCATTGGTTAAGACAGAGGGTTTGGCTTTAGCATAATGTAGAAGATTTTGAATTAGGTCTGTGAGGCGTTCATTATTTGCTTTCAAAATCTCCCAGGAATTTTCTATTTTGCTGAAGTCCTTGTCTTCAATTGCTTTTTCTATGGCAGCCGTAGCTCCTTCAGCAATCAACAAAATGTTCTTAATATAATGGGAAAGCGCTGCAATTGTCTTGCCGATGCTGGCAAGGCGTTCGTGGCGCAGAAGCTCCTCTCGCAGAAAGAAATTCTCCAGCGCAAGCCTCACCTCATCCGCCAGTGCAATAAGAAAATTTAAGTCATCATCGCCGAACGGTTGTTCTGATTCTTTATTTATATACATAGATAAAACCATAAGGCATGTCCCTACCTAACTTCGAAACTGCCATAACTGAACGAACCTGGTATTTAGAGATACTGTCAGAATCTTCAAATCGTGGGTCTCTAAAGGCATCTGAACTAATAATGGCAGTTCGGTCTGAAAAAAGGTATTACAGATTGAGGCACTGATACTCAAGGATTGGGTATTTTCTTCGGGATTTATATAAATTGCTCTCGGAAGTAGCTTCTCTTGCTTTTTGCCATAAAGGAGAATCGCGCCATAATCAAAGTTAATGTGTTGATGGATAAGATTAATAATCCTGACCAGTAAGTCAGTTAAGGTCAATTCTGAGCGTAATAATAATTCAACTATTTTTATATGAGCCTGTAATCGTGCCTTAAGGCGTAGATATTTAATATCTGTAGGCTTTTCTTCAGTGTCGGCTAATTCTTTACGGATTTGATGACGAGTTATTTATTTCTCCACCACTTCTTGATGAACGAACTTGTCTTCTAAATGTAGTAAATAATCTTCCAGCCCGCTTGGTTTCTCGCCATCAATCAGGTTGAAAACCAGTTTGATTTCCCCAAGAAGTATTTCATGTTTTTCGGTAATCGGTCCCTCAAGCAAACATTGCTGATTTACCTAAGTCCCGTTTTTGCTCCCCAGATCTCTTATTAAGTATTTATCATCTATCTGTTCAATTTCGGCATGATTTCGTGAGACAGAAAGGTCATCCAGACATACATCGTTATCAAAATCTCGCCCGATTTTTATTAAGAATAAGTTCACTTTGTTTTGTGTCTTTGTGCCAGATTTCAAACCTTATCATAAACAATGTCCTTTCGCATAACGTTAAAATGTTAAAAAATAAAAAACTCTTTGTTAATAATTATTTAATGTGCTTTGTTGCAAAGTTAATATTTGTTCATAAGAAAAATGATGTTGGTTAACAATTATTCTTTGACATAAAAGGGTAAAAATAGACGATAGAGGTTATATACTAACCCCTTG
>CAYRXI010000145.1:0-2228 GCA_964428255.1 uncultured Candidatus Sumerlaeota bacterium
TGGCTTTTATCTCTTCAGCCGGGGTATCTTTAGCTTCAATAGCTTTTTTCAGGGCTTCTTCCTCGGGGAAGGCAACCGCTGACTCTGCACGGCGTCTGCCAAATCCACCGCCACGGGCTTCCATCCGTGTCTCCAGAACTGTTTTCAACAGCGGTTCAATCTTCTTCCATTCTTCCTCGGTTGCGCCCAGTGCCTGTTTATTGCGCTCCAGCATCATCGGCAGCATTCGCCCGGGCTCAAACTGCCCAGCCACCGGACGGGCACGTTCCGGACGCTCTGCGGGTATGGGTGAAGCCACTGCCTTTGTCTCTTTCTCGGTCTTTTTCTCGGCAGGCTCCTGGCTTACTACCAGCTGCACTCCCACCAACAGGATTACCACCAACATCACTGAGGCAAACATCCATTTCATATTTCTCATAATTGGTACCTCCATCTAAAATGTGTCAGGGAGCAGAGAGCAGTGAACAGTCTTTTTTTACTACTTCCTGCTCCCTTCTCTCTGCTCACTCTTTCATCAAGGCGGATGCTACAACGAAATTTGTTTCGTAGGGGTTCAAGATTTGGAACCCCTACAGTCGCAATTCCTTTTTCATCAGGGCAGTTCTGCAACTCGTCCATTTATAAATATCTCATTTTATAAAAGTTACAACGGGGTTTTGCGTTAACCCCACTTTTTAAATCGCCCTTAACAAGTTAGTTATTCAACTTAAATTCCTAACTTTCGATTTTTCAAAGAACTTAACTAAATCATAAAGAAACTAAATTAACATTTATACCATTTTATCACTACACAGATATGGGTGCAAGTAAAATTTATCTTTAATTTATTTTTTTTCTCTGCGGGAGAGTTTCAAATGTATTCCAGCGATTGGAGAATCGAGTTGCTCAACGTTGTTAAATCCATAAATACAACACAAAACAACAGGCATAAAGCAAAAGGTAAAAATTATCCCAAGCTCTCGCCTTCTCTTAAGTATGGCTCTAAGCCCGCCATAGTGCTACGGCGATAAATTGAGGGATTGTAGAAATTATCTGGCATTTTTCTTTCTTTGTGCATTGCGGATGAGGTAAGATAAACTTAATTTTTAAACTAAACTATGCTTTATATTTCAGAGAAAGAAAGCGAGGAAGAATCGTGGTCTTAGGTTTTGCGAGAAGCCGGGGCACCGGCGGAATGGGCTGGGTGGTAATGGGAGTTATCCTCTGGCTAAGTGTCAGCGCTGGAGGAGTGGAGGTGGTGTCGTCGGGCTTGTTCCCGGACCGGGAATTTTCACACCTTCTGCCCTGGATTATTGACGGCTGGGATTTGAAATACGCGATGGGTGAACCCAGACCTTACCGCGAAATCGTACCAGCTGGTGCCACCCTTCGGGTTGTCCTGCGTAATAACTGGCAGAGCCCGTTAAACATTAAGAGTGTGTGGCTGAATGATATTGACCTGACAAAACACTTACTGCCAGTTCATCAGGAACACCGGGGGATAGGTGCAGCCAGTTATCTGCTAAACGATGCAGGGACAACACCGCAGGAAATAAAAGAGCGGCTGGACAGGCTCGGCGCACCAATCTACTATCAAATAAGGCCGCAACCGATACCAGTCGGCGGATTTTCTGAATTAGCAATACGGCTGAGATTCCTGCCACAGGAGGAGGAATTAAAAGTAGCGGTAACGGGCGAGCAGGGAACTTCAGTTACTACAACTTTGAGTCTGGCACATCCTGCCGGGCTCTGTTTCCGGGCAATAAATTTTAACAGGGACATTTCTGCGGCGTTTTTATATCTGAGCTCTACTGACAATCAGGAGTTTGAACTCGGCTCAGTGCAGATAGATAGCACACAGGTGAATCTCCCGCCAGAAGCTCCGCGTAAGAGTGTGAAGGGCTTTCTGCCGGTAGTGATTAAGCTGCCGCAGAACCTGGAGTACGGTTCGTTTCTTTGCTTTGAAGCCCGGACCACAACGGGTGGTAAAATCAGTACGGTAATCCGTGCACGGGATGATTTTTTTGCGCTGGGGATGTGGGGCTATCGCAACTTCGGCGAGAGCGAGGCTGACGGTGCGCGGGATACCTGCCGGGCATTTCGTGAGCATTTATTCAATACGCATATGGGGATGGCAGGCAACCAGAGCCAATTTTTGCGCCAGCCCGCCGGACTGCAACTGCTCGCAGAGATGGGACTGCGCTTTCTGTGCACGGACCCGGCAAAGGTGGATATTCGGCATCCGCAGC
>CAYRXI010000145.1:2238-5132 GCA_964428255.1 uncultured Candidatus Sumerlaeota bacterium
ATGAGCCGGATGTCGCTGAGGCGGGGGTGAAGGAACTGCCCGGGCACCTGCGAGTTGGGGTTTACGCACAGGGGCTGGTTGAACGTCAGCAATGCTGGACAGCACTGGACCCGCGGACCCTGACGCTATTAAACGTCAATCTGACTTACACGCCACAAAACCTGCTCACTTATGGACCGCTACCGGACATACTGGCAACAGACCCCTATTATCAGAGTTTTCTAAATGCAGTGTATACGTCAAAGCCGGGACGGCTGGCACAATTCTGCCATCCATATATCGTGTTCGGGCTGGCGGAAGTGGCACGCTGGGCAAGCCAGCCCAAACCAGCGCATATCATACTTAATGCAGTCTCGGAGCGCAGTGGCGAGCAGGTGTTTCGCTACGGGACACCAGAGGAAAAACGCATTGAGTTTTACTATTCTCTGGCAGCCGGTGCCAAGGGGATATCTTACTGGTGGTTCACGCCTTATGGCGAGTATTACGGCTGCGGGTCCGAGGAGCCACCAGCCCGTGCGCTGATGAAGGAAATGGCGCGGCTAAATGCGGAGGCGCGCTCACTGCTTCCGATTCTGGCTACTGCCTGTCCGGGAACCGACGCAGGCGAGAAACTGGACGCCTTCGCACGGTGCCGGCCGCCGTGGTTGATGGCACGCACCCTCTTTGCAGGGACTGACACGGCACTGGTATTGCTGATTAATCGCAATCATTGCTCAGACCGCCGCGGAACCCTGTTTGAGCCCATCCCCAGAGCCTTTTTGAACTTTCAACTGCCACACTGGTTAACAAAGATAAAGGTGTATCGCTTTAACGGCGGCGCGATGGACGAATGCCCGTTTACTTTAACCGGGGACGCATTGCAGGTGGAGTTAAATAACATTCAGCTGACAGAAATAATAATAATTACCGAGGTGCCACACTTACCAGAACAGGTCAGGCATGAGTGGCAGAAACTCCAGCCCCAACTGCAGGCTATAGCTAATAAAGAATGAACGGGCAACCGCGGGTAATTACTAAGACTTGATAGTAAATCTGCAACGGACGTAGAATAGTTTTGTAAAATATTTATGAGTTTGGTGAACTTAAGCCTGAATCCTATGACGAAGAAAAAAGATTATTATGAAATTCTCGGAGTAAGCCGGGACGCTTCCCCGCAAGAGATAAAAAAAGCATATCGGGAGGCAGCTAAAAAATATCATCCGGACTGCAATCCGGATAAAAAGGAATGGGCAGAGGAAAAGTTTAAAGAGGTTAGCGAAGCCTACGAAGTGCTGATGGACCCGGAGAAACGTGCCTTATATGACCGCTATGGGCACGAAGGCGTGAGAGACACCTTTAGCGGTGGTAGATTTACGTGGGACGATTTCCATCATTTTGACGATATTTCTGACCTGTTTGGCGATATTTTGTCTTCATTTTTTGGCGGGAAAATGGGCTCTACCTTCTGGCGCTCAACTGCCAGCACCCGTGAACGTGTCCAGCCGGGGCGCGATATTAAGGTTTCTTGCAAAATCAGTCTGGAGGAGGCTGCCACTGGCAAGGAGGAAGAAATCAACTTCAAACGGATGGAGCTGTGCGCTACCTGCCGGGGGAGTGGCTTACGCCCCGGGAGCGACTACCGCACCTGCCCGCAATGCCACGGCAGAGGGATGAGCTATTACAGGCAAGCCTTTCTCACTGTTAGCACCACCTGCGACTATTGTGGGGGCAGTGGCAAAATCATTGATAAGCCGTGTGACGACTGCCGGGGTGAAGGAATGGTGGAAGTGCTACGGCGCTTGAAGGTCACCATTCCGCCTGGGGTAGAAAATGGTCAGATATTGCGCGTGCCGGGAGAGGGCGAGCCGGGCATCTCTGCAGGCAGAAGAACTCTCAAAGAGGGGATGCGCGGAGATTTATATGTGGTAATCTATGTGGAGAAGCACCCCTTCTTCCAGCGAGAAGGCGCAGATTTGCTTTGCGAAATTCCCTTGAGCTTTGTTCAGGCTGTACTCGGCGCAGATATATCCATCCCGACCCTTTATGGCGAAGAACGGTTGTCAATCCCGGCAGGAACCCAGCCTGGTGAAATTCTGAAGCTGAAAGGGAAGGGACTACCGCACTTTGATGACCCCAGGAAAAAGGGCAATCTGTAAAAGTGGACGTCAAAATACCCAGGCATCTCACCCCGCGACAGCGTGAATTATTGCAGGAATTTGCTGAATGTGAAAATGACGAGAAAGTAGGAAAAGACAAAGCCAGCAAGGGCTGGTTTGATAAATTAAAGAATCCCTTCAAATGACCTCCTCAGGTCTTTTCTGAACAAACCGACTGATAAATTTGCTCGGTTTTGCCAATCATCTGCGAATAAGAAAATTTTGTGAGTGCATACTTACGACTGCGCAGCTGGCGCTCTTTCAGCCACTCCGGGCGTTCCAGAGCCTGCCTGAAAATATCAGTTAGGGCTGAGATGTCAAAGGGCGGATAAGTGATGCCCACTTCCGGGGTGACTACTTCGGGGATTGCCCCGCTTCTGGCAGCTATGACGGGCGTTCCGCACAGTAGAGCTTCAATTGCCACCAAGCCGAAGGCTGGCTGAGATAATTCAGGATAAATAAAGGCATCTGCACTGGCATAATAATACGGCAAAAGCTCATCAGGAATACGCCCGGCAAACTGTACTCGGTGCTGGAGATTCAATCTGGCAACGAGTTTCTTTAATTCGGCTTCATATTTTCCCTCTCCGCCGATTATATATAAGACCTCGGTGCGGGTCATTTGCCGAGAACAGAGGTTATGCAGGGCAAGTAATGCTTGCTGAAAACCTTTTAATTTATGAAGACGCCCCACACTAAAAAAGATGGTGTAATCTTGGGGGAGGTTCAGCTTCTGGCGCGCCTGTTTTTTTTCAATCG
>CAYRXI010000146.1:0-3379 GCA_964428255.1 uncultured Candidatus Sumerlaeota bacterium
GTCATCTTAGTTAGATGTTGAAATTAAAGCTGGAGGTGAGGTTATGAGCGTTTTGACAAAAATTATCCCTTCTTCAAGATGCGCTCTTTTGACGCTGTGTCTGATTTCCTTCTTTGCTGCAAATATTCTCGCTATTGAACGGCTCAACGAAAATGATGAACTTTACAAATCCATTAACCCTTCGGACTCTGGGGTTAAAGCTATCTATCCTGTTCAATCTGATTTTGACATCCAAATCTGGACTGACCGCAAGATATACTACATTGGTGAGGATATTCAGATTTATTTTCGCGCAAATCGTGATGCTTACGTTTACATCTACAATACCGATGCTGCCGGATTTACTCGCTTAATCTTCCCCAATTATTACGATGGGGACAATTTCATTCGTGCTCATCATACTTATGTTATTCCTAATTACCGCTACTCCTTGAAAATTATCGGACCGGCAGGTAAAGAGGAACTGGAGATTGTGGCAGTTCGTGCCCGGGTCTATTTTTATGAGCGATATTACCGATTTTCGCCCAAAGAGCCTTTCCCCAAGATGCGTGAGGGAGCTAAAGGCTTGATAAATGAGTTGCAAAAGCAAAATGAAGCTGCCCGCTCCAGACAAGTTCCCGAAGAGCCAAAATCGTCACGAGAGCGTGAGTCAAAAGCCATCGTACCTGTTCCCCGCCCGCAACCACTCCCACCTTTACCTTATGAATATGCCACTGATTCCACCTCTATTTATGTAAGAGGCGGATACTGGGTTCCAGATTATGATAACTGGCGACCACCATTCTATCCAGCTCCGGATTACTGGCGGCGAGGTGCTGGCTTTGGCTACTTGATAATTCGTTCAAAACCGGAACAGGCAAACATTTATATTGACGGTGATTATAAAGGTAAAACGCCAAAAACTCTCCTACTCCCAGTGGGCACATATCGCGTCGTCTTGACCAAAAGCGGGTATTTAGACTGGACGGAACGCACACGGATTGAGCGCGGAGAACGCCAGTATATCTATGCTGACCTTGACCGTGAACGTCCAAGGACGCGTCGTACTCCTTTACCTCCATTCTGGAAAAAGGAAAAATAACCGAAGATGGTCTGAAATCTTATTTTTTTGAATTTCAAGGAGAGGTTTTATCTAAAACAGCTTATGTTTTTTTATATTATCCACAATTAGGAAGCGATGATTCAGAAGATTGCTGTTTTTATATACTACCGGGATGAGACTACAAAAATCCCCTTTTTCCTTCTGTTACGCCGTATAGAACGATTAGGTGGTTACTGGCAACCTATCACCGGAACGAAGGAGGATAATGAAACACTAATCGTTGCAGCAATGCGAGAAATTGCCGAAGAGACCGGGCTCAGTAACATACAACTTCATCCTGAACCTGATTATGTTTTTACCTTTGAAAAATGCGGAAAGCAATATCAGGAATTCACCTTCGCTGCACAAACAAATGAGACTAACATTCGCTTGAGTTCGGAACACTCCGAGTATTCCTGGCTGCCTTTTAACTCTGCGCTGAATCTACTGTTCTGGGAAACTAACAAACAGGCGCTTCGCGCTATATATCAAAAACTTGCTGCCACATAAAATCTGTAATCCTTGCTTGCTTTAACTTCTTCTACCGTCTTATGATAGCTCTTAATTATTTGAGCTAACTATAAAAGCCATTAAGTTAGTCAACTTTATAATCCAAATTTCAGATATTATTTATAAAGTTTTTACGCAAATCCTAATTGCCAATGTCTATTATTGCAGTAAACGGAATAAGTCATAAAACAGCCCCGATTGAGGTGCGTGAACAATTCTCATTAACAGCAACCGAACAAGAGCAATTCCTTCAGCGTTTACATCAGCAATCAGATATCACAGAAGCAGTAATATTGAACACCTGCAATCGGCTGGAATTGTATTTAGTGGCACAATCTCCAGCTGCCATTTTGAGAGCCACAATGCTCCTCTTGCTTGCAAAAGAGCGTCAATTAACGCTAAATTTCAACTATCGGAAATTCTGGTATCAATTGCGGGATACTGAGGTGGTAGTACATCTGATGCGAGTTGCTGCCAGTATTGATTCAATGATAATTGGAGAACCACAAATTCTGGGTCAGGTAAAAAACGCTTTAAAACTTGCCCGGAGTTGTCAGACTGTTGGTCCTTTGCTTAATAACTTATTTAATCGCGCCATCGTTTTCGGCAAGCGAATTCGCACAAAGACCAACATTGGAAAAGGTGCCGTATCCGTGCCTTTTGCTGCTATCTGTTTGATTAAAAGTGCATTTGACAGCTTGAAAGACAAAAAAATTGTAATCCTTGGTAGCAGTAAGATGAGTGAGATTGCAGCCCGGCGGCTGTTGACCGAGTCGCAGGCGCAATTATTTATTGCCAGTCGCAATGTAGAGCGTGCAAGGGAGTTTTCTGCCAAATTGCCGGGGACAACACCAGTGGAGTTCAATTTCTTACTTAGCTTTCTGGAGGATGCGGATGCGGTGCTAACTTCTTCCAGTGCTCCTCATTATCTCGTGCATTATGAACAATTAGCCACTGTAATGCAACACCGCCAACACCGCCCCTTGCTGATTGTTGATATTGCCGTGCCACGGAATGTTGACCCTAATGTAAAGGAAATTTCAGGGATAACTCTCTACAATATTGACGACCTGCAGAACATAGTGGACAGAAACCTGGCAGACCGGCAAAAAGAGGCTGATAACATTGAGCGTCTGGCTCAGGCTGAAGCTGCAAAATTCCAGCAATGGCTGGAAGTACACGATATCAAGCCTGTAATTATTGCCTTTCGCCAGTACGTCCAGCAGCAATGCTCTGCGGAGATTGAGCATCTTCGACGTGTTTTAGGAAATTCATTGACACCAGAGCAGGATAAGCATCTGCGCCATCTGGCGCATTCCATTGCTAATAAAATTGCCCATCAGCCGCTGATCCGCCTTAAGCAAATGGTGGCTGACGGCAAAGGCACCCTCTACGCCGAAATCCTCAAAGACATCTTCTCCCTTCCACAAAAAGAAAGCACCAAATAGATGCACAAAAATTATAATCCGCACCTAAAATAATTTCCCCTGATGAATTCAGATATACTTAAAGCACTTCTAAATGTAATAACATTGCAAATTTCTTCAAAACTGGATTTATTAAATAGATTACACGTGAAGAGAATTACTTGTGAGACAGAGAGAGATTTATATAAACAATGAAGATGAATACTGACTTCACAAATAACATCAAAACCAGTTTCGAAAGGTCCTTACTTATTTTAGCCGTTTCTCTATCCATATCCACCTTTTATAGGCAAATTCCATACAAAGTTCATATGAGGCTTTAGTTCTAAGAAAACTAAATTCCCCTTCTTCTATCTTTGTA
>CAYRXI010000146.1:3389-4138 GCA_964428255.1 uncultured Candidatus Sumerlaeota bacterium
ATGATCATTGTGATTAACCAAATCGTCAAAAAGAAAACGACATCTGGCTGTTGCTAACCACGAGAGATAATTCGTATAGTTAGCCTCAACAACCAAATTTCTTCCATAATCTTCCGCAAGTTGCTTCAAGTCTTTATCATTCAGTATCCCTTGGCAAAATAATGCTCATAATAATACCCGTGCACGTTTTACGTACTCATACTTTCTAGGACTCTTTTCCTAAATATCGTTAATAAGCCTGGGCAGGCGAAACTGGATTTTATAGCAAAGCACGATTTGCCTTGAACCTGCCTTTAACCTTGCTCTACTGAAAACTCGCTCGTAGATTCGGTCATCTTCAAATACCCGATGCATTTGGGACAATTTATCTATTCCGCCATCGGACACTAAAAATGTCTGCGCAAGTTTATATAGTTGGATTGACTTCCTTTCTACAATCCCTTGTTCTTCAAGCTCCTCATCACTCAGATATTCAAACGCTCTTTCTTGCCGTTCATAATAAATCCCCAAGTCATTAAGGAATTTGTCGTGTAATTCAAGCTGGATAAAATCATTGGCGCGTAAATTCCATGGCTCTACAGGATTCTGCCGATTATTATTAATTGTGACTGAAGTCACAAACTCTTTGTCTGCGTCTGTTATTATTTTACAGATTACCCGCAATTGCTCAAGAAGGCTGCGATTTTGCCGAAAGGTAAGGTTGTTCTCGTTTGCTTTAATAAAGCGTTCAAAGGTTGTGATGGTTTGCA
>CAYRXI010000146.1:4148-5081 GCA_964428255.1 uncultured Candidatus Sumerlaeota bacterium
CTATATTCTCAGCAGCAAGGCAAACACCGAGGGCTTGTTTTTACCATCCAGGATAATACTTTTAAACGCCTTTGACAAAGCGCGGCTTACAGACTCAGTCTCAGGCAATGCGAATCTGATATTTCTCTCAAAGAAACGAGTCCCCATATCATTAAACATCCTCCAGAGGTCAATCAATCTAATGAATCCTATCAGCATCTTTTCATTGTTCGGTCCTTGGCTGCTCAGGCACTCTGATAGTTCAATTGTATAAGTTCGGGTCGTGCGCTGATGCGATGCTACACCAACTTTTCTTGTTTGAGCTGAGCGGAATTCAATTCACAATTTCCCATCATCACGACCGAAAAATCTATCAATTAAATATTTCTTGTTTTCAAGGTCTTCCCTTAGATTATCAAGCACCTGACTACGTTCTTCTTCAGCAGGGTCTCCCATAAATACGAAATGAATATAGACTCGTTCTATGATTGCTTTATTTTCGGCAAGTGAGCTGTATAATTGTAAAAGGATTTGGTTCTGTTTCAACTCTTGTGTTTCTGCGCAGAATATACGGGACATCCCATCACTAATAAGTCTTTTAAAGGAATCTTAAAATTGTGTAGATGATGTGGTATTTTTAAACTGAAAAAGGCTTTGTTGCAAAGTTATTTTCTTTAATATAGAATAAGAGAGATTTTACCTTCTGGTGGTGGGTCAGAAGGGATGCTTCTCAATTACGGCTTATCCGTGTTTTGAAACGAGGTTATAAATTGTCAAAGAAGTTCTTACCTGCTTATTCTCATCCCAATAGTCCGCATCTTTATGCTGCTCAAGAATTACAGGAACCCGAGTTACCGAGAGGTAGAAGAGCGGATGTGCGACTCTAATTTAATCCAGCCGATTAGACGCAGAGGGAAGCTAAACGCTGAAGAACGGATTAAACGTCAGGAATTA
>CAYRXI010000147.1:0-2329 GCA_964428255.1 uncultured Candidatus Sumerlaeota bacterium
GCCACGCTGGCAATCATAGGCTGTCCCGGGTTCTCTGGCTTTTATAGTAAAGATATGATAATCTCTGCAGTGCTGGAATTTGTATTTGAACATCCGCAACATATTCTTCTTTTTTTACTGGCAGGTGTGACTGCTGGTTTGACTGCCTTTTATATGTTTCGTTTATTCTTTAAGACTTTTACGGGCAAACCGAGAGATATTGAGCGGTATCATCACGCCCACGAATCACCGCCAGTTATGACAATACCATTAGTCATACTGGCAGTGCTTTCAATTGTGTCTGGATATGGACACTGGTTTGAGAAGACAACCTTACCCCCGAAACTTGAGCAATATACTATAAGCGCGGAAATCAGTCGGCATAAAGAAGTAACTTTTGAACAACATATTAGCAATCACAATCATACGTTAAAACATAAAGCCGAAACCATTACGCTTGCCACTACGCTTACTATCTCTTCTCTGGGGATATTACTGGCATATTTGATGTTCGTTAAGCGCAGTATAAATACACAGCAGCTGGTGGAAAGATTCAACTTCGTCTATCGCCTGCTGTTAAATAAATATTATATAGACGAATTATACCATTTGCTATTTGTGACAAATTTGCATCGCATATATAAATTGGCGCGTGCATTTGATGTTTATGTAATTGACCGTCTGGTGGACTTCAGCGGTTTTGCCACCAGATTTATTGCCTGGGTCATCGGCAAGTTTGATTTATTCGGAATTGATGGTGCGGTAAACGGAATCGCCGGCTTAACCGGATTTGCTGGCAACGTGTTGAGCTTTTTACAAACTGGCAGAATACGCAACTATGTGTTATCACTGGTGATTTCAATAGCCAGTTTAACTATCTTGATAGTTTTACTCTGGAAATAAAAAATCGCTGGAGTGTAACGAAGTAAAATGAATATTATCACCAATTATTTACTTACGTGGATCACTTTTCTACCAATACTCGGACTGATTATAATTTTGCTTATTCCCAAAGAGCACAAGACAGCCATTCGTCTGGTCTCAGCCATCATTTGCTTCATCGTAGTAGTACTCTCAACCTATTTGTATGTGGCGTATGACCGCACCAACACTGAAATGCAGTTCGTGACGAAAGTTGCCTGGATAAAGCCGTTTAATATCCATTATTATATGGGTGTGGATGGATTGAGTGTGTTGTTGATTATCCTCACCAGTGTACTCTCCTTTCTGGCAGTGTTTTCTGCCTGGCATATTGAACAGGGAGTCAAGGGATTTTACGCCCTGTTTATGCTGCTGGTCACGGGAATGCTGGGAGTTTTCTGTGCACTGGACTTCTTTCTCTTCTATGTCTTCTGGGAAGTTATGTTACTGCCGATGTACTTCCTGATTGGAGTGTGGGGAGGACCAAAGCGAGAATATGCCGCCATAAAATTCTTCATTTTTACCCTGGTGGGCAGTGTGCTGATGCTGGTAGTTATTCTGGCGTTATATTTCAAGACCGGCTCTTTTGATATGCTCTATCTGATAAAATCGCGCCCGTTTAAAGAGCTACCACTCCTGGAAATTATTTTTTTCATCCTGTTATATATCGGCTTTGCCATAAAACTGCCCGTATTCCCGTTTCATACTTGGTTACCGGACGCGCATGTTGAAGCGCCCACTGCCATCAGCGTAATACTGGCAGGAGTATTGCTGAAAATGGGCGGGTACGGAATATTACGCATCAGCTACCCGATGCTGCCCGGAGCTGCCACTCACGAAATAATGGCATTAACCCTGGCTGTTTTTGGTTTGATTAATATAATTTATGGCGCCCTCTGCGCTATGGCACAGACAGATTTTAAAAAACTGGTAGCATACTCCTCCATCAGTCATATGGGCTATGTGTTATTGGGAATTGCTGCCCTTACGCCGGAGAGCGTGAATGGTGCGGTATTCCAGATGTTTACTCATGGAATTTCTTCAGCGATGATGTTTATGCTGGTTGGCGTAATTTATGACCGTGCCCACCATCGCGACCTGTTCAAATTTGGCGGGTTAGGGACAAAACTCCCGGTGTATTTTTCACTCTCAATCATCGGCTTCTTTGCAGGCTTGGGCATTCCCGGGACCGGCGGATTCATCAGTGAAGTAATGGTTCTGCTCGGCTCATTTAAGATTTTCCCCGGCATCACAGTCGCAGCCACGCTTGGCATTATAATCACTGCTGCCTTTATCCTCTGGACTATCCAGCGCGTCTATCTCGGATCGCTGAAGCCCGAATATGCACATTTTACTGACGTGGATACACCGGAAACAATAAGTCTGGTTCCCCTGGCTGTGGCGGCAATTTTCTTCGGGATTTTTCCGT
>CAYRXI010000147.1:2339-5036 GCA_964428255.1 uncultured Candidatus Sumerlaeota bacterium
ATGTGATTGCACCTTCAATGCAGTATTTTATTAATCTGGTAAAACTATAAGATATGATTCCTGAAATTACCATATCATCAACGCAATTAACGCAAGACCTGAGCGCAATTGCCCCGGAACTGGTTCTAATTGTGACTATTGTTGCGTTGGTTATTATTGACCTATTTATGCGCCGTGAAGTTTCGTTTGCCATCAGTCTGATTGCTCTCCTGGGCTTATTCATAGCTCTACATTTAATGTTAAACAAATTTTACGAATCAGATTATTCGCGCACTGCTTTTTTCGGGTTACTGGCAGTAGATTACTTCACCATATTTTTTAAACTTCTCTTTATTCTTGCAACATTTCTGGTTGTGTTATTGACGCTTCAGCAGCAACAGCTATTCAGCTACCGCGTGGGCGAATATTATGCGTTATTGCTCACGGCAACAATGGCAATGTGCTTCCTTGTTAGTGCGCGGCACTTTGTCCTGTTTTTTCTGGCATTGGAGACTGTGAGTATTACCTCCTATGTTCTGGCAGCCTATCAGAAAAACGAAACCCTCTCAATTGAAGCCGGGTTAAAATATTTAATCTATGGTGCAGCTGCCTCGGCAGTAATGCTCTTTGGTATCAGCTATCTATATGGCTTGACGGGGAGTCTGGAAGTAACCGCCTGGGTGCAATCATTGTCTTCCATCTCTGCGCTAACTATGATGATGGCTTTATTGCTGGTCTTTGTGGGGGTTGCTTTTAAAATCGCAGCTGTGCCATTTCATTTCTGGGCGCCTGATGTTTATCAGGGAGCACCGGCACCAATTACGGCTTATCTTTCCGTGGCATCAAAGGTGGCAGGATTTGGCGCCCTGTTACGCATCTTCCTCCCCCTGTTTACCGATTTGCTGGTTCCAGAAATTAAAAGGTTAAGCCTTTATGTCCAGCCTTATTCATTTCATTTTGCCCTGTTTTTCTGGATTATTTCGGTGATAACAATGACCTTTGGCAACTTAGTAGCCATTCGGCAGGATAATCTTAAGCGCTTGCTCGCTTATTCAAGCATTGCACACTGTGGCTATATCTTGATGGCTATGACAGTGTTGAATGCTTCAGCGCTGGAGGCAATGTTATTTTATTTTCTCGTTTATTTGTTTATGAACATTGGTGCATTTTACTGTGCCATTGTGCTGGAAAATAAAACCGGACGCGGTGAAATCTCTGCGTATAGCGGTTTAATCCAGGAATATCCCTATCTGGTGGTGGGCTTTGCCGTAATTCTATTCTCGTTAACCGGGCTCCCCCCCCTTGGCGGGTTCATTGGCAAATTTCTTGTTTTTGCTGCGGTAGTTAAAGCTGCCCTGAATTCCCCATATGCACTTTTTTACTTCTCTCTGGTACTAATTGGTGTCCTCAACAGTGTAATCTCACTCTTTTATTATGTCAAAATCCTTAAAGTTATGGCGCTGGAAAAGTCACAACGAACAATTGGCATCCCCTGGACAACAACTGAATCAGTATTGATTACCATTTTTATCGTGTCAATTTTTTATCTATTTGTACTCTGGCACCAACCATATTTGCTGATAGAAAGCGTGGTAAAAACCATTGTCTTGTAACTATTATTCAGGATAATAACGGAAAGTAAAAAATAAAAGCGGTAAGTTACTAATCATAGAATTAACACAATGCAAGAGACAAGTATGCTTACAGCTGAAACATCACTGGTAGAAAAACTAAATCAGCTCTTTAATGCTGAATACAATTCATTAACCAGATGTATTATTGAGGCTTCTCCCTATGTTTTTGAGTCAATGCAGGAACTCTGGCGGCTGGTGCAAAAAATCCGCGCCGAAGAAGAGCAGAGCGCCAAGCAGCTGGCTGTAATAATCACTAAACTGGAAGGCGTGCCTGATACCGAAAGTTATAATTCGGAGATTGGTGACATAAACTATCTTTCATTACCAGTCCTGTTACCCCGACTCCTCGTCTTTAAACAAGACCTTGCTAATCGCTATGAAGAGGTGCTTATGCAATGTCCTAATAGCCAGACCGAAATCTGTTCATTACTTAGCTCCCTTGCCCGGCGTACCCAAACCCATATAAATCTTTTACAAACAGCGCTCACCCGATAAAGGCTTTTATAGCTATTTGTTAACAGCAAATTGAATTCTCTGAGTTATATTCTTAAGAAATTAACCTGTTTTTGTTGGACATAAATTCTTAATTATCACAACATCCTTATAAAATCATCACATTAAGCTGGAGTGAGAGAGAAGGTTGCTGAAAGTTTAAGTGTTGAAATTTGGGTCCATACGGTGGCGCCAGTAATCGGCGTTTGGTTTGTCACTCTTGGTATCGTGGTTCCACTTATTCAGTTATGAAAAATTCATTTCCTTTCTTTTTAATTTAATACCCAATTTTGTAAAGAATAATTTGCGGCTTCTCGGACAGGGAAAATTCTACCTTTAGGATCTTCAACAGGAAAGATTATATCTATACCTTTATCGGGTTTGTATAATTCATCATAAATGCTTTGTTGCAAAGTTATGTTCTTTGACATAGACTAAGAGAGATTTTACCTTCTGGTGGTGGGTCAGAATGGATGCTTCTCAATTACGGCTTATCCGTGTTTTGAAACGAGGTTATAAATTGGCAAAGAAGTTCTAACCTGGTTATTCTCATCCCAATAGTCCGCATCTTTATGCTGCTCAAGATTTACAG
>CAYRXI010000148.1:0-713 GCA_964428255.1 uncultured Candidatus Sumerlaeota bacterium
AAATGGGCTGTCAGTGCAGGTATCCTGCTCAATGATGAACCACTTACAGCCTGAGGCTTCTGCTGTTGGGATGATGCTATGCCAGTCCAGATTTCCATACCCGACTTCAGCAAAAGTCGGGGTGTTGCTTTCGTTGAGGACGTAATCTTTCAGATGCATAAGTGGTAAACGGTCTTTAAGGCGCTGGCACCAGGCAGAAGGATTGCCCCCGCCAAATTGCGTCCAGTAGGTATCCAGTTCAGCCTGAAGATATTGGGGTTCGGTTTCGGCAAATATTATCTCCAGCATTGTTCTGCCATTGAAACGGCGAAATTCAAGATGATGATTATGGTAAGTAAGGGTGATGCCTGCAGAGTGAAAAATTTGCCCGAGATGATTTAGCCTTTTTGCCAGGGATAGGACATCCTGAAGGGTATTCACTGGCGTAGCGCCCGGTTGCGGGAAGGAGGTATACTTGCAATTCAATTTAGTCAGCTTTTCTATGACAATTTCAGGCTGGTCTAAAATTGATGCAGGGTTTTCGTGCGTAGAGCAGCAGATTAAACCTTCGCCATTAAGGATATTTACCAGCTCGTCAATCTGGATAGAACCCAAGCCAGCCAGCTCAACGGCATTATATCCAATTTCCTTAACTTTTTTTAGTGTGGACCTGATTTCTGGCGGGGTTTTTAAAAAGTCTCGGAGGGTGTAAAGTTGCACCGCAATTTGTTCAA
>CAYRXI010000148.1:723-1687 GCA_964428255.1 uncultured Candidatus Sumerlaeota bacterium
TTTCTACCTCCACAAATCTCCAGCACAAAAAAATATACTGGTTTAGCTTATTAAAATTAAGCACTGAAAATGCAAAATGTTAGAACAGGAGAGGTCTAAAGGCAAGAGGAGAAGTTTTAGGTGAGAAAATATAAAAATAGCAGAATTGCTCATCAGAAGCGAAATTGTAACTTTCCTAAATAATATTTTAACCGGTCAAAGAGGTGATTGTGCCTTTGCTCACAAATATAGTTTAATTTTATTGTGGCACAAAATCACTGGCGCGATAAATATCGCCGCGACTAACAGTTCCGTTAGAAGGGTCATATATCATATAATTAAAGCCGTCCACCAGCCCGTAAAATAAGCCCGGGATGTTGCCCGGATAGAATTCAATCGGGTCGGTAGAAGAGTTTAAATCCGGTCCAGCACTTGCGAGAATCCAGCGATGTGCATTATCCAAAGGCATAGCGCCATAGCGGTAGTCATCACTGCGTCCACTGCCACGCCGAAACGGGTCATCAGGCAAGGTGGTTAAATAGGAAATGGGTGTGGTAAGCGGGCGCAATCTACGACTTGGAGGAATTAAGGCTGCCTGAGGATATGCCCTGTTATCAACGTGATAAGTCTCCAGAGCAGTGGCAATGGTGCGCATATCGGATTTGGCACGTGCAACTTTTGAACGCGTTTGCGCCTCCAGGAAGTTAGGCAGGGCAATTGCAGATAAAATGGCGATTATCGCAACAACAATCAATAGTTCAATGAGTGTAAAGCCAGAATTACTCCCCGGATAAAACCAATGTTTAAATATCTTCATATTATACCCCTTTCATTTATCTTTGATTTCTGGGAGGTTGGTCGCCTCTGGGTCTATCGCCGCCGCCAAATCCACGGAAACGATTACGCCGTTCTTCAAGACGTTTCTTAAATATTTCGAACTGGTCAGGTGGCAACGCTCGCTGAGCGCGCTGGAGCTGGCGTTGCA
>CAYRXI010000148.1:1743-1965 GCA_964428255.1 uncultured Candidatus Sumerlaeota bacterium
CGGCTCTCCATTCCACGGCGAAACGTCTGACGTATTTTCTCCTGCTGTTCAGGAGTTAAAATTTCGCGCATTTTTTCCATACGCTGGCGGGCTTCTTCGGGGCTGTTTGGACGACCTTGATTGCGCAATTCTTCCATTTTTTTAACCTGTTCAGGCGTCAGGTTTAATTCTTTTGCCATCTGCTCGGCAAACTGGCGTCTTTCTTCAGGAGTGAATCTTCTA
>CAYRXI010000148.1:1998-4057 GCA_964428255.1 uncultured Candidatus Sumerlaeota bacterium
CTGGATTAGGTCTGAATTCAGAACTATCAGGTCTTTCAGAGGGAATCCCTTTTGTATAATGGCTATAGGTGGAAAGTGCATAGAATACAGCAGTGAGAATTGCCAGCACACTGAGGGTTATCTTTACCCACACAGGTATTGCACCACGAAGCCTATTTGTTTTCTTATAGTGCATAATACCACCTCTTCATTTGTCTTATATAAAGATAGCGCAAAAATTATACCATATTAAGTCAATGAATAACAATAACAATTTCAATGTTTAATAAAATTTTGGGGTTAAAATTGATTGACCAAAAGGAACCTTTTGCACGGTAATTGTTCTAAAAGGTTCAGTGAAGGGGAACTATTCGTGGCGAAGGGCAATAATTGGATTCATTCTTGAAGCCCGATATGCAGGATAAATGCCAAAAACTATACCCACGCAAATAGAGATGCCAAAGGAAAGAAAGGGAGCCCACAGGCGAATGATGGTCTTCATTTCGGCGAAATACGTTATAAGAAATGGTATCATTATTCCTAAAATTACACCTATCACACCGCCACATCCAGCCAGCAAGACGGTTTCTATTAAAAATTGAATAATAATATCACGTCGCCTGGCTCCTAATGCCCGGCGGATACCAATTTCACGGGTGCGTTCAGTTACACTGGCAAGCATAATATTCATTATGCCAATGCCACCCACCAGCAGTGAAATTGCTGCGATTGAGCCCAGGACAATATTGAAAATGCGTTTTGTTCGTTCTGCCTGACGTAATAATTCCAGGGGCACGATTACCTCGTAGTCCAGTTGTTTATGAAATCGCTCCAGGATAGTGCGGATAATAGCCGCGGTGGAGAGGACGGTATCTGCGTGTTTGACTTTGACAATAAACTGGTGGAGCTCAACTCTTTCAAGGTTAAAGCTGCCAGTAGACTCACTGGCTATAATCTCTCCAATGTATGATTTTGCAGTAGTCAGCGGAATGTAAATATTTAAAGATGATGCTACCTCTGCTATCTTTTTTGTAACAGGTGCGCTCTCTTCGATTATACCAATCACGGTATAATAATTACCTCTGATACGTATAACTTCACCGAGTGGGTCTTCATAAGTAAACAGCCGACTGCTCAAATCATCGCTTATCACACAAACATTTCTAACACCTTCAACTTCATTGCCGGTGAAAAAGCGTCCCTTTATTATCCGCTTATTGGATATCAATGGATACCAGGGAATTGTCCCGATAAGATTGCCATCAATACGTTTACGTTTATAAGTTATATCCGAGCGAATGGTTCTGGATGGCACAATAACCTCCACATCGGGGATTGTCGTCATAATGCGTTCTGCATCTTTGTATGTAAGTCCGTATTCACTGAGAAATTGTCTCTCTTTGCTTACTTTTTCACTTTCAGGTGGTTTAACGCTGTTTATTATGATGTTTTGACTGCCAAGTCTTTTTATTTGTTCTTGTGCCTCGTAGCTTGCACCTTCACCAATTGCCAGCATAGCAATGACTGAACACACACCAAATACTATTCCCAGAATAGTTAAAATAGACCGCAGACGGTGGCGCCAGATATTGGTCAACCCCAGAACTATTAGCCTTTTTGTCAGTGCAATATTAATCATAGGGCAGAGATAAAATTAATATTTAAGCGATGCTTCATCAGTCATAATTTGACCGTCTTTGAAGCGAATTATTCTATGGGCATGTCGGGCTACATTCTCATCGTGGGTAACCATAATTATAGTCTTCCCCTGTTTGTTCAATTCGTCCAGAATATTAAGAATTTCGTTGCCAGATCTGGAGTCCAGATTACCAGTGGGCTCATCAGCCAGTATAATCAGCGGGTCATTTGCCAGAGCCCGGGCTATAGCTACACGTTGTTGTTCGCCACCGGAGAGTTCAGCAGGATGATGATAGAGCCGATGTCCCAGTCCCACCATTTCAGCCATACGGACGGCTTTTTCCCGGCTTTTTTGCTCGCTCACGTTTTGATAAAACAGCGGGACTTCTATATTTTCCAGAACACTGAGCTGACTGATGAGGTTATATGATTGAAAAATGAA
>CAYRXI010000148.1:4067-4883 GCA_964428255.1 uncultured Candidatus Sumerlaeota bacterium
TGCGAATATATGAGAGCTCATCATCTGATAGGGTGGAAACGTCCTCGTTATTGAGCAAATATTTACCTGAGTTGGGAGTGTCAAGACAGCCGAGGATATTCAAAAAAGTGGATTTGCCCGAGCCCGAGGGTCCCATAATGGCTGTAAATTCACCGGTGTCAAGGGAGACGTTGACTCCCCGGAGTGCTTCAACGATGACCTCTCCCATCTGATAGTTTTTTACCAGGTTAATGACCTCAACCAGAGGCATTTTTCTCGTTCCTCCTGAGTTTGCTTCAAACATAATGTCTGCAGATCTTTTGCATTTTTGTTATCTATTTAGGGGATTAAGTGAATCACTTATTATAGCTGCCGAGGCACATCATTTGGCTCTTTTTCAGCTCTGGTGCCTTCAGTCGGAGCTGGGGGCGTGAGAGCTGGCTTAAATTTTTCTAATAATGGGGCGATATTCAGCACCACCTTTTCACCTTCTTTTAAGCCTTTTTTTACTTCAATGAATTTATCGTTATAATCTCCGGTTTCTATAGTTCTTGGTTTAGGCCCAGAAGAGGTCATTACAAAGCAGATACGCTCATCTCCCCGGGTAGTAACAGCGTGAAGTGGAATGGTTAATACATCCTTGAGTTCATTAATAATTATTTTAACCTGCGCTGACATTCCGGGTTTGATCTCCGAATGCTCTCCGCTGATAGCCACATCAGTCATATAAACTTTCAGGTTCGGATTCAGCCAGCGATTTTCAGAATCTGGTAATGGTGCCACGCGTTCTACTCTGCCAGTGAAAGTTCTATCTGGTAGGGCATCCACCGAAATTAT
>CAYRXI010000149.1:0-324 GCA_964428255.1 uncultured Candidatus Sumerlaeota bacterium
TAGAGAGCTTGACCTCAAAGGCACGAATCAAGGTGATGGCAAGTGAGCGAGAGGCATCTGCCGTTACCTCGTATTCTGTGAGCTCATCCGAGAAAAAGGCAATTGCCGATGTACTGCCGTTTGCAGAATTACGCTTGGAGTGCGAAATCGGCGGCTCCTGCACAATCACCAGGTCCGTGAACGGATGCGTGGGAAACGGCGGAAAGAGGATGCCGGGCTTTATCTCTTTTTGCTCAATCAGCCGTTCGCATATATCATAGGGCGTCCCGGCGTATGACACCTGTGCAGTGGAAAAATTGGTCGGGAACATCACCCGCAGGCGGT
>CAYRXI010000149.1:344-4798 GCA_964428255.1 uncultured Candidatus Sumerlaeota bacterium
CCGAATATTGTTGTTAATAAACGTGGAGAATTCCAGACGACGTTCGCCTTTTGCCAGGCCCACTTTCACCACAATTTCCAGCGGAACGGTCTTTTTTGAGCGTTGTTTTTTCTTTTTGTCCAGCTCCGCAGGCAGTCGCCACTGATAAGCGATGCTGTACTCCGCATATAGCAGTCCGTTTTCCACAAGTTTGATAACGGGAGCCTCTTTCAGTGTATTCAAAGGTTTATCGCCCGCTGGTGGCTCAAAATCCCAGGCAGTTCCCGTCTCACCAATATCCTCAAAATAATGCAGGTTGTTATAGACCCTGCCGGTCGTTTTATTACGCACCGTGAGTGTTCCATTAGGCTCAATCCTGACCTGCAGGAACTCGTTTTCCAGGATATTGGGCTCTGGAGAAATCAACTGCTCACCCTTTGCTGTTTTTGTCGCACCTTTGACCACCCTGAAGGTTTTATAACCCAGGGGAGGGAGATTTTCCGCCCGCAATCGTATCAGACACCGCTGATTTAAATACGACATCGTTACATCTTGCAGATGACGCACAACGGACTCGGTCTGCTCCACAGACACCAGCTGATGCTCTGCCACTTTACCATCTGCCTGCACCAGCCTAAAATCTGTGGTCTTCCATTCACGCGGTATCTCTACATAGAGCTCAACAACATCGGTTCTGGTAAAGGGCGTTGCATTGAATAGAATCAGGTAAATGGTTTCGGGGTCAATCTGTGGTAAATCAACTTTTTTGACAATATGGCTAAAGGCACGGCGCATAATACTTTTAGACAGCTCCTGTGACTGGGCAAAGCGATATTCACCATCCAGATGAATGCGGTCAACACCACAGCCGTGAATTGTATCGTGCCCGTGATTGCGAAGAAGATAGCGCCAGGCAAGTTCCAGATACTTCTCCGGATAAGCATTGCCCTCCAACCAGCTGAGCGTTGCCCAGGGCTCAGCCCAGCTGATTAATGCTGTCTCGGTCTGCCCGTTCTGCTGTTTGACATAGGTTCGGCAGCTGTAAACCTGGGTCTGCCAGTAACGGAGCTCACCCTTGAAAAGCGGAGGATTCTTCAGCGCGCGCCGCATTTCCTGAAAATACGCCACGATATTGGAATGAACCAGTACCTTGCGCCCCAGGAGCTTATTGGCTTCAGCAATGATGCGCACCTCATCCGGATGAGGCATTGTATTGTCCATACCCTGCATTCCAGCAAGGATGTCGGTAGTTTCTTCCTTGCGCTGGATATCAACCACTTTTTCCAGACAGGGAAGAATTCGGGAGGTTTCAAATTGCTGGCGTGGGGCTAATTTAAAGTAATGCTCATAGCCTTCGCCTGCAGAGCAAAAACGTAGAGGCATCCCCCCCATTGACCAGAAATAAATACGGTCATCCCAGCCCATCCCGAACACTACCGGGCGAAAGAGATGAAAGAAAAAGATATAGCGGGGATAACTGCTCAGGCGCGTTACCAGGATTTCACTGCCATCCGGCGCCTGCCAGCGGAATTCTGCTGGCATAAGCTCAGGTCTTACGCCCCGATAAAAAAACATACCGTCAATCCCGAATCCCATCATAATTTGCGGCATTTGCGAGCATTGTCCCACAGAAGAGGCTGTGTACCCAAATTTGGTGACTTTGCCGAGGGAGTTGGCAATTTTATGCCCCCAGATAATATTACGCACAATGCTCTCGCCGTGGGCAACATTTTCCTCTGGCAGAATATACCATGGACCAATAAGCAATTTGCCAGATTTTATTACATTCACCAGACGCTGGCGATTTTCGGGCTTTATATCTAAATAATCTTCAAATGGCACTGTCTGACCATCAAAGGTAAAAAACTTATACTCTGGATTGTTCTCAAGCAGGTCAAGCAGGGTATCAATCACGTCAACTAATTGCATCCGCGTCTCCTGAAAACTGTACAGCCACTCACGATCCCAGTGGGTATTGCTGATAACATGCATCTTAAATTTATCCATAGTAGTTAAGCTCCTTAATTATGGGCTGATTTAAAATTTCAAATAAAAAGCAAGAAACAATTTAATGGCTCAAAGTAAAGATTCAACAAAAATTTTAAAATTAATAGAGAGGAGTGCGAATTTTCTCTTGTTCATTGAGGTCCGGTGAAATCAATCTCTGTGCTATCTGTATTCTCGGCTATAATCTTTTTCAAACTCAGGTTTTTAGGAACCAACGGAGGAAAAACTTTCGTATGCTTGTTTATATCCCCCATAGTATCACAGGCATCTTGCCTGTGTCATTCAATGTATCACGGGCATCTTGCCTGTGTGTTATAAACAGGCGGGCCGCCTGTATTACTTAAATGTTTTGCTTCTAACCTTACAGATCGTAGATTATTCTCAATTAGTGCGAAACTACGTTTATATAACGGAAAGAAAATAAGCCTAAATACTATTGTTTGTATTTCTTCACACGGCGCTTTAAAACAATTCCTTAGTCTTTTAAGAAGATAAGCCTCCTTAATTTTTTGAGGTCAGGCGGCGTGACATTATTTTCTAGAAACCTATTGGCAATTTCATCCAAATTTAGAAAATATTGTGAACGCAAGAAGTGAATTGCTTGCCTTAGAATATGCAGGTGGTCAAAGGCTAAAGGGGGGGGAGAATAAATATTAAACCAACCAATGGCACGTGCATCATCAGCTGCAACGGGCTTGAGCACATTAAAGGGTTTGAGCGCCATAAAAACCACAGAAACAGTCCTGCCACGCGGGTCCCGCCCCGGGTCGCCGGCAGTATAAAACTGGATTAACTCTTCAGGCTGAAGTTTAATGCTGGTCTCTTCAGCCAGCTCCCGTACAGCGCTCTCCGCCAGTGTCTCATTCAGCTCAATGAATCCCCCGGGAAATGCCCAGCAACCCTCAAATGGTGGATTTTTGCGCTGAATCAACAACATCTTCAACTCTTCTCCATCATACGCTATCAGCACCACATCCACCGTCACCGTCGGATACGTAAACTTCCGCTTTTTTCCCATTTTAATAATCTCCTGAGAGAATGAAATCTTGTCTATCCGGTTCCATCACCTTATAACGTTTTTCAATTAACATACTCTTCTTAATATATAAAAGTCGGACTCTTGAAAAAGTTAAAAACTTAACTTTCACTTTCTAGTTAAATTTAAACTTAACAAAAAAAATATGAATATCTCTATAAGAGCGATTTACTTTCTAACCTGTTTAAGAAGGTTTGCCATTTCAATGGCGGAAAGAGCTGCATCAAAACCTTTGTTCCCGGCTTTGGTGCCGGCGCGCTCTATGGCTTGCTCTATAGTATCTGTGGTAAGAACGCCAAAGGCAATCGGAACTCCAGTTTTCAGGGAAGTAGCTGCCAGACCTTTCGCCACCTCATTTGCAATATATTGATAATGGTCAGTAGCACCGCGGATTACAGCACCAAGTGCGATTACGGCATCAAATTTTTTGCTCTGCGCCAGTTCCTGGGCAACTAACGGCATTTCCCATGAACCCGGGGTCCAGCACACTGTTATATCTTCGTCCTTCACCTCGTGCCGCTGCAGGCAATCCAGTGCCCCCCCCAGCAGTTTAGAACTAATAAATTCATTAAACCTGCTCACGACAATACCAAACCTCAGTCCTTTGCCGACCAGCTTACCTTCAATTTTATTGGGCATTTTATCTATCCTCCTGTGTGATTTTTTGAAGGGCTGAGTCATCAATTAAATGACCCAGTTTTTCCTTCTTTGCCCTTAAATAATCAATATTGCCGATATTTGTCCCAACAATTAAGGGAATACGTTCTACTATCTCCAGCCCGTAGCCTGTCAGTCCGATGATTTTCTTGGGATTATTCGTCAGGAGTCGTATTTTGCGTACTCCCAGGTCAACAAGTATCTGGGCACCAGTGCCATATTCCCGTAAGTCTGGTTTAAAGCCCAGAACTTCATTTGCCTCAACCGTGTCCTTCCCCTGGTCCTGCAGGGTATACGCAATCAACTTGTGCTTTAGTCCGATTCCCCTACCCTCCTGGCCAAGATATAACAGGACCCCTTCACCCTCAGCAGCAATCATTTCCATTGCCTTGTGTAACTGCGAACCACAATCACAGCGCAAAGAACCCAGCGTATCTCCTGTAAAACACTGAGAGTGCACCCGCACCATCACACCTCTTTCTCTTAGCCTAAATCCCTCCGGATTCCCCATTGTCAGCGCAATATGCAGTTCGCCAGTTATGATATGCTCGTATAATTGCAAATCCCAAACTCCATATTCATTTGGCAATTTAGTGCTGACCACTCGCCGAATCAATTTCTCTGTCTTCATCCGATAAGCAATTATATCTTTAATCGTAATGATTTTTAAGCCGTGTTCTCTGGCAATTTGTTCCAGGTCGGGCAATCTCGCCATTGAACCATCATCCTTCAGAATTTCGCAGATCACAGCTACTGGTTTAATGTGCGCGAGTTT
>CAYRXI010000150.1:0-4732 GCA_964428255.1 uncultured Candidatus Sumerlaeota bacterium
CTGTTGTATTAACGCATAAATAGTTTTCAAGGGACAGGCGGTAGCTCCTGCGTTATAATATTTCCATTTCTTCTCCACAAAGGCAGTACCAGCGATATCTAAATGTGCCCATTTGGCGCTCCCTGGGACGAATTCTTGAAGAAACAGGGCAGCTGTGATAGCACCGCCGTTGGGGGTGGCAGTAACGTTGTCAATATCCGCTACCTCTGATTTCAGCAACTTCTTGTATTCTTCGTATAACGGCATTTCCCACATATCTTCGCCCACTTCTTTTCCGGCACGGATAATTTGTTCTGCCCACTGCGGGTCGTTGGCAAATAAACCTGTAAGTGAAGTCCCCAGAGCTCGCACAATTGAGCCGGTTAATGTAGCTATATCAATTATGTGTGTGGGTTTGTATTTTCCGGCAAGATGCATAGCATCGGTCAGGATCAGACGTCCTTCAGCGTCAGTATTTATCACGTGAATGGTTTTCCCGACAGGTGTGATAATGATTTCGCCGGGCAACGCAGCACGTGAGCCAATCGCATTTTGCACCAGTGGTGCTATAGCAGTGATGGGGAACGGTGGTTTGAGGCGTGCCACAAGCGCCATAACAAAAATTACCACAGCGGCTCCAGTCATATCGCTTTTCATTTCCCACATCCGGTCTGGTGGCTTAAGACAGATACCGCCGGTGTCAAAAGTTATACCTTTGCCGATTAAACATAAATGTTTATCTGTGGGGCTCACTAATTTTCCCGCCGGACGATACTCTATCACTACCAGACGTGGTGGATACTGACTACCCCTGCCAACCTTTAATGTTGCGTTGTATCCGGCACGCTGGAGTTGATGTTCATCCAAAACCTGACAGCGTAAGTTATGCCGTGCTGCCAGCTGGCGGGCAATTTTTGCCAGTGAGTCCGGATAAATCCTATCCGGAGGTTCATTAATAATTTCCCGACATTGATTTATAGTAGTGCAGAGCTCGGCTGTGTTATCTAACTGTTTACGGGCAGTATTTAAAACTTTCTCTGCCACACAGAGACAGATGTGCTGGACCACTTCGGTTTGCTTCTCATTGGTTTTGTATTTTTTAAAGCGGTATCCCCCCAGTAGCAAACCTTCTGCAATCTGGTTAATATTGCTGGCACCAGCACTGGAATCAAGCAGAAAGCACATTCTGGCATAGCCCATATTGGTTGCGTATTCCCGACAGTGATTGGCTGCAATTTTCACTGCTTCACTATACGAATAGAATTTATTTAAAGAGGGGGCATAAAAATAATAAGCCTTAAATGGTGCAGAGGTAGGTGGAGTAACAACCATCTCCTGGCGAATTTTTTTTTGCTTAACTGCCTTCAGGTAATGCTGGCTCAGCTCCGCAATGGTCTTATCTGGTGGCAAAAAATATTCTTTTCCTTCATCCACAAAAAATACTGCAAGGTCACCAGTAAACTTCGTCAGTGGCTTTGCACACACTTTAATTCTCATTTTGATCCTCCTGAATCAAGTTTTGTTCAAATGCGCTCCAGAGACGGCGTTGCAGACGCCGCAAGCGGTGGGTTAACTCATTGATTGCCTGTTCGGGGTCGAAATTTAGCCAGTCTCCGAGTAACTGGTTTAATTCCTGTCTATCATCTACATAATGTATAGCCTGCATTACAATCTTGTATGCCTGCTGGTGGTCTCGCTGGCGATGTTCATAGTACTTAGCAAGTTCAATAAACGGCTCCAGATTATATAATTTCCCGCGCTCTATCTGCATGTTCCAGATTTCCACAGATTCTTCCCATCTGCCAAGGCGTTTGTAGAGCCTTGCCAGATGAGTGGCAATATGAAATGACAGGCGTGGGTCACGAGAATAGACCAGAGCTCGCTCCATACTTTGAACACATAATTCCAGGTCGTGATTACGTTCATAAATCTTACTCAATCCCAGCTGGAGCAGTGCTTCTGCAATTTCCTCATCCTCTGGATATTGATAATAATAGCACAGCCGAAGCAACAAAGAAGCAAGGGAGACAACATCCTGAGCATTGTGGTCAAAGACAACCGCCATTGAAGTGGGGTCAAGGCGGCGCAGGAAATCAAAATAAATTTGAGGCACCATACTGCCATCCACATCGCGCTGACGGCAAATGTTGAGCAACTCTTTTTCAACTATATGTAAAGAGCATTCCGGCAGCACACCTCGCCACAGGCGTCTCACCAGCGGCAGTAAATCAAGATGCGGTTTGTCCCAGTCCGCTGCCAAACGGTGCAGGACAAAACGGGTGCGTAAGATGGGAATATCAAACGACTTGCCATTATAAGTGATAAAGGCTGAGAACCGAGGAAGTCTGCGCGCCAGCTCTACCAAAGATGCTGGTTCCCGGTCAAAATCTTCCATAAAAAATTGCTCCAGCACAAACTCGCTCCCGCGCCAATAGCCTACACCAATGAGTATTGGATAAGTGCCGGTGCCACCAGCCAGCCCGGTGGTTTCCAAGTCAATAAACAGCATCTTCTCTACTGCAACTGGCTGCTGAAGTCCGCATAATTTACCTATGACACTGGGGTTGAGATAAGGGAAATAACGTTTTCCATCCAGCCTGTACTCCAGAGTTGTACCAGGCTCTCTGTTTTCTTCTACTAGTGGCACTTTAAGTTTGCGATAAACAATCTTCCCGGCTTCATTAGCTATACGTTCGGCTCCTCTGACCACCTCAAGGATATCAGGATAGCGGCAACGTTCTTTTTTAGCGCTGGCAAAATAATTTCCTGCGATATAAATCCCGTTTTTCCCGAGAAGGTCAGCTAAATTCTTTTTTTTGTTTATTTCGCTCACCCGTTCTCCAGCCTATACACCTGACAGAAAATAGCTTTATTTTTATATCCCTTTAAATGTTATTCAATCTAAATCACTTGTTGGAATTCAGGAAGGCACTTCACTGGAATTGAAGATTCAATAAAAATGCAATTTTCTGTTTTAACAGATAGAATTAATATTTTTTGAAGAGATTAGAAGAGAGTATAAATGAAAGGAAGGACAACGGACTTTTCAGCCACCACGATAAAAATGCTAAGCAGTAAAAAGACAATGATAATGGGCATCATCCACAGCATCTTGCGTTCTTTCAAGAACTGCAAAAATTCCCCGATAATTGCTACGCGGTCCTTAAAATAAATCACGAAGTAAATGGGGATTGCCAACAAAATCAACACAAGAAGAATGCGCCACCAATATGTTGATAAGAAATCTAACATAATTTATGGAAACAAAAAAATCATAAAAATACTAAATGGCTCGCTAAGAGAAAGCAATAAGAAACAACACAAAGTAGCTGTACAGATTAGCTTGATTTAAAGCTAATCATAAAATTAATAAAAGTGTTGGCTTACATCATCGAAGAAGACCAAGCTAATTTTTGCATACAAGAAATTTATAGTTTTGAATCACTTCAAGAATGATTCGCAATGTCTTAAAGAGCTGGCAGAAAAAGAGATAAAATATATCTCAACTCTATTAATTTGGAGGAAGCCAGAATTTCTGGTTTTGCCAGAAGGTTATTCAAGAATCTTAGCTACAACTCCGGCGCCGACTGTCTTACCACCTTCCCGGATAGCAAATCTGAGACCTTCTTCCATCGCTATCGGCTCTATTAACTCTACCACTAACTCCACATTGTCTCCCGGCATTATCATCTCCACACCAGGCGGTAATTCTATCATACCAGTAACGTCCGTGGTGCGAAAATAAAACTGGGGACGATACCCCTTAAAAAATGGCGTATGACGGCCGCCCTCTTCTTTGGACAGAATGTATACCGAACATTTAAACTTCTTATGTGGCGTGATGCTTCCGGGCGCTGCCACTACCATTCCGCGCCATACATCATCCTTCTCTATACCGCGCAGCAAAATACCAATGTTATCTCCCGCCTCTCCATAATCCAGAATCTTACGGAACATCTCCACTCCTGTCACCACTGAACTCTGCGTCGGCTTGAAACCGACTATCTCTACCGCATCTCCTACCTTAATCTTGCCTCGCTCCACTCGCCCCGTCACCACCGTTCCTCGTCCGGTGATGGAAAATACGTCCTCTATCGGCATCAAAAATGGCTTATCCACATCGCGCTGCGGTAACGGAATAAACTCATCCAGTGCCGCCATTAACTTGTCTATCGCTCCAAAACCTAACTCTCCCTCGTCTCCCTGCATCGCCTTTAACGCACTACCACGAACCACAGGCACCTTATCACCAGGAAACTCATACTTCGTCAGCAACTCTCGCACCTCTAACTCTACCAGGTCCAGTAACTCCGGATCCTCTACCAGGTCTACCTTGTTCAAAAATACCACGATATATGGCACTCCTACCTGACGCGCTAACAACACGTGCTCTCGCGTCTGCGGCATCGGGCCATCATCCGCTCCCACCACCAATATCGCTCCATCCATCTGCGCCGCACCGGTTATCATATTCTTGATGTAGTCCGCATGTCCCGGACAATCTATATGGGCATAATGCCGTTTCTCCGTCTCGTATTCTATGTGCGCCGTCGCTATCGTGATACCTCGCGCCTTCTCCTCCGGCGCCTTGTCTATCTGGTCAAACGACGTATACTGCGCTAACTTCTTTTTTGACTGCCTCAACGTAATCGCCGACGTTAACGTCGTCTTACCGTGATCTATGTGTCCTATCGTTCCCACGTTTAAGTGAGGCTTCGTCCTTACATATTTCTCCTTCCCCATCGCTTCCTCC
>CAYRXI010000151.1:0-4728 GCA_964428255.1 uncultured Candidatus Sumerlaeota bacterium
TTTTACCCTTTTATGTCAAAGAACAATTGTTAACCAACGACGTTTTCCTTATGAACAAATATTAACTTTGCAACAAAGCATTTTAAAATAGTTATTGAAAAGATATACCAATTATAGAAAATTTATTTAACATTTTATTTGTGGGAAAAAATGATGAGGGTGGCGGTGTTTGTTTCTGGAAGGGGTAGTAATTTAGAGACATTATTAAAAGCTAAGCGCAGTGGCAGATTAAAGGAAGTGGAGTTTGCACTGGTATTTTCTGATAATCCTGAAGCGCGGGCATTGGACATTGCCAGAGATTATGGCGTAAAAACCGCTTTTATTGACCCCAAACCTTTCAAAAAAGACCGCCAGAGCTATGACAGTGCAGTTTTAAAGGTTCTTAAGGAGAATGAAATTGAGTTTATTGTTCTGGCTGGATTTATGCGTCTTTTGAGCCCTGTGCTCCTGCAGGTGTATCCGCTCAAGATAATAAATATTCATCCGGCATTGTTACCAGCATTTCCGGGACTACACGCCCAGCGCCAGGCGCTGGATTATGGAGTAAAAGTTTCAGGATGCACAGTACATTTTGTTGATGAAGGTGTGGATTCTGGTCCTGTAATTGCCCAGGCAGTAGTGCCTGTGCTTGATGATGACGACGAGGATAGTTTATCGGCACGTATTTTAAAATATGAACATCAATTGTACCCTAAAGTTCTGGAACTTATAGCCGAAGGAAAAGTCAGCGTTAATGGCAGACGGGTAATTATAAAAGACCCCGAGTGGGAGAAAGGCATCCGGTTAGGGACCCTTGGTCCTGTAAAATAAATTCAAGTACAGAGGAAAGTAAAAATGGCAACAGACTCAAAAACAGAAATACTCCAAGACCAGAGCTTAGAAATAAAACAAAAGGGAGAAAAATTATTAAAAGATACGATAAAAACTTTTAATCGAGCAGCGGAGCTGCTGGGGCTGGATGAAGGCTGGCGTAATTTACTCACCACCTGCAATCGTTCACTGGAAGTTTCTATTCCTGTTAAAATGGATGACGGAAGTATTCACACTTTTGTGGGCTATAGAGTGCAACATAATAATGCACGCGGACCGTTCAAAGGTGGCATTCGGTATCATCCTCACGTCTCGCTGGAGGAGATTAAAGCACTGGCAATGCTGATGACCTGGAAGTGTGCGGTGGTAAACATTCCATTTGGCGGGGCTAAGGGGGGGGTAATCTGCGAGCCCAAAAAGATGTCTGCCGGTGAAATTGAACGACTAACCCGCAGATTTACTACTGAAATGATGCCCGTAATCGGTCCGGACTATGACATCCCTGCACCGGATATAAACACCAATGAACAGATAATGTCCTGGATTATGGATACATACAGCGTGAATGTGGGACGTCGCGTGTTAGGAGTGGTAACAGGCAAACCAGTGTCGCTGGGTGGTTCGCTTGGCAGACGTGAAGCCACAGCACGAGGTTGTGTCTACGTGATGCAAAAGGCAGCAGAAAAATTACATATGACTCTGGATGATGCCCGAATTGTTGTTCAGGGTTTTGGCAATGTTGGCTTTCACCTGGCAGACATAATGCATCGTTTTGGAGCCAGAATTATCGGCGTTAGTGAGGTGGATGCTGCTTTGATCAATAAAAATGGATTGGCTCCGCGTGCCATTCTGGAGCATAAACGCCAGACCGGCAGTATTGCTGGCTTTCCACAGGCAGACACCATAACTAATGAAGAACTATTAACGCTACAATGTGATGTGCTGGTGCCAGCAGCTATTGAAGGCACCGTGACAAAAGAGATAGCTGAAAACATAAAAACCAAGATTCTGGTTGAGGCAGCGAATGCACCTACCACTCCTGAGGCAGATGAGTTGCTTAATGAAAAGAGGGTGTTCATCATCCCGGATATTCTGGCAAATGCTGGTGGTGTCACGGTCTCCTATTTTGAATGGGTCCAGGGCTTGCAGTCCTTTTTCTGGACCGAGGAGCAGGTAAATGAAAATCTGGAAAATGTGATGAAAGCAGCATTTGAGAGTGTTTATTTCACTGCGCAGGAAAAAAACATTGATATGCGAACAGCAGCCTATCTAATCGCTGTAGAAAAGGTCTATGACGCCACACGCAAATTAGGACTTTATCCGTAAAATAGACTAAATAAAGTTAACCACACTTCTGCGGTTAATTTTTCTAAGTTTCACTCTTATCAAAGAGATTGAACACTTTACATAGAATAATTCAGAAATCCTTATTAATTTATGCGTGTATTATTAATAAACCCGCCAACCAGATTTATGCTGACCACGAATGTGCCTGAGTTTGTGGATGTAAAGACCGGTAAATACCCTCCCCTTGGATTACTTTACGTGGCAGGAAGTCTGCTGGAGACGGGCAGACATCAGGTAGAAGTTCTGGATTGCCAGCTGGAAGAATTGGATTATCCACAAATTGAATCAGAAATCAGGCATCGCCAGCCTGAATTAATCGGGATTCAGGCTACTACTTTCACGTTGATAGATGTAATCAAAGTATGTGAGATTTGCAAAAAAGTTTTTCCCGAGGTGCCAGTTGTAATTGGAGGTCCGCACACCTTTCTTTATCCACAGGAGACGATAAATTTGCCCGGTGTGAATTATGTTGTTTTAGGTGAAGGCGAACAGAATTTCCCGGCATTTGTTGATTGTCTGGAGGCGGGCAGCGATTTTAGCCACATTAAAGGGCTTGTGTATCGGCAAAATGGCAGAATAGTCAATACAGGAGTGCCGGACTTAATTGAGAACTTAGATAACCTGCCTCCCACCCCACGAGAGCTGTTGCCTTATAAAAAATACTACTCGGTGCTGGCACAACGCACACCCATTACGACGATGATGAGTAGTCGGGGATGCCCTTACAGGTGCACATTTTGTGCCAGACCACATCTGGGTAAAAAGTGGCGGGCACGTAGTCCGGAAAATATTGTTGCTGAAATGAGACGCTGTCTGGAAGCTGGCATTGCCGAAATTTTTTTCTATGACGATACATTTAACATTAATACCGAACGTGTGACAAAAATCTGCGAACTCATCATTCGTGAAAAACTGGATATATTCTGGGATATTCGTGCCCGGGTGGATTTAATGACGCCTGAATTACTGAAGCTGCTGGCTCGTGCAGGTTGTAAACGTATTCATTATGGCGTAGAGGCTGGAACCGAGCCAATGATTAAGATTCTGCGTAAGGAAGTGGATTTATCAAGAGTCAGAGAAGTATTTCGGCATACCAGACGCAATGGCATATCTACTCTTGGCTATTTTATGATTGGTAATCCCGGTGAGACACGTGAACAAATCCTGGCGACCATTAAATTTGCCTTAGAGCTGGATGCGGATTACGTTCATTTTTCGGTGACAACTCCATTTCCAGGAACCGAGTTATATCACCAGGGACTAAAAAGTGGCGTCATCCAAAAGGATTACTGGCAGGAATTTGTGAGTAATCCGCAGCCCAACTTTGTGCCTCCAGTGTGGGAGGAAAAATTCACTCGTGAGGAATTAATCAACTTTCTGCGTTATGCCTATAAAAAGTTCTATCTGAGGCCTAAGTATATAATCAGTCAGTTGCTCAGAGTAAGAACCTTGGGAGAGTTAATGCGCAAAGCCCGTGCGGGCGTTAGTCTGGCAGTGAATACATAACAGCTATTTTTCAAAAGCAAAATTTCTTGAAGCCTGTTATGAAGAACGCAAATGTAATTATGATATTAAAACTGATTATAAGCATAACAATTTGTCTTATGGCTGGTGTTATTGGCTCTATTTTTACCACGCCAGCCATCCCTGGCTGGTATGCGACCTTGCAAAAACCGTCTTTTACTCCACCAAACTGGGTATTCGGTCCAGTGTGGACAACCTTGTTTGTGATGATGGGAATTTCTTTATTTTTAGTCTGGCGACACCCATCCAATACAGCAATAAAGAGAGCCATTTTAGTTTTTGGTGTGCAGTTATTCTTCAATATCTGCTGGTCCATATTTTTCTTCGGCTTGAAGTCACCACTTTTGGCTTTCATTGATATTATCTTCTTATGGATAGCAATTTTGCTGACCATTATAAAATTTTATAAAATCTCAGCCATAGCCAGTCTGCTACTAATACCGTATCTTTTATGGGTCTCTTTCGCTTCCATCCTTAATCTGGCAATAGTTCTTTTAAACTAACCACATTAACTCACACAATTGATAAAAAAGAGCAATGCTATAATGCATTTTAGAAATTTAAAGTTTTTAGCATTATATTATTAAAAAAAATCCCAAGAGTTTTCATCTGAAGTAATATCCTCTTATTCAATTCTTATTGCTGAAGCAAAACTTTTTTAATATATAATTTTTTTAAAGTTAAGTTAGAGTGAATTAATGGTAAGAGTTAAATACTGGATTTTGATTTCAGGATTAATGATGGGGTTGATAATCTTGATTATTTTTATGCGGATACTGGTTTTATTTTTTCCACAAGAAATAAAAGAGAACCAGTTAAAGATCTCAGAACATCTGATAGATGAAACTAACCGAAAAGTGCCTTACAAAGACCAGAGGGATTTTTTTGAAATTGGGAACCGACAAGATTCGATGACCCCAAAACTAAAAAGCCCTCAACTATGTGGAATCGTGCTGGATGCAATGACTTTGAAACCAGTTGCTTACGCTGTAGTTAGAATACGTAAATACAATGAACGAGGTTATCTTTTGCCGGGTAGAAAGGACA
>CAYRXI010000152.1:0-4662 GCA_964428255.1 uncultured Candidatus Sumerlaeota bacterium
CCAATCTGGAAGAAAAGAATCTAAAATCTCTTAAACCACAAAACAATAAAATTAAGTTCAATTGCCCCTCTAAAAAAATTATAACCATTAAAGTAAAATTGAGGTAAAAGAATGCTTAAACTATCTGAAGACCTTCGTAAATATTTTTAAATTGTAACCTTGATAATAGACTTTTTTTTATTCTTTGAGTGTCCATTACAGCAGAACTCATTCCGATTTTGATGAAATCGCGTGTTAAGGGAGAGTATTTGTGTAAAATAAGGGCAAAAAGTTCTGAAAAGTATGAAGCAGTATAAAAAGTCCATATAGGAAGCCGCCACGGACGTTTATAGCCCCAATGTTCGCATAGAAGATCCCAAAAATCTTGTAAAGTTAATGGATTATCGTCACCCAGATTATAAATTCTTGCGATGTCATCTTGTTCTATAGCCTGTTTTTGCACATTTTAGGAAATCTACAAGCGAAATCAGATGAATCCAGGTTGGTTTTTCCCATACTGCTAGCAACCAGTTTTTTGCCAGAAATTTTGCCGCTTTTATAAGTAACATTTCTTTGCTGTATAATAGACCGGAGCGTAGAATGACAGGAATGATATTTAGAGTAAGAATCATAGTTTCGGGATTGGTATTTAATGTTTGAAGTTTTAATTCATTTGATAGGAATGAAGATTGGAATGCTTGTTTAATTAAATATTTTTCTGCTAATAATCTGGTTTGTGCATGGAGAGATGTTGGGTTCCCATTAATATTTCCACGGGCTGGTTGTTCAGGCGTGGTCTCACCTTCAACTTGTGGAAAACTGATTAGAATAAATTTCTTTACGTGTTCTGCAATTGATGCATCTATAATGTTTTTCGCAAATAAAAAATTTGTAGTGTAAAGAAATTTCTCCGGTCGTGGTGCAAATAACTTCCCTGCCAGAGGAACAATACATTTACAGCCTTGACAAATTTTATATAACCCTTCGATCCGTGTCAGATCCCCATAAAAAACTTTTACTTTATCGTATTTTGTATAATCAAATTGAAGAGGCTTCTTGTGCACAAGTAATCGTAAAGTATGATTGCTATTATCAAGCAAATATTTAGTAAGTTGAGTACCTACGTTTCCCGCTGCACCTGTGATTAAAATTTCCATCTTTCCATTTCGGAATTGTGTATGATGTTATAAAAAGTTAAGAATGAATGTAATGAAAGATAGAACAGCAGCGAGAACCGCTATAAGTATTATAACTCTGTAGCATTACGATAAGACCAATATCATATTTCTAACTCTTTAGATTAATCCTTCGATTAATCCTTCTAAAACAAGAAATTCCAAAAGATTCCAAGGTTTAGGTAAAACTTCAGCAAAACCTCAGATTCTTGTATATTATTCCATATCAGTAATCAATAATAATTGCCACAGAAATAATTAAGGCTGTATCTTTTCCTGACAAAAAGAACGTAATCGATACCGATAAAGGCGCAGATTAAAAGCGTTAAAGATTTACTACAGCTTAATAAAATCTCATACTGCTGTATAAAATATGGTGTACCAGTGGAAGTGCTTTTAAAGACAACAGCAAGATGTGGGAAATCTCATAATGTTATTTATACTATTTCGCAAAATTATTTTCCTTTTTGTTTAGAATAGACGTCAGTAATTGACGTTACCGTAGCTGGGTCTTGTAATTTAGCCTAGCGGCGAGGACGTAATAACCGGTAGCCGGCGTATTTAAAGAAGCGCATTAACGTACCGTAAGAAAACCGCTCGCACCACTCGTGCTTTAAGTAACCATAGAGTTTCTTGCCGGTCCAATGCACTTGATTAACCAACTGCGGCTGGTCTAGCAACTGCTTAATCTGTTCCGCCCGCTGCGCCGAAAATGCCCGCTTACACCTCGTGTGTGGTTTCTCTAGCAGACCATCAATGCCTTTCGTGTTAAAACGCCGGACCCAGTTCCGCACCGTTCGTTCAGTCACACCAGCCAGGCGTGCAACTTGGGCTAGCGAAATATCCTCTGTCAGTAGCCAGTTGATGGTCTGCAAACGCACAACTGTCCTGCCTGTCTGTGCACACTTTAGCGCAGTTATTAAATCCTCCGGCGTCGTATTATCTGGATTGGGTCTATGTGTCCTACGTGGCATAATAATGACTATTATTCCGAATATCAAAGAACAAAATCTAAGATCTTCTGTCTAAATCTTGTTTTTTTTCGGAAAATAAGTTTGCAAACTAGTATAATAATAAGTCATTAATGCTTTCTTTCGAGGATACCAAAAGTAAATATCTGAATTTTTAAGAAGATACTATGTCTTTGACAAAAAGTAATCGCCACGCGGTAGAAGTTGGATACCAGTCCCTTAAGAAGAGTCCCAATGTATTTGCAGGATTCCTGAACAATGCGAATTACTTCTCCAAATAGACGTTTTATCACGGATTTGACCGTCTCACAAACCAAGCGCTTTCCGTAGATGCTATCCAGCCGGGCTTGGTCTACAAGTTCCTGCAGTTGGATTCGTTCCGGCGAACTTAGTTTTCCACCGCGTCTAATTGGCGGAACAACACCACAGGATTCCACCTGTGAGCCATCACAGCCGGCATCTCCTATAAATACTACTCCTGCAGGACTCCTATAACGCGGGGTTTCTTGTTTGAACTGAGCTCAATTAGCACTATCACTACCTGGGCATTTATCCACCTCTTGTCCCACGATCAGTTTACTCCATGTCCTTACTGCTTACACCACATTAAACTAGCGCCAGTATTTTCTCCCTCAACGTCCCTGATAATACACACTGGCTTGCTCTTCCCGAAATCCGTCCCATCAATTGCGATAATCTCCTCTGGCAATCACTTTTCCTTAAGCACCTCGCTTAATATCCGCTCTAGCAATTCTTTACTGATTCTCCCCATTGTCCGGCAAATGGTGCTATGATCAGGAACCTCTTAACCTCAAAACTTTCAGAATGTTCTTGGAGATGCTAAAGAACTTCACCACACCCCGATAGATGGTATTCAATTATATATTGAGCAACAAACAGCAGAACAATTGGGGTTGTAATATAGCATTAAAAAACATTTGATAAGGATCTTTATAATATATGCTTATATGTGCATATTTGAATTTGTTCCAAGTAAAGAATGGATAAAATTTTAAAAATTTTAGGGCATTATCTGATAAAACTAGACTGCGCATAATGTGGGTTTTATGTAAGGCACAGACCAGTTTGTGCGTGTGTGAAATTATGGATGTACTGAACGAGACCCAATATAATATTTCAAGGCAATTGAAAGGGCTTAAATATGCAGGGCTGGTAAGCGAGAAAAAGAAGGGGAGATTTGTATTTTATTCGCTAAGCAAGCCTAAAACAGCATTACAGAAGATCATTATCAAAACTTTGAGCGAGCTGCCCGAGGAATTGTTTTCAGTTGAAAAAGAGAGCATTAAACAAAAGATTAGCTTTAAGAAAAGATTGACAATGTGTTGTAGGAATGAACAGTAGAGAGTAGGAAAAGATTTTGAAAGGTAAAAAATAAGTTAAAATTAGAGGTAAATAGAAGTTAAATTAACAATAAAAAAGGATCGATTATGACGGCTACATCTGAGAGAAAACTTTCAGCCATAGACAGATTATTAACTCTGTGGATAATTATTGTAATGGTTTTACTCGTTGGTATTGGCTATTTTGTTAAAGTCTAATAAACCTTGCCTTGAAGTTTCGCTCCAAACTTTTCAGTGATAAAAGGTAAAAATGGTTAAAGATTTAGTGCTGGCTGGTTTGCTGGCGCTTAAGGATTACATTGACACTCATGTATGTTTTAACCTGTCTGGTGCCGGCATTTTTACTGGCTGGGGCAATGGTGACATTTATCAATCGTGAGGCGATTATTGAGCATCTGGGAGAGCAGGCTAACAAACTCAAGTCGTTTTCGCTGACGAGTGTCTCAAGTTTTCTGCTGGCAGATTGCTCCTGCACCGTAATCCCGGTGTCCAGTGGCTTATATTATGCTGGCGCCGGAGTTGGTGTTGCTTTCATTATTATGTGGGTTGTGCCTGCCTCTAATATTCTCGCGCTCATTTACACTGGAAGCATCCTGGGCAGTGGAATGGTTATCGCTCGTATAATCGCGGCTTTACCTATGGCATTTGTGGTTGGCTTGGTGATGACAATGGTATTTGGCAGGGAGAAACAAGAAACAATGCCCCAGCAAAATTTGAGAGGTCAAAAATAAGCATTATCAACCGCCAGGATTTAATTCTGTTAATATTAATTTTGTTGTCTCTTTTATTGCCTAACTATGTCGTGCGCAAAGGTGCGTATGTTTATAAAGTAATTGTCTGGGGGATTTTCACGCTGATTATGGCAGTGTATGCCCTGAAGGTTTTATTGCACGGGAGAAATTAGAGAGCTGGTTGCGAGAAACCTGGTGGGAATGGTTTTGTTAGATTTATTACGGTTAAATTTTACAAGTGTTGCGCCCTCAGAAAAACTGCAAAAAAGATTTGGATAATGCGAGAGTTATCGGCGCATTTTTGTTAGACGGAATGTTTGCACTGGCATTTTGTCCAATTTCAGCAGCTTTGTTCATCGGCAGCTTAATTCCTTTGGCAATCAAGGCTAAATCTTCGCTGATGTCGCCGCTCCTGTATGGATTTGGAACGGGCTTACCCGTGTTG
>CAYRXI010000153.1:0-4179 GCA_964428255.1 uncultured Candidatus Sumerlaeota bacterium
TGGTGAGAGTATGCTTTCGTAATTTTTATATCTTTTTATTAAAAGGAGAGATATTATGAGAAAATTAATTATTGTAAGCTTAGTTCTTCTACCAATGTCTCTTATTTGCGGGTGCGGGAATTGGATTGCGCCGGTTGTACCACCACAAGGAATTGCATTCTCACAAACAAAAGCTCCTATTGATACTGATCTAAATAATAAAGATCTTGGCTTCAAAACAGGGAAATCTTCTTCATTCGCTGTCCTTGGACTTGTGGCTTTTGGTGACGCAAGCACTGCAACTGCTGCACAAAATGGCGATATACGGACAATTAAACATGTTGATTATGAATATTTGAACGTTCTTGGACTCTTCCAGCAGTTTTCCCTAGTTGTTTACGGTGATTAATGTCATAAAGAAGGGTAAGAACAATGAAAACCTATAGCATGACATATCTAACATTAATAGTCTTATGTATATTAATACTGTTTGCAGTGGGATGTGGTAGATTCAAAATGCCAGTTATTCCGCCACAAGGATTGTTATTTACTGGCATAAAGGCTCCTATAACGACTAATTACGACCATACTCCCACACCAGAACAGATTTCTCATATCAGCCAATCATCAACTCATTACTTCCGCGATATCATTTTTACCAGACTTGATTTTAGCTGGGGTGATGTGGCAGTAAAAACAATCGCTGATTTAAACGGTTTCAAGAGAATCTATTATGCTGATTACGAATATCTGAATATTCTTGGTATCTATGCTAAACTAACGATAAAAGTTTATGGTTCAAAAGAATAGCTGTTAGTGTCAAATCTCTGTAAGATTGAGAACAATATATGGAAAATAAATATTTCAGGCCGACGAGGGCGATTGTAAATTTGCGGAATTATCAGGGGAATTTGAGGGGGATTAGGCGGAGGATTGGGAGACGGTGTCGGGTAATGGCGGTGGTGAAGGCGCAGGGCTACGGGCATGGGATGCTGGAATGTGCGCGCGCTGCAGCGGAGATTGGTGTGAAATGGTTCGGAGTAGCAACGGTAGATGAGGCGCTAATGTTAAAACAAGAGGTAACTGCCAACTGGCACCAGATGGAAGAAGAGAAGCACGAGGCGAGAGAAGAGAGAAAAGAAGCAATAGACCACAGGCAACAGGCAACAGGAGAATGGCGGGAGACAAAGGGCAAGAAGCAAAATTTTGAATTGGGACAAAGTAAAAGTAGTAGGCTTATGCCGGAAGAAGAGGATGCGGTGAGAATATTAGTGATGGGACCAACATTTCCGGCTGACGCGGAAGTGCTAGTGGAAAATGGGATTGATGTGGCAGTAGGTTCGCTCGCCGTGGCAAAAGCGCTAAATAAGGCAGCAGGCAAGAGGCAGAAAATTTCAGGCAATCGGCAAGAGGAGATAGGAAATAGGGGGCAATTAGCCCGTGTTCAGGGACAAGGGAAATGGAAAGCGCGGGCTCATCTGAAAGTAGATACCGGGATGGGGAGATTCGGGTTCTGGTTTGAGGACGTGCCAAAAATTATTGAGGAACTGAAGAAGCTAGAAAACATTGAATGGGTTGGATTGATGACGCATTTTTCTGAGTCAGATAGTCCTAATTTTTCATATACGCGCTGGCAGATAAAGAATTTTAACTGGTTGATAAAGGAGTGCGAATTAAGAGGATTTCGTCCGCAATTGATTCATGCGGCTAATAGTGGCGCCATTTTGCAACATCCTGATGCCTATTATGATATGGTGCGTGCGGGTATAATGTCCTACGGGATGTTGCCAGATGTTCGCACTAGGCGGACGATTGATATTAAGCCAGTGATGATATTATTGACGCGGATTATTAATGTTCGTGAATTTCCTGCGGGTCGTTATCTATCGTATGGTCGGACATACCAGACAAAAAGACGAACACGGGTGGGCATTTTGCCCTTAGGCTATGGCGATGGTTATCCACGACATTTTTCAAATTGCGGATACGTGATAGTTAGAGGCAAAAAGGCTCCGGTAGTCGGGCGAGTTTGTATGGACCAGGTGCTGATAGATATTACCAGAATTCCAGAGGCACAGTTAGGGGACGAAGTGCTGGTTTACGGGCAGAAAGGCAAAGATTACATCCCGATTGAAGATGTGGCACATCGTATAGGGACAATCAGCTACGAATTAACCTGCAGGTTAACCGCGCGAGTGCCACGAATTTATGTAAATTCTTAAATATACGCTGAGACTCATATCAAATTTGCGCACACTGGCTGAAAAATATCAGTTGTGTCTTAGCGGTCGTGTATAAGAACACAAATGGAATAAAAGGGTTAATTAGCAGAAAGAGTAAGAAACGTTAACTATTAATTTAACTTAGAATCTCGTTTATTGCTTGCCGGTAAAGACGAAAGCGACGCCACCTTTATCAAACCATGCTTTTGCAAGATCAGAGTGTAGCCATAATTCGTTCTTCCCATATTTTTTAGAGCCGGAGTCATTGGTAACAACTCTTCCATCAGGGGCAACGCCCTTAATGACAATTATATGGCCAGCAGTACCACGTGAGCGATATGGTGGAGGCGGTTCCTGGAGTTCCCCGAGTTTAAAACGGATAGAGGCACAGATTACGTTATTCTGTTTTAAGTGTGCTCGCACGTCATCCCAGTTACGAAAACGACGAAGATAGCCTCTTAAACCTTCCTGGGCAGCAGCCTGAACCGAGCGGTGCCAGATGCCAAAGCGTTTTGCCACCGGGTCGTATATTCTGGCAGCTATTTCTTCAGTGGCACGATATATACCAAAATACTCCAGTGCCATACAGACAGCAGCAGTCTGGCAGATGCGAGGGATCCATTCCGGGTTAGGCACTTCCTGTGAGCGAAAAGGAATAGTTAGGGTTTCGGTAGTCTGCAATTGATTTAATGCGAGCGAAATTGAAGAACTTCTATCTCCGAATTCTTCCCAGAGCTGTTTGTCCTGACGACTGTTAGTGAATGCAAGTGCCAGCAGGCGTATTGAAGGAGAAGCGGTATTCAAAGTAGCCCGACATAAGTCAACACGGAACTGAAATTGATGCCCGGTGCCATCCAGAAATAAGGTATCCAGCTCGTAGTAGCCACCGGAGAAGGCCATAGTTCTGGTAGTTGCCTCATCAGGTAAATTTCCCCAAGTTCCGGCTTCAATCCAGGGTGTCCAGTGTGATTTATTTGAAGAAAATTTGCCATCACTTAAATTTACCCGAAGCCAGACTCTAAAGCCACCATCAGGTGGTGCCCAGCCATTCCAAGAGGGAATAGCCTCATTAAAAGGAAATTCTGTAGTGATTGGAGCCAGTAAAATTGAGCCGGAGGTAGCATTAGATTCCAATTCAATTGCAGTTTTATCAGTAAGAGAACGAACGTTGAATAATTGGGCGCCATTAAGCAAATTTTCGGCACCTTCAATAATCCTTAAGCCATCTACAACATAAGGAGGATTTCCCAAGACATTGGCGCTTAAAGAAGTAAATCCCATTTGAATTACACAGATAAGAAAGATAACAGTAAGAAATTGAATATTATAACTTTTTACTTTCATTGTGTTTAAAACTGCCTTCTTCCTAATTACTCAACAGAGTTTCAAATCGCACTTCTAAAAATAATTTAGCTTTCATCTTATTAAGAGCCTTTAAGAACCTTTATTAAAGCTTCGCATAATTCTTTCAGGCGATAGGGTTTAGGAACAACATCTATAAAGCCGTATTCTTTATAATTGGACATAACAGGGTCAACTGAATAGCCACTGGAGACAATTGCTTTAATCCCGGGGTCAATTTCTTTGAGTTTCTGGAGAGCTTCTTTACCGCCCATTCCACCAGGCACAGTAAGGTCCAGAATGACCACATCAAAAGGTTTGCTCTCCATTTTTGCTTGTTGATAGCGATGAATTGCAGCTTCACCATCATTTACCACTTCAACCTCCAACCCGAGGCTTGAGAGAATATTTCTGGCGACCCCTCTCACTATTTCTTCATCATCCATAAGGAGGACTCTACCTTTGAGAGAAATAGATTTCCCTTCGCTCGTTTTCATTTGTCCTGTTTCGGGTTTTAGTTGCTGAGCAGAGGCGGGTAAATAGATATAAAACGTTGAGCCTTTACCCAGAGTAGATTCAGCGGATATGTAGCCACCATGGCGTTTAATAATGGAATAGCTGGTGGCAAGTCCCAAGC
>CAYRXI010000153.1:4189-4536 GCA_964428255.1 uncultured Candidatus Sumerlaeota bacterium
TTGTTTGGTGGTAAAATAAGGGTCAAAGATTTCAGGAAGATGTTCTGGAGCGATGCCAACTCCCGAGTCTTTAATGGCAATTTTCACATATTTACCCGGGGCTAAGGGGACTGGGGCGTCTTTACCAAGAACCACATTTTCACAGGTGACAAGGATTGTTCCGCCTTCAGGCATAGCCTGGTCAGCATTTATAATTATGTTATTAATTAACTGATGAAATTGACCCACGTCTACATCCACAGCCCATAGGTCATCGGGGATTGAGAATTGGCAGTTAGCGCGAGAACCTCTCAGGGTAAAGATAGCAATCTCTTTTATCAGTCCACGTAAATCGGTTGTTTTCTTAA
>CAYRXI010000154.1:0-4388 GCA_964428255.1 uncultured Candidatus Sumerlaeota bacterium
TTGACGGGTCATATCCTGGCCATATGCCAGGTTCTCCCTCACTCTCATAGGGAACGAGATTGGAAACTGTGGCAGAAGTTAATTTTTCAGTGCATATTGCATCCTTGTGTTCAGCTGCAAATCCATTAACAATTAGAAAAATGCATAAAATAAGAGTCGCTCGCAAAGTGTCTGAAACAAATCGCCGATTATTAAAACGTGTTCTCATTGTTTTATTTCTCCTTATTCCCATGTCTAATCTTTGTTATTTTAGTAAATGCTGGTAAATAAATACCAAAGAGATTTAAGTCAGGAGTTATAACAACTTTATAAATCTTCAGTTACCGCACAAAACTTATTGTTTCATAATGGAATTAATCAAAACCACTAATTATAATCTTATTTTGTATGTTTAATTTCAATCGAAAACGGTAAAAGAAGGTTTTTATATACACTTACAGATTACTTCGGGAATAAAAAGATTAATTAAACCATTCAGGATAGGAAGATGGAAACTGTGTTAGTAAAAGCTCTGACAATTGCTGGTTCTGATCCAGGGGGGGGAGCGGGCATTCAGGCAGATTTGAAGACCTTTCAGGCACTGGGTGTATATGGTATGGCAGTTATTACTGCTCTTACTGTTCAAAACACAACGGGGGTAAAAGCAACAAATGTTGTAGCAGGAAAAATCGTTGCCGACCAACTTGAGTTTTTACTCAAAGACATTAAGCCCGAAGCTACAAAGACCGGGATGCTTGGCACAAAAGAGATAGTCACAGTAGTTGCAAAAAAAATAAAAAAATTTCAGCTTCGGGGAGTGGTGGTTGACCCGGTGATGTTTGCCAGTTCTGGAAAGCCCCTGCTCAATAAGAGTGGTATTGCGGAGCTAAAACGAAGTCTATTATGCCTTGCTACAGTGGTGACACCAAATTTACGTGAAGCCAGTGTATTATGCGGTTTTGAAGTTAGAACTATTGAGGATATGCTTCGATCGGCCGAGACAATAAAGAAATTTGGAGCGAGATATGTCATAATTAAGGGGGGGCATCTGCCACAGAGTGAACAAGCTGTTGATTTTCTATTTGATGGAAGTGGACATACATATTTACCGGGGCTTCGCTTCGCGGGGGGGGAGACGGTCCACGGGACAGGTTGTGTATTTTCGGCAGCACTAACAGCTTATCTGGCACAGGGAACTGATATTCTTACGGCAGCAAAAGGAGCAAAAGAATTTGTATTGCAGAGCATATGTAATGCAGTGAAACTGGGAGCCGGAAAATCTCAAACAAATACTATTCCGAGAAAAAACTTTGAGATTCATTCTTGAGTTAACGAGGATTTACCGAACAACAATTATCAAAATTAATTCCAAAAGAAAAATTATCTCTGCGATGTATTGCCCATATTGCCACATAAAGATGAAAGTTTTAAGACGATCTTTTCATAAACAGCGCAAATGGGTGTGTCCCCGATGTGGTTATTCCCGGTTCCAAAAGAAGCAGCCTAAAAAATGAGCCAAAATCTGGAAATTTAGAACACTAAAAAAGATTAACGGGATGTCATCACTCATTGATAAGGATGACATCCCGTTAATTACTTCTTTGCTGGAGCTATGTTATTCACTATAGCCCTTTCTTTAAGGCGGGCGCTGGCTTGAAGCCTACAGTCTTAGAGGCTTTGATTGTGATTACTGCACCAGTCTGAGGATTGCGCCCCTTGCGTGCCTTCCGTTGCCTTACGGTGAACACGCCAAAGCCAGGGATTGCCAGCCGTTTATCTTTCTTGATTGCCTTTGCCACGGTATCAAATGTAATGTTAACAACGGTTTCAGCAGCGGCTTTGCTTAATTCAACTTTTGCTTTGGCTGCAGCCTCCTGCACCACACTGACCAGTTCGGCTTTTGTCATATCTCATCCACCTCCTTTTTTAAAAAATTAACTTTTTTAATAATTGTAAAAAAATATTAATTAAGCAGGATATCAATCCGAGCCATATTCGTCAAGACAAAAATGCATAAAACATTGATTTTTCAAAGAGAAAAAGGTGATTTGATTGGGAGCTAATTTTTGTTTTTTTTACTTCAAAAGTAAAATTTCAATCACGCGATTTATTTCACTCCAAAACATATTTGATTTTTGTAAATTCAAAACCACTGAATTTTTTCTTAACTTTTTCAATTGTTTCATAAGTGGGAAAAATATTGATTAATAACGACATTGAGAATACACTCAAATACTAATTAAAAAGTTAAGAAAAGGAGTTTACACCCAATGAGAACCGCACTTATTACAGGTATTACAGGTCAGGATGGTTCATATCTGGCAGAGTTTTTGCTGGAAAAGGGCTACCGCGTTTTTGGAATGTATCGCCGGCGGAGTATGGAAAACTTTGAACGTATTCAACATTTACAGGACAAGATAGAGCTTGTGCCAGGCGACTTACATGACCAGAATTCATTGGTGAATCTCATAAATGAGGTGCGCCCGAATGAGATTTATAATCTGGCAGCTCAATCTTTTGTGCCCACCTCGTTTCAACAGCCAATTTTGACCGGAGAGGTGAATGCCTTGGGAGTAACGCGTTTGCTGGAAGCAATCCGTGTAATTGATAAAAGCATTCGTTTCTATCAGGCATCTACCAGTGAGATGTTTGGTAAAGCACAGCAGGTGCCACAAAATGAAAATACGCCGTACTATCCTCGCAGTCCCTATGGCGTTGCCAAGGTGTACGCACACTGGATTACAGTTAATTATCGTGAAAGCTATGGGATGTTTAACTGTTCGGGGATTTTATTCAATCACGAATCACCCCGCCGCGGTTTAGAATTTGTAACGCGCAAAATTGCACACGGTGTAGCACGAATAAAATTAGGACTGGCAAAAGAACTGGTGCTGGGCAATCTGGAAGCCAAGCGCGACTGGGGCTATGCTCGGGACTATGTAGAAGCAATGTGGCTGATGTTGCAGCAACCGGAACCTGATGATTATGTGATTGCCACAGGCGAAACACATTCAGTGAGAGAATTTGCTGAAGTTGCCTTCAACCACGTAGGACTCAATTGGAAGGATTACGTGAGGGTAGACCAGAAGTTTGTACGACCTGCAGATGTGGATTTGTTAGTAGGCGATGCTAGTAAAGCCCGTAAAAAATTAGGCTGGCGTCCACGGGTGTCATTCAACGAGCTGGTAAAAATTATGGTGGATGCAGAGCTGCAGCGGCTACAATCCAGCGGTGAAATAAAAAAATAAAACTCTTAAGCGATATGCACAACTTAACTGGCGGAGAGGGAGGGATTCGAACCCCCGTTGCCCCTTTTGGGGGCAAAGACGCTTTCGAGGCATCCGCCTTCAACCACTCGGCCACCTCTCCAGTCTCAATAGAAAAATATTTTAGTTTTGTGATTATATTCAGGTCAACCTTAACTGGAACAAGTTGTTTTTTGTGTTCTAAAAACAAGGTTTTTGGTGAAGGTGAAATAGAGTAGCGACAAGTTTATTTTTTGCAATTACTACAATTTAATGAAGCCCACAAACAAAAAGTGGGGAGAAATCTGGAATAAATAAGTCACCAATCAGCTTGATTTACAATTCCTGGGTTGGATAGAATATATTTTGTTTTTTACATTTATTTTTAATTTTAAATTTCGGAATGGGTCGTTAGCTCAATTTGGTAGAGCAGCTGACTCTTAATCAGTAGGTTAGAGGTTCGAGTCCTCTACGACCCATTTTTTTATTTGTTTAAGCAAAAACTCTCTTATATTTCCACCTTCCATAATCCGACGAATTTTATAACATCTTTTTAACTCTTTCTCCTTGATTTTATTACACTTATCATTAAATACGTCTCTTTGCACCTGAAATTAATACAAGTAAACAGGGAGATGGTAAAAATCGGTAACATAGTATAACTCCAGTTATACCAAATATTTATAAGAAACAGGCGACGTTTTTGTTTTTTTTTGCGAGATATTTTTATTTTTTGCTTAATTGTTTCTTTTCATAACTCCTGTAATCTCAATTTTTTAAAAAATTTTTGTGTTTATAATTTTGTTGTTGACGACAATATATGGGGTTTTAAATAATGGTTGAATCCAATATATTGTATTTTTGCCAAAAAATTATTTTTAAATTATTTTTCGAGGTTAGACCGTGTTAATCACAAAATTAGATAAATTTGATCCAGCGTTAGCGGTAAAGAAATTCTTTACCCCCCCCTCAACCTTACCGCCGAGAGAAAAACCGCAATTCTCAGCGAATGCCTTAGTAGTGCTGGAAAAGCGCTATCTGAAAAAAGACGACGACGGAAATGTCATAGAGACACCAGAGGAGATGCTCTGGCGAGTGGCAACCAATATTGCTGAGGCGGAGAAAAACTATGCTAATTGCGAAGATATGGAGTGGGTTGCGATT
>CAYRXI010000155.1:0-3952 GCA_964428255.1 uncultured Candidatus Sumerlaeota bacterium
CATCATCATCCAGCATCTTGGAGCGTCCAAGAAATCCCGGATGGGCTATGGCAGGTATGCCCCCGCACTCGGTTATTAGATGATAGGCTTCCTCCGGCGACATTGCATCTTCTATTTCAACGTATGCCGGTTGTCCCTCACCAATGTATTTTTCAAAGGCTTCTTGGTTTGTTCTCACGTATCCCTTATTAACCATAATCCGCGCAATATGCGGTCGTCCGAGGGTTCCGCCTTTAGCTATCTCTTTTACCTCTTCCAGCGTAACGTTAATATTTAAGCGGGCTAATTTGCTTATTATCTGTGATACTCTTCGCTCAATTCGCTGTCTTACTTCCTGAATATTCTTTAACAATAACTCACAATTTCGGTCAATAAAATACCCGAGGATGTGCACTTCCTGACCACGGTCAAGGGCAGTCATCTCTATACCCGGAATGAACGGTAAATTTAGTTCTTTTGCTCTAATCTCGGCTTCATTCAGTCCCGCAACTGTGTCATGGTCGGTTAGTGCAATACACTTTAGCCCGATGATATGGGCATGTTCTACGACTTGACGCGGAGTAAAGCCTCCATCAGAAGCACTGGAGTGTAGATGTAAATCAACAGCCATAGTGATAAATTGAAAATATAAGTAGCTGATTTTTTAGCGTTTGTTACAGATAATCAAGTGAAAACATTTTATCACCGCAAGAACATTATGAGGTAATAAACGTTGACATTATCTTGGGATTTTGCAACCATCTGTAATTTAGATAGTTTAATTATCTACTTCTTGAGGATGGAGAATCTTTTGTATGACGGCGAAGAAGGAAAAACTTTGGAGTTTTATTCGTGCCGAAGTAAGATGTTTTGATGGTGCAATGGGTTCTATGCTCTTCAAGCAAGGGATACAGCCTGGTAGTTGTCCCGAGCTGAGTGACTCAGAAATTATCAAATCCATTCATCGCCAGTATGTTGAAGCAGGAGCGCAATTTGTTACTACTAATACCTTTGGCGCTAACAGACTAAAACTGGCAAAGTTTAATCTGGAAGATAAAGTTCTGGAGATAAATGAACGTAACACCATACTGGCAAGAGAAGCAGCTCCTGAATTTAGTTATTATGTGGTAGGTGATATTGGTCCAACCGGGGAATTTATTGAACCATTTGGAAACTGCACTTTTGAGCAATTTTATGACGTCTTTAGTGAACAGGTGAAGGCTCTGGTTATTGGTGGAGCAGATGCCTTAATCATTGAAACTATGTCATCTCTGGAAGAGGTACAAGCGGCGATTAAGGCTGCTAAAGAAAACTCCGATTTGCTGGTTATTGCTTGTATGACCTTCAATAAGACACCGCTTGGTTTTCGCACACTTACAGGTGTTACAGTCCCAGCTGCTGTTAATGTTATGCTGGAAGCGGGGGCAGATGTTATTGGTTCAAATTGCAGTCTGGTACCTGCAGAAATGGCAGGATTGATAAAGGAGTTTCGTTCGCAAACCGATCAATTGCTAATTGCTCAGCCGAATGCTGGTCAGCCCAAGCTGGTCAATGGTTTAACGGTGTATGAGTTAGGACCGGATATGGAGAAACATCTTACTAATATAATTAAAAACGGCGCTAATATAGTTGGTGGCTGTTGTGGCACTGACCCTGACTATATCCGAATCCTCCGGCAGATTATTGATTTACATAATCAATAACATTGTTATTAACAACTTTCTCACTTATAGCAAGAGAAGAGATACAGTCTTTTTTTAGCCGGATAAAAAGTTTCTGGTGAGGTATAAAATAAATTCGCAGTTTGCTGAAACTCTTCTGGTAGTTTTAGACAGTACTGCCGTGTTGTGATCAGTAAAATATTTTCAGGCATTAATGTCTCAGCATAGTATTCCTGCAAAGATGTATAACCACCAATAAAACGTGGTTTAAATCCTAAATAATAATGCACAGCGTGGTTTAATTCGTCGTATTCAATATATTTCTTGCGCCTGGTTTGTTTCTAATATTTGTAAGGCTTTTTGTGCGGCAAAATAAGGTGAGCGCTGAGCAATAATCCTATCAGAGATAAATTCAGTATGATAGACAAAGATAATTAATGTGGCTATAACAATACCGTTAATTAAGCCTTTTACTTTCTCCTCAGAAAAAAGAGCACAACCAATTAATCCGCAAGCCACCGTCAATAAAATGTATGAAGCTAAGGGGATATGTTGACCATTTAATATGGGATGAACATCTGGGTGCCTAATCTGCGAGCTTAAAATTATTATTCCGCCACCTATAATTATCATTAAAAGCTGCAGATTTCTGGGTATGATATATCTCCACTTTTTCTGTATTTCTTCAAGTAACTGATAACTCAATAATGCTACTGGCGGTAACATAATAACTCTATAGTAAAATCGTTTACTCTTGATTATTGTTAAAATAAATAAAGAACTGAGAAGCCAGATTGGGGTGAATACAGTGTAAGGATTAAAAAAATTCCAATCTCGTTTCCACTTAGATCCATCAACTATAAAATTAACTACCTGATAAATTATAGCCCCGTATAATAAGCTCCAGGGATAATAAAAACTTTAAAATTCGCTTAAATAAAATGTTATATCGGTAGAATACGGCAGATTTTCCAGCTATCCGTCCCAACGTCTCTTTAGTTATAACTATCCAAAAGGTGGGCTGGGTGTGAACAACGAAAACTGTCCAGGGACCCCAAAATTATCGCCACTAAAATAAATCCTGTTTTCCACGGAAGTTTGGTTAAAAATCGCATTTGCTGATATATTAAACTATAAACGAAGATAGTTAGTAAAACGATTACTACCCCCAGAGGACCTTTGGTAAATAAAGATAATCCCCAGCATTATGTAAAAAAGAAGTCCGGGTAAGACACGTTGGATTTTGTTAAATTACCAGAAGAACAGGAGTGCAGAAGTGGAAAAGCAAGTCATTAACATATCAAGTTCACCCAGGCGTGCGCAGTAACGAAATAACAACATTGTCCCTAAAATTAAAGGTAAATATACTGCTGGCAAGTTTGCATCGGGCATAAGTATTCTTCCCAGAAAATACATTGCAATTAAGCACCCAGCAGCTCCAAGTGCCGAAGGAACTCTTACCACCCATTCTGCGGTTGACTTAAAAAGTTTGATGGTTAGTGCTACCAGCCAGTAAAATAAAGGTGTCTTTGTAAGGTGGGCACGTCCTTCAAGCTGAGGAGTAACCAATTACCTTGCTCTATCATCTCCTTGGCTATTAATAACAGGCGGGATTAAATTGTGTCGTAGAACTTGAGTTTTCCTAAGCCGTAAAAGAAAGCCACTGCGCTAAAAAGAAAAATAATCAGCAGTGAATATATTGTGTTTTTTTTCATTAGTAATATGCAGAGTCTTCATAACCAATCTTAATTTTACACCAAAGGATTCTTATTTAAAGTTCAAAAAAAATTATAGAAGATTACGGGGTTGTTTGCACATATTGAAAAAATGGTTTAAATAAAAATCCGGCGTCGTGCTACTTTCCCACCCCGTTACCAGGGCAGTATCATCGCCGCAGAGGGGCTTAACTGCCGGGTTCGGAATGGAGCCGGGTGTCTCCCCCTCGCCATAGACGCCGGAGAATTTAAATTTTACGCAAAAGAATTTATAAAAAAGCAGAGCGAAAAGGGTCTAATCTTTTCACTCTGCTTTATTTTCAAAAAGGGTCTGAAGAACCAGCATGAAGGATTAAGCCAGTAGAGCCATTAAGCCGCACGGCTGATTAGGACGGTTAAGCTCAATCTGTTGCCAGACTTACACCTACCGCCTATATACCCGGTAGTCTACCGGGAGCCTTCAGGGGCAAAGCTCACTCTGCCGAAGCAGAGCAAGCATAAACCCGGGAATCCTAATCTTGGGGTGGGCTTCCCGCTTAGATGCTTTCAGCGGTTATCCCATCCGAACATAGCTACCCGGCACTGCACCTGGCGGCA
>CAYRXI010000156.1:0-3785 GCA_964428255.1 uncultured Candidatus Sumerlaeota bacterium
TCCAGGCATAATTGTTGCAGTTATACGATTAATACCCAGAATTTCACCATACCACCGTGAGAGGTTCTCCAGTTCAATAATTGGTTTTTTATCTAACATTTTCTTAGTTAACCTTACTCACGATAGAGTTGAAACGCCCTTACAGCCCTGGCAATACCAATTAAGCACACGGTCCAGAGAAATAAAAAATACATCCATGCCATTAGCGGGGGAACATCTGTTCTTTTTTGAGTTCCGAATAGACTATAGCCAATATTAATAACTGAATAAAGAGGTGACAATGTTTTCCAATGCTCTGAGTGAAAAATCTCTGAAGCAATTCCAGAAATAATCATACTGCCAATGATAAACATAATAAAGTAAGTGGTTGCAAACCGAACATTATCAGTTAAGCTGGAAAAAAACAATACCAATAAGTTTAAACTGACAATAATCACCATTGAGAACAGGATAATTTTGGGCAGAAGCCAGAAGTATTCCTTCCAGAAATTTTGCCGCCACTCACTGGTTGATGGAACAGCAGCGGTTTGTGATATAAATAACAACACCACTTGTACCCAGGAGAGTATGGATAATAACAAAAACAATACTAAAAATTTACCGAAGATATACTGCCAGCGACTTATAGGTTTAGACAAAATCATCGGCAGTGCCTGATGTTTGATGTCCACTGAGATTAAGCGCGGTCCAACTGTAAGGCTGAAAAAGAAGAGAAAGGGCAGTTGTATCATTAAAAAAGCCAAGAAGAAAGAACTATTAATTTCTGGTAGCAGTTGTAATGGGATTTCAAAAGTTTTGAGCAATTGAACATTCACTCTGGCATAGATATAAAGTGTGAATAAAATGAAGGGGAACCAAGCCAGAATGAAAACTGTTTGCATTCGCTTACTTTTCACCTGTAAATAAGTAAACTTAGGAAAAGCTAAAAGACGATAAAGAAGAGGCCGCGGTTGACCATTCCAGGTTTTATAAGTATTTTCATAAATTGGCATAAAGCTGTATGTTATTGCTTATTTTTCTCTGAAATTTTTAGTAATAAATACGCTATTAAGCTTCAACTCACCGTTTTAATAAGTTGTTATTCCCTTCGTTTTTCCCATTAACTGCAAAGGCTTCTTTTTGCTCGCTATCTTCAAGTGCCTGCAGGAAAATATCTTCCAGAGTATCTCTTTTGTAATAGAAATGACGCAGCTGTATGTTGTTTTTTCTTGCCATTTCAAACAGGAGTTCAGTTCTTTGCTCCTGTGGGAGAACTACACGAATCACATCTCGTTCACGCAAGCTGCATTGACATCCAAACTGAGAGAGGTCGGCAATAAAACGGTCAATATTACCCTTAATTTTTATATCATAAACCTTTTCGTCTACTGTTCTTAGCTTATTAATATTGCCAGTAAGAATAATTTCCCCTTTATTTAACACTATTACATCCTCACAGCAATACTCCACATCTTTCAAGATATGAGAGCAAAGAATTATGTGTGACTCACTATTTTTTAAGATATCGCGGATAAGGTTAAGCATTTCCTGACGGCCAGCAGGGTCAAGCGCATTGGTAGGTTCATCCAGAATAAGTAATTTAGGACCGTGAACGAGCGCCTGCGCAAGTTTCACTCTCTGCTGCATCCCCAGAGAAAGAGTCTCAACATTGCGATAGCGCACTTCTCCGAGTCCAACATAGAATAATACCTCGTGAGCACGCTCCATTGCATCTTTGGGTGACATCCCACATAGTTCCCCCATAAAACGTAATAAACGCACCGGAGTGAGTCCATAAATGAAGCTCTCATGCTCTGGCATATACCCGACGAGTGAACGTAAACGGAGAGAATCCTTTCTGATGTCCAGCCCCGCAACGCGAGCAGTGCCTGAACTGGGTTTTATAAATCCGAGGAGGGTGCGAATAAGTGTGCTCTTTCCGGCACCATTAGGTCCGAGCAACCCGATGGCGCGACTATCCATATTGCAGTTCAAAGAATCTAAAATTAGACGATGATAAAATTTTACCGATAAATTATCCAGCTCCAGAAACATAATAAGAGTGAAGCGTATTAACCAAAAGGTTTAACAATCTGAATTGTTTCTAATAATAACTAACTTCTAATCAGTCAAACATTACAGGATAATTTGCAATTCTGCAAATGAAAACTCAACTATGGATTTCTCCGCTGACCTCTCAGGATGATATCTCCTGCGCTTGTAGTTCCATTTGAAGGGTCATATGCAATGCTCCCAAGTCCATCTATGCCATCAGGACCAACACTATATAAGACGTAGGCATCTTTTGTCTGGTTGACAGAATAATATATGGGTTTTGAACCGTTTTCTGAGAAGGGGTCTTCGGGAATTGCATCCAGATAGGAAGCAGGTGGAGTAAGTTCTTCTAAAATTTCCGGATAGCGGTTATAATCATCATAAAAGCTTTCCAGTGCAGAGGCGGTGGCTTTGAGACGAGCCTGTGTAATGTCAAGTTTATGATTTAGGTCCTGTGAGATTAACTGTGGCATTATCAAACTGGCAACCAATGGCAATGCCCCCCCCATATTGAAATCAACGCCGCCCGAGCCTTTAATGTAAAAATCAATGTATTTTTCGCCGGAAATTGCATAACTGATGCCTGCTGCACGATAACGACTCATAAATTCAAAATCCGGAAGCCGGGAACGTGTGCTGTTAGGTATTCCTGCAAGAACCTTTTTCAGGATTTGTGGCATTGAGCGTGCCAGGTCTTGATATAGCAGAAAGGAGACATTGAGTTGTCCGGTTTGCGGTAATTGTTGAGTGAAGGCGTACTCATCCATTAATGAATTGTTTTCCTTAAAGATGTCAATAGTATGGCGTAAGAAAGGTTCGCCCGGACCAAGTACCAGAAAGTCCTGCAAGACAACGTACGAAATGTCCACCTTCCAATTATTGGACGAGAGCGTGACAATGAGATGATCACGATAGTTTTTAGCTTTCATTACTATTTTTCTATCGGGATTGGCTGAATTAAATTTGTCAATCTGGCTTAACAACAAATCATCAAACTTTATCTCATCTAACAGCTCAATGGCTATTTGAATGTTGGGCACAGGGAGAACTGGATTCTGTAAACCAATTGCAATTTCATTACCGAAACATGCGGCAAATTGCTGAACGATTTGTACTTCTTCTTTTTCTACTGCTGCTTCTTCTGGAGTTGGATTAAAATCCTCACGCATCCAGTTAATTATGTCTGCAAGCATAAACTCAGGACGTTTAATTCTCGCCGCCAAAAGTAGATGAGTATCCGGCGAAAAGAAGCGCAAGGAACCCAGAGGACCGGGTTCATCCAGCCAGCCAAGAACACCCTGGCGTGAACCCGTAAACGCAATTCTGAATGCCTGGTTAATTCCCCGTCCAGCAAAATCAGGACTGCCCAGAACATAATTCAGATTATCCAAGCCACTCCGCACCAGAAATTTGTTTAGCCCTGTATCGCCTCTCTTTTTTAAGTTCTGAATTGTAGAGCGGAAATCGTAGGCAATAGTTAACCGACTATTAGGCACATTGGCACGTAAGTTCTGATAGAATTGCGATTCAGTAAATCCAGTGGGTTCATCTTTTTTGATGGCTTCAATTGTCTTTTGCAGGAGCTCCGGCTCTCTGCCAATTACCAAGTAGCCTTTAACCAGTTGAGCAACAAGCGCGGGAGACTCTGACATATTTTTGTTCCATATTTCCAGTAATGGTTGAATTTCTGTCTGCAGTAATTCCTTTACCTGGTCTACATTATTGCGACAATCGGCAACAATAATCAAGCC
>CAYRXI010000157.1:0-3332 GCA_964428255.1 uncultured Candidatus Sumerlaeota bacterium
TGAGAGTGTGCCTTCAGTAATTAAGCGCAAGTTTGGAGATACAATACGCAGTATTTTGGAGTCTCGTAAAAAGATTGAGGCATTGCTCAAGGGGTTAGTATATAACCTCTATCGTCTATTTTTACCCTTTTATGTCAAAGAACAATTGTTAACCAACGTCGTTTTTCTTATGAACAAATATTAACTTTGCAACAAAGGAAAAAGAATAAGTTAATCAAGCTAATTCCTTGTTATCTTTGATTTATCAAAGTTCAGGGAGTTTGTATGGTAGGGGTAGTGCGTAGATCATCTTCTATGAAATTCTGGCAGATAGAAAAGAAGAAGTTAAAAAGGAAGGAGTTGAATCACTAGGTTAAAATTAAGAGAAATTATCAACATACCAAATCTTATGTGGTAAGCCAATTTTCCAACACTTTTATGGCACTACCCTCATATCGTTATTAAAAACGCAGATTGTTTTATCATTTCCTGGCTTTATTATTAAATTTACCTAAAAAAGCATAACCACTTTTTATGTCCAATTTTACCTTGCATCATACGCGGGATTAAGTTGTAATATTTTTCTGTAATTTCCTTGTAAAAGCATAAGATTCACAAACCTATCGGGTGGCTATATGCAGATGGATTTTAATATGATTTTCTGGCTCTTCTTCATTCTGTTGTTAATCCAGCCTGCCCTGAAACGTAAGATGCTGGAATCGGCGCGGATGAATCTTATGCATAAAATTGAAAAGAAACGCGGCAGCAGAGTTATCTTGCTGGTTCATCGGCAGGAGACAATGTCGCTTTTAGGGTTTCCGCTATTTCGCTACATAGATATCAATGACTCAGAAGAAGTGATTCGGGCAATACGGTTGACAGACCCGGAAGTACCAATTGACCTGGTATTGCATACGCCCGGAGGGCTGGTGCTGGCAGCACTCCAGATTGCACACGCCATAAAACGCCATAAAGGTAAAGTGACCGTGTTCGTCCCCCACTATGCGATGTCCGGAGGCACCTTAATTGCGCTGGCAGCACATGAAATTGTAATGGACGAGAATGCCGTGCTTGGTCCTGTAGACCCACAGCTGGGGCAATATCCGGCGGCATCAATCCTCTCAGTGCTGGAGCAAAAAGATAAAAACCGCATTGATGACCAGACCCTGATTCTGGCGGACATCAGCAAAAAGGCAATTCGTCAGGTTAAGGAAGCTGTGTTTAATTTACTGCGTGATAAGATAGAAGAAGAAAAAGCCGAAGAATTAGCTGACCTGCTGGTCAAAGGGCACTGGACACACGACCATCCTATTACCTGCGAAGATGTCAAAAAATTAGGACTACCCATCAGCTGTGATATCCCCAAGGAGATTTATCAATTAATGAACCTGTTCCCGCAGCCTGTTAGAATGCAACCTGCGGTTCAATATTTACCTCAGCCACGTCCCGCTGTTCCTCGCCGTGCAGCCCAAGAATGAGTCCTAAGTGCTGGATTTTGCACTCAAGTTACTAAAAAGACATTTTATCTGAACCTCCTGACTTATGATTTAAAGTGCTGGACTTATAGATAGATGTTAAAAAACGAAAAACACTTTGCTTTACAAGGAAGTAGCATGATTGCGGGAGTTGACGAAGCAGGACGAGGACCACTGGCAGGACCTGTAGTGGCTGCAGCAGTTATCCTGCCGGCACAAGCACGTCTGCCCGGACTGGACGATTCCAAACGCTTAACGCCGGAGAAACGCTTACAGCTACTGGAACTCATTGGGAGTGTGGCAATATCCTGGGCTGTCGGACTGGCAACTGCTGAGGAAATTGACCGGTTAAATATTCTGGCTGCAACCAAACTGGCAGCAAAGCGGGCAATTTCTGCTTTAACACCTCAGCCGGATTTTATCCTCACGGATGCATTACCTCTGCCTGAAGTTAAAATCCCGCAGCTGGCGATTATTAAAGGTGACCAGAAATGCCGTGCCATTGCAGCTGCCTCTATCATTGCCAAAGTCTTCCGCGACCGCCTGATGTTCGCATATCACTATGAATTCCCACAATATGGCTTTGCGGAACACAAAGGCTATTTAACTCCCACACATCTTGATTCGCTACACAAATTTGGACCCACGACTTTACATCGCTTGACCTTTCGTGGTGTGTGCTGGTTTTCCCCCCCCACAACATTAAAAAGGTCTCAGACGTTTTTACGTTTGTCCGAGCAGATTGAAACTATAACCGAGGATTCAGAGAGACTCGTTGCTTTACGCAAGGAAATTTGTTCACTGAGATCCTTTTTGCCTATGTGCGAGATTAGTGAACTCCTGAATTTGTTGAGTCAAAAAATGCGAAGATTGCAATATATTGATAATCTTTAATATATAGTACATTCAGATACGTTTTTTTAATCACCGATAGAATAACGTTCCTGCGATTGTTATTTTATCCGCCAGATATCACCGGGACTCTCTGTGCCATTGGTCGGGTTATAAGTATAGTCTTCGTGGGCGAGTGCAGAGCTGGCGCCAGCAATTAAATTGTTTGATGGTTGGCTAATTTCGCTCCGATAAATCACTTCTACATCTGGCTCAATGTCCCATTTATCTCGCCTGTTTTCATCACGGTCTGGACCCCAGCTGTATAAAATCCAGCCGTTGGCATCAGCATAATAACCGAAAGTTACACCTTTTGTATCCGCAACGGGGTTTTCTAAATAAGATGAAAAATAATCAAGGGGGTTGGTTAAGGTCCAGAACGATTTTGCCTCGGCCGGATTGTTTCAGACACGAAAAGTGTGGATATTATAAGCACCAGCCTGTTCGCCTGCCAGACAATTTGCTCCATTTTCTCCTTTTGCCCAGCAAGGATAGTCCGGTTATTTTCTGGTGGTGAGGAGGAGAGAAATGCCCTGAGAAAAAAGGGTACGGAGTTCGTATGTTGAGCGGACACCCAGCAAACGGCGCAGAATATAGCGTGGACGTAGATGGAAGCGCCGAATAGCTATATTACGCAATTTCCAGAGTTGCTCCCTGCTTAATTCCGGTGTTTCGTAGACGGGAAACGAAATTGAATTATCCAGCACGGTAACATCATCGTCGACTAACCCCTGCCGCAAGGCTTCTTCTCTGAATTTGGTGCCCATTCTGGGCATTGCGATGTTAAACGAGGCAAAATACGGGTCTAACTCCAGCGCAAACTCAATTGTGCGCCGGATATTTTCTTCAGTGTCCCCGGGTAAGCCGAGAATGAAATGTGCCAGTACCCGGATGCCTACCTTTTTGCAAAGCTCAATCGCACGCCGCACCAGTTCACGGTTTACACCTTTGGAATAAAGGCTGAGCAGTTCATCACTGGCAGTTTCC
>CAYRXI010000157.1:3352-3611 GCA_964428255.1 uncultured Candidatus Sumerlaeota bacterium
TCTCAGACGTTCTTCGTCCAGCACATTGGCTCGCGATAAGCACACCCAGGTAAAATTCAAATTTTCTCTAAGCATTCGTTCTAAAAGATTAATGGTACGCCCCTTGTTTACACCAAAAGTAAGGTCTTTTATCCATAGCTCCTTTATACCAAGCGCACTCAGATATTTCATTTCCTCAATGGTGTTATCAAGGTTTCGCAGGCGAAAGCCCAGCTCGCCGCCGATGCAATAATCACAGCGATAGGCACAACCATAGTCA